>NZ_VFVX01000055.1:0-23847 GCF_006442395.1 Mesorhizobium sp. B2-3-5 | reverse complement strand
CTCGTATTTGGCGCCGACGTCGATGCCGCGCGTCGGCTCATCGAGGATCAGCACTTCCGGGTTGGCGAACAGCCATTTCGACAGCACCACCTTCTGCTGGTTGCCGCCCGAAAGGTTGCCGGTCATCTGGTAGACGCTCGACGCGCGGATGTTGGTCTTCTTGCGATAGTCGTTGGCGACGTCGAGCTCGCGCAGGTCGTCGATCACGCCGTGGCGCGACACGCCGCCAAGATTGGCGAGCGTGATGTTGTGCTTGATATGGTCGATCAGGTTCAGCCCGTAGGTCTTGCGGTCCTCGGTGACGTAGGCGATGCCATGCTTCACCGCTTTGCTGACCGAGGAAAGATCGACAGGCTTGCCGTTGAGCAGCACCTCGCCGGTGATGCGGCGGCCATAGGAGCGGCCGAACAGGCTCATGGCGAATTCGGTGCGTCCTGCGCCCATCAGCCCGGCAATGCCCACCACTTCGCCTTTGCGCACATCGATATCGATGCCCTTGATCACCTGGCGGTCGGCGTGGATCGGGTGATAGACCGACCAGTCGCGAATCTGCAGCACGACGTCGCCGATCCTGGGCTCGCGCGGCGGATAGCGGTCGTCGAGCGAACGACCCACCATCGAAGTGATGATGCGATCTTCGGAAATGTCCTTCCTGGCAAGCGTCTCGATGGTGCGCCCGTCGCGGATGATGGTCACCTTGTCGGCGACCCGGTTCACCTCGTTGAGCTTGTGCGAAATCAGGATCGAGGTCATGCCTTGCCGCTTGAATTCGAGCAGCAGGTCGAGCAGGGCCTGACTGTCCTTTTCCGACAGGCTCGCCGTCGGCTCGTCGAGGATCAAGAGCTTCACTTCCTTGCTCAGCGCCTTGGCGATCTCGACCAGTTGCTGCTTGCCGACGCCGATATTGGTGATCAGCGTATTGGGATCTTCCTTGAGACCGACCTTCTTCAGCAACCCGGTCGTGCGCGCCTCGTTGGCATCCCAGTCGATGATCCCGCGCTTGGCATGTTCATTGCCAAGAAATATGTTCTCGGTAATCGACAGCATCGGCACCAGCGCAAGCTCCTGGTGGATGATGACGATACCCTTGTGCTCGCTGTCGTGAATGCCCTTGAAATGGCACTCCTCGCCGCGAAAGATGATCTTGCCGTCATAGCTGCCTGAGGGGTAGACACCCGACAGGACCTTCATCAGCGTCGACTTGCCGGCGCCATTCTCGCCGACCACGGCGTGGATCTCGCCTTCCTCGACACGCAGATTGACGTTCGACAGCGCCTTCACGCCGGGAAACGTCTTGGTGATGTCCTGCATCTCCAAAATCGTCGAGGCCATGGGCAATAATTCTCCTGCGAGGTCCGCAACAATACCGGGGTCGCTGGTGAACGAAAAGGGGCCCTGCGTTGCGCAGGACCCCTGGCTTTGCAACCGAAATTACTTCAGGTCCGCGGCCTTGATGTAGCCGGAGTCGACGACCAGCTTCTGGTAGTTCGACTTGTCGACTTCATGCGGCGTCAAGAGGATCGAGGGAACGACCTTGACGTCGTTGTTGTAGGTCTTGGTGTCGAGGCCGTCCGGCTTGCCGCCCGACAGCACCTTGTCGACCAGCTCGACGGTGGCCTTGGCGAGGTCACGTGTATCCTTGAACACGGTCGAATACTGTTCGCCGGCGATGATTGCCTTCACCGAAGCGGTTTCGGCATCCTGGCCGGTCACGACCGGCCAGGGCTGGTCGGCGGTGCCGTAGCCGACGGCGCGCAGCGAGGCGATGATGCCGCGCGACAGGCCGTCATAGGGTGACAGAACGCCATCGACGCGGGCGCCGCCGCTCGAGTAGTTGGCCGAGAGCAGATTGTCCATGCGGGCCTGTGCGGTCGCGGCCAGCCAGCGCAGCGTGCCGACCTTGTCCATGCCCATCTGGCCGGACTTCACGACGAGCACCTTGCTGTCGATCAACGGCTGCAGCACCGACATGGCGCCGTTGTAGAAGAAGAAGGCGTTGTTGTCGTCGGGCGAGCCGCCGAACAGCTCGATGTTGAACGGACCCTTCTTGTCCGGGTAGCCGAGACCCTTGAGCAGCGAATTGGCCTGGATGACGCCGACGCCGAAATTGTCGAAGGTGGTGTAATAATCGACATTGCCCGTCTTCTTGATCAGGCGGTCATAGGCGACGACGACGACGCCTGCGTCATTGGCCTTTTGCAGGGCGGCAGACATGGTGGTGCCGTCGATCGAGGCGATGATCAGCGCCTTCGGGCCCTTGGTGATCTCGTTTTCCAGCTGGCTGAGCTGGTTGGGGATGTCGTCCTGCGCGTACTGCAGGTCTACCGTGTAGCCCAAAGCCTCGAGCTGGGACTTCACGGCGTCGCCGTCATTGATCCAGCGCTGTGAGGTCTTGGTGGGCATCAGCACGCCGACGAGCCCCTTGTCGGCTGCGTAGGCGGTGGCCGACATGGCCGCGATGCTGACCGCCAAGGCGGCGACTAATGTCTTGATGATTTTCACTTAACTCTCCCTGGTTGATGGACGCGGCACCCCGGGGGTCGCGGGCCGCGCAATCGTGCAGAAGCGCCAAGGCACTGCTGCCGTCATATCGATCTCCGGTATCCTCCCATGGTTTCGAGCCGCTGATTTCAATCGATACGATTTTTTGTCGTCGGCGACCGTCGCGTCTCGGAACGCACTGACGTTGCGACCCTTTTGTCATAACTGTCAAATGCGATCTTTGATGTTTGCCATATCACGCTTGGTATGTGTTATTGAGACAAGGCAGGGCGGCACGAATGCCGGCTGGCCAGGAAGGAATCGGGGAAAGCATGGCGGCGTTACGAAATCCGGCCGCGGTTTCAAACGGTTACAGCGAGACGCCGGGCGATGGCGAAACCTTGCTGCGCAGCGGCCTCAGCCTGCGTCACATGCGCATGATCGTCGCGCTCGACGATCACGGCCGGGTGAGCGCGGCGGCGCAGGTGATGAACATCTCGCAGCCGGCGGCCTCGCGTATGATCGCCGAGATGGAGGCGGTGCTGGAGGTCAAGCTGTGCGAAAGGCTGCCGCGCGGCATCACGCTGACGCCCTACGGCAAGGCACTGGCAAGGCGCGCGCGCTCGATCCTGCTGGAGATGCGCGAGGTCGATCGCGAGATCTCCGAGCTCAAGGCGGGCAAGGGCGGCTCGGTGTTCCTGGGTGCCGTGACCGCGCCGGCGATTGAACTCGCGGTGCCGGCGATCCGCGAAATCCGCCGCATCTATCCGCGTATCGAGATCACCATGCAGGTTGAGACCTCCAATGTGCTGGCACGCGAACTGATCGCCACGCGCCATGATTTCATCATCGCGCGCATCCCTGATGACCTCAATCCGCGGCTGTTCGAATCCCGTGTCATCGGCGTCGAGAAGGCCTGCCTGATCGTGCGCCGTGGCCACCCGCTCACCAGTGCCAGCGTGGTGCGGCTCGAAGACACTGCGGCCTATGACTGGGTCTTCCAGTCCGGCGGCTCGCCCTTGCGCCAGGCGATGGAGAGCAATTTCCTCAACCGCAACATCGCCTTGCCGGACCGGATCCTCAACACCAGCTCGCTGCTCTTGACGCTGGTCATGGTCGCGCAATCCGACGCCATCGCGCCGGTCTCGGTGCAGGTGGCGAAATTCATCCAGAATCCCGATGGGCTCGCCGGTGCCATCGATGTCGTCCAGACCGAATTCGACATCGAGGTCAGACCCTACAGCCTGATCACGGTCAAGAACCGCGTGCTGTCGCCGGCGGCCAAGATGCTGCACGATTTCATCCTGCGCGAAGTGGGATGAGGGAACAACAATCGCGACCGCGCGTTCAGGGCTATCGGCATGCCCGCTGAAGCCCATTCGGCGAGGGGAGGAGATGCCGATGATCAACTTGGAGGAGGGTTCGATGGAACGTCGGTTGTTTCTTACTGGAATGCTTGGCGCCGCCGGGGTGGTGGCATTTGCGAGTGTAGCCGGACCCAGTCGCGCCATTGCCGGTATCCCGCAGGGCAACGGGATTCTCGATGAGCTCGACAAGCCGGATCCGGCTGTCTTCGAAGGGGATGACGGGGTCGAACTGGAGCAGGTCTCCCATCGTCGCTGGCATCGCTACGGCGAATGGCGTCATGGTCGCCGCTGGCGCCGTCGCCATGGGCGCCGCCGTGTCTGGCGCAGGGTTTGCCGCCGGACCTGGCGCCACGGCCGCCGCCATGTGCGCTGCTGGCGCGAGCGCGTATGGGCCAGGGTCTGGCTGTAATCGGCTTCTGCCTAACGCAAGGACCGGCCACCGTTGCGTGGCCGGTTTCTTCACAACAAATCTTGTGCAGCCCGGCGCCGATCGCCTCAACGCGACGGATTTCGCCTTCATTTTAGCTTAGCCTAAGATAGAATCGACGGAACGATATCAGCCCCTGGCCGTTGAAGCGCTGTTTAGGTGGAGTTGTAAGCATGCCGAGGGGCCATCAGGAAGAACCGTATTTTGTAATGAGGATCATGCATTTGAAGGCAGCGGGCAATCAGCACGCATGAAAGGCGTGGCGATACTGACTGAGGCCCGTAGCGGCTCCGAATGGCTTGGCAGCCTGGCAAACAGCACCGGATTGTTCGGTAAGTCGGCAGAATGGCTTGATACGGCCAATCTGGGATGCAAGCCGAAATCCTTCGACGAACTCATGTCCGCGGTGATTGATCGCGGCGGGACGGCAAATGGTAGGTTCGCGGTAAAGCTGTTTCCCCGGCACCTTCACTGGTCGCAGGCGAAATATGGAGCCGACTTCCTCGCGGAATGCCTCCGGCGCCATGCCATGGGTTTGGTCCTGCTGGAGCGGCGGGACCGCCTTCGCCAAGCGATTTCCTATTGCCGGGCGAAGGCGTCAGGCCGTTGGAGAAGTACGGATGGAGCGGATTTGGTTCCGCGATACGACTTCGCCGGTATCTGTCAGGCCTATTTCCTGATCGAACAGAGCTATGCCTTCTGGGAGGCCTACCTGCGCATGGCGGACCTGCCCTACGATCATTTCTTTTACGAAGACCTGTTGGACGACCCCCGCCCTTATGTGGCATCGATGGCCCGGCAATTGTCGATTGAAATGCCGAACCGCGAGTTCAAGACGAATTTGCGGCTGCAACGGGACAATCACACCGAGGACTGGGCAGAGCGATTTCAAAACGACGTCAAATCCAAGGGCCTGCTGGCACATCTCCCCAAAAGGGTGGCGCCGCGAAATATCAACAATCTCGCCCGGTTCCTTCTCAAGAAGCAGATGCGAATTGGCCAGGCCTGACTTGACTTGACTAATGTCATGTCGGCCCCATCACGCGGTCGGGGGTTCATCGCTCAGTGCGGTTGGCAACAGCACATAGTCTGTAAAAACCGCCCATTTCAGGAGGGCGGCAAATCAGGCGCAAACCCTTGTGGCAGAAACTGGAGCGGGTAGCGGGAATCGAACCCGCGCGTTCAGCTTGGGAAGCTGACAAGCTACCATTACATCATACCCGCGCGTGCCCTCGTTACCATGAGGTTCGGCCTTCGGGCAATCGCAAAGCTGCCATCAAAACGCATGCTCCCAGGTTTCGTGGGCGCTGGCCTGCGATTCCTATTTTATCTTCGCGACCTTGCTGCTGGCGGCGAAGCTTGGCCAGTATTTCGAAATGGCGAGCGTCGTGCCGGACAGGTTCGCGCGGGCGCGGTAAAAAATCAGGCGCCGGGAGGCAGGTAGATCACGGCATACTCGTCCGCATAGGCGCGCTTCCAGCCCAACTCCGCGAAGAAGGGGATGCGGGTGTCGTCGGCTGTGAGGAGCGCCCAGCCGATGGTGTATTTCTTCAACTGGTTCTCGAGCAGGGGTTTTCCGTCACTGCGCCCGGTCGCCTCGTCGGTTTTCGTGAACCCGTTGAGGAACAGCTGGTCCGTTCTGCCGTCAATGTAGGTCTTGATGCCGTGGAAGATCAGCGTGCCGCCGAAATTGTAGGAATTCAGCACGTTGCCGGACAGGCGATGGTCCCTGGCGAATGCGAGGGCGCCGTTGGCCGCTGTCGTCGGGCTTGGCGCGACCTTGTAGGTGCTGCCGAGAATCGAGACGACGCCGACCGCCAGGACAGCCATCGCGCCGCATATTGTGTAGAACCGGCCGGCGAAGACCTTCTCCAGCCCATCACGCTTTTCCGCCAGCCATGTAGTAGCCGAGAGCGCGGCATATTGCCGTGCGATCTCGGCCGCGATTACCAACGGAATCAACAGGAAGGGCAGATATACAAATCGCAGATGCGCGAGATAGACGTGCAGCGTGAATACGATGAACAGCGCCTTGGCCCAGCCGATCCGGAGCCTCGATACCAGAAGCCCGAAAAACGCCAACAGCATCGCTGCTTCCTGGAAGAGCTGTTCTTGGGCGTTGAACGGCCGCCACTCCAGGATGAGTGGTACCGCCTCGTTGCCATAGGCCACGGTGAGCGTGGCCAGGATGGCCTTCACGCCATAGGGATGCATCAGGCTGACCAACGGACAGAGCAGGCCGAAAGCCGCCCATTTCGCCAGCAGGGCGGGTTTTGACAGGCCCGAGCGTGCCAGGAGATCGAGCCCGGCAAAGGCGGCGATGACGAAGCTCAGGGTGAACGTGGCATGCAGGTTCGCCCACAACACGACAAGCACGAGCAGCCACAGGGGCGGGGCTCGCTCTTCCTGCGCGGCACGAAACAGCATTGCCGTCCAGACGACGATGATCGGCAGGGTGAAGACGTGCGGGCGTGCCGTGTAGATCGGGGCGATCAGGAAGGCCGCGACGAAGGCCAGCGCCACCGCCAGTATCGGCTTCAGCCATGCGCTGAGGAACCATCCCACCAGGAAGACGGCCAGGCCGACCGTGGCGATGATCAGTGCGACGACGCCATTCCAACCGCCCGCGCGGTAGGCAAGGGCCAGAAGAACCTGCCCCAGCCATTCCTTGGCGATCCAGGGCTGGCCAGCGAAAGTATGGGAATAAGGGTCTACGGCCGGAAACGTCCGGCTCGCCAGGAAGTCCAGGCCGACCTTCACGTGCCACCAATTATCGGGATCCTGCAGGATCGCGCCGGCAAAGTCCGCCAGCACATAGGCCACGACACAGGCGCAGAGAAGACAGAATACCAGCCTGATGCGTTGCGCGTCCCCGAGCGACGGAGTGGCCGTGATGATTGTGGCGGCCTGATTCATGTCGCGGTTCCGGTCCATGTCGCGTTCGTTCCGGCCAAGGCGTCCGGATCATCGGCGACGAAGACGAAACGGGACGAGCCCAGATAGAAGATGACCGAGTAGAGGCAGTTGCCAGCCAGATGGACAAATGGGTTTTCGATGATACCGGCGGACATGGCGGTGATCACGATTCCCAGATTGGCGCCATAGGCGGCAATGAAGGTGATCGCGTACCGAACGACCGCGCCGGAGCGAAAATCGCCGGCGCGCCCGAACGTCCATCGCCGATTGAGGAAGAAGCCAAGGGTGAGGCCCGCGGCATAGCCTGTGGCATTGGAGACGATGTCGCCGAGCCCCAGCGCCAACGCGGTCAGGATGAGCGTATATCCAAGCGCGGTGTTGAGAAGCCCGACGGCGCCAAAGCGCAGCATCCGCGAGAAATCAGACGGAAGAGCCGACCGCATCCTGCCCATGCCGTTCCCGTTGCATCCGGTGAGCCTTCGCCTCAGCCACGCGCGGCTCGTTTCGCCATCTCCTGCAGGCGATGGACAGCCAGGTCGCTGTTCTTGGCGGGCTGGTCGCGCGAAACGATTTCGTTGACGAAGTAGAGCGGCCGCCGCTTCGTCTCCATGTACATGCGGCCGAGATACTCGCCGAAGATACCGAGCACCAGAAGCTGGACGCTGCCCAGGATCAGCATGATCGCGGCAAGGCTCGTCCAGCCGGGCAGCACATTGCCAACGGACCATTCCAGCAGCGTATAGCCAAGCACGACCAGGCCGAGCAGGCCGAACATCATCCCCAGCAGCGAGGCAAACCGCAAGGGCAGGATCGAAAAGCTGGTCATCGCGTCGACCGCCAGAAGAACCATCTTCTTCAACGGATAATGCGTGGTGCCAGCAAAGCGCCGGTGGCGTTCGTAGGGGAAGGCGACCTGCCTCAGCCCGATCCAACTCACCATGCCGCGAATGAACCTGTAGCGTTCGGGCATCGCGTTCAGATGGTCGAGCGCACGCCGGCTCATCAGCCGGAAGTCGCCGGAGTCCGGTGCGATGTCGACATCGACCATCCGACCAAGCAGGCGATAGAACATCGAGGCCGAAGCCAGTTTGAACCAGCTTTCGCCGTCGCGCTTCACCCTTTGGCCGTAGACGACGTCGAAGCCTCCATCCATCTTCACCATCATCGCGCCGAGCAGTTCGGGCGGATCCTGGAGGTCGGCGTCGAGAATGAGGATGCGCTCGCCGCGGCAGAACTCAAGCCCCGCGCTGAGCGCGATCTGGTGGCCGTAGTTGCGCGCCAGGTCGATGGCGACCACATGGTCGTCCTTTTCGGCCAGTTCGAAAATGGCCTCGCGGGTGCCGTCGGTCGCCCCGTCGATGACAAGAACGATCTCGTAGGAAGGGCTTTGCTCAAGGCACACGGCGCTGACGCGCCGGTGAAGCTCGGCCACGCCGTCGCGCTCGTTGTAGCACGGCACGACGACCGACAGCATGACTGGGCGGCGCGCGCCGATTTTTCCCGTTCCCACCAAAGCCTGGCTCCCGCTATGGCAATGGCAATAACGGCAATTGGTTAGAAAACAGATAAGCCCGACATGGGCCGCCGACACTGCGCGTCTTGGCGCCATCCGTGGCTGCCATTACGAACGGACGGGTAACTCCATGCGGATGCGGGCGCCGCGCCACGAGCCCGTCAGGATCCGGATCGTTCCGTCATGCAGCAGCGCAATCTGCCGGGCGAGGTTCAGTCCCAGTCCCGCTCCACGCGACTGCGGCTGCAAGCGGTAAAAAGGCTCGAAGACATTCTCGCGCTCTTCCGCGGGAATGCCCGGGCCCTCGTCGCGCACTTCGATGCCTCCGGTCCCGTCGATGGCTATCGTGATCGTGCCGCGGCCGCCGCCATGCTCGATGGCGTTGCGCACCAGGTTGGCGAGCGCCCGCTCGATCTGCAGCACGTTGACCTCGACATGCGCCTTGTTCGGCGACGGTTCGAAGGCGAGGTCATAGCCGGCCTCGATGGCGAGCGGGGCGAAATCGGCGGCGACCCGGCTGACGAGATCGTCGAGATCGACGATCTGGCGTTGCTCGGACGGGCGATCCAGCAACTGATGATCGAGCAGTTGCTGGGCAAGGTGCGACAGACGCTCGATGTCATGCAGCAGGCGCACGCTTTGTGGTTCCTGCTTCAGCAATTCGGCGCGTGTGCGCAGGATGGCGATCGGCGTGCGCAATTCGTGCGCGGCGTCGGTCAGGAAACGGTTGTGCCGGTCATAGCCCTGCGCGAGCCGGGCCAAAGCCTCGTTGAAGGCGTTCACCAGCGGCGCGATCTCCTGCGGCACCTGCTTGACCGGAAGTTGCATGGCCCGGGTGCCGATATCGATGCGCGCGGCCTGGCGCACGGTGTCGACAAGGCCGGCAAAGGAGCGGCGCACGATGGTCGGCGTCGTCACCAGTGTCGTCGCGCCCATCACGAGGATGACGGGCAACAGCAGGATTGCGATGACGACCGCGAGCGCCGGCAGCGCGCGCTCCCAGTTCCTGCTGCCATCCGGATTGCGCGCGACTTCGACGGTGGCCGAGATGTTGACTTCGAGGCCGTCTGTCTGCTGGCGCGACGACTGCGTCGCGGCGACGATCTGCACCGTGCCGGCCTTGGTCGAAGCGTTTTCCAGATAGGCTTCCGGCCGCATGTCCTTGTCGGAGAATCCGATCGTGGCGTGGTCGGCCTCGCCAAGCAGGTCGCCCAAGTTCTTGGTATAGACGTCCGGTATGGTGCCGAAGCGGACGCTTTCGCCACTGCCGTCGCGAACGACGTACCAGACATTTGGAAAACTCTCGCGAAACGCTGTGAGTTCTTCCGTTTCACGCACGATCAGCCTGCCGTCCTTGTCCCGGTCGACGGCATCCTTGACGGCCGCGACTGCAGCCTCGTTGTCGATCAGCAGGCGCGGATTGGCGATCCACAGTGCTGCCGCGCAAAGCACGATGAAGATAAGCAGCGTCGCTGCCTGCAGCAGGATCAGCCGGCGGACCAGGATCCATTGCAGCGAACGCGCGCGCGCCTTCTTCACGAGGCCGCCCGCAAGAGATAGCCGAGATTGCGGATCGCCCGGATCTCGATGCCGGCGGCGACATCGTCGAGCTTGCGGCGCAGCCGGGAAATATGCGCGTCGAGCGCATTGGAGCCGATCTCGTCGTCCAGGGCGTAGACGGCCTCTTCGAGCGTGCCGCGCATGATGGTCCGGCCCGGCCTGCGGATAAGGGTTTCAAGCACCAGCCTTTCGCGCCGCGGCAGATCCAGGGCCTGATCCTCGACCAGCGCCTCGCGATGGCGGAAATCATAGATGAGGCGGCCGACCATCGTCTGGTTGGCGCGCGAAGTGAACGAGCGCCGGTGCAGCGCATGGAGCCGCGCGACGAGTTCCACCGTGGCGAAGGGCTTGACCATGTAATCGTCGGCACCGGCATCGAGCCCGGCGACGCGGTCGTCCAGCCCGCTCATCGCCGTCAGCGCGATCACCGGTACGTCCAGGTGCAAGGCGCGCAGACGCGGGATCAGGCCGAGACCGTCGCCATCCGGCAGCCGGCGGTCCAGCACCACCGCGTCGTGATAGCCAAGACGAGCCACCGCCTCCCCGTCGGCCAATGTCGCGGCATGGTCGACGACGATATCCAGACGCTCGAGAGCGGCCTTCAGCACGGAGGCCATTTCCGGTTCGTCCTCGATCAGCAGGACGCGCATACGTATTCTCCTTCACTCACGGCCGGTCGGGATCCGCCGCGGCAATTCATTCGCATTCCAGCTTTGGCTGGCGGAAATTGGTGACGAACCAGCGGCCGCCCGAAGCGCGTGCGTAGAATGTGTAGAAGCATTCCTGGCGCTCGATATAGCCAGGCGTTTCGGTCTCTTCATAGACGGTTCCGCGTTTTGTGTGGCGAACCTCGCCGCTCGATGTCCCGGAAACCGCGTTCGTCGACACCTTGCGCCATTGATAGGCGCGCTCGCCCTGGCCGAGGTCGACAACCGCTATTGGCGGACCATAATCCAGAATGACCGATTCGACCGGTTGCCCGACATAGTTCTTCATGATGTCGGAGGCGCAGCCCGCGAGCGCGATTGCGATGAGCACTATCTTCAGGGCTCGTAGGAAGTAGCCGGCTCCATGCATGGACATAACAGATTCCCATCGTGAATTCACGCGCGGGACCTAGATCGCGAAGATTACATCGACATTGCAGCGAAGTGCCGGATCGGGGTCTGTTGCGGAAAAAGCCGTCGTCCAAGGCTCGGGCGCATATCGAAACACGCGATCGCGCGACGCCCGGCGGGCTTCGCGCGATCCGATGTGCACCCTCCTAGAACCGATAATTGATGCCGGCCTTCAGCTCATGACTGCCGATCGTCGTCTTGGCCGCACCAAGGGCCGATGTCGTCTCGACGCCGGGAGTGCGGACATAGTCGTACTCCACCTTGGCCGACAAGCCACCGGCGAAGCCCTGCTCGATGCCGGCGCCGACGAGATAGCCGACCTTCCATCCGTCGCTGCTGCTCAGATTGTCAGCCTTGTCGAACTTGGTCAGCGCAACGCCTCCGGTTCCAAACAGCAGCGTCTGGTCGAAGCTCAGGCCGGCCTTGGCCTTGGCCGCACCACGCCATTTCTCCTTGATCTTGCCGCCCTGGACGTTGTGTTCGGCACCGCCGAGATAAGAGCCTTCGATCTCGGCGCCGAGAACGGCGGGGCCCATCTGCTGGTTGTAGCCGGCCTGAACGCCGCCGCTGAAGCCGTTTCGGTCGGCGAACGGATTGGGCATCTTGGTGAACGCCGTACCGCCATGGACACCGACATACGCGCCGCTCCACTGGAAGGCGGGGGGATCGTTGTAGGTTGGCGAGAGGTCGGCGGCCATCGCCGGTCCGAGAAGGCACAAGGCGAGGGTTCCCGCCGTCAGGACGATCTTTGCTCGAGAGGACACTGCATTACTCCAACACGGACGCGCATCCGACAAATCGATGCGCAGGTTAATTCCCGGGAGCCTGACCGTTGGGCGGCCATGCTCCGATTGGCGTCTTTCAGGGATGGTCGTGCGGTTCTGGGGACCGGCTTTCGCCGGCTGTTGTAGGGGGCAGGGCGCCGCGCGATCCATCACCTGAAAGACGCCTGATATCTCGCAGGTGAAAATTGCACGCACATTGCGCGACATTCGAAAATGACGATTTTGCGCTTTATTTTCAATAAATTAAAATGATCTTGTTTACCTATGTTTAAGAAATGCGGAGCCCCGGAATCCTGAATCTCGATCATCCGGATGAAGGGCCACACCGTTCCGGCTCGTTCGCCGCTCGGATGCTCGAGCGGTGACGGCTTCCCGCGTACGGACCGCGCTGGCTTGATGGATGGCTGCCAAGCACGTATCTCTGGGCCGTGCCCATCAGTCCGGGCATCTCAACCGGGAGACGGCCTTGTCCGCACTGACACGCATTCTTGGCGACTCGCCGCTCAGGGTGATCCTGAAGCTGCTGGTGGTGTCGTTTCTCGTCGGACTGGTCATGAATGCCTTCGGCTGGTCGCCGATGGATGTCTTCTACGGCATCCAGAAGTTCTTCATCGATCTGTGGAATCTGGGGTTCCACGCCATGGACCGTTTCCTTGGCTACATCCTGCTCGGCGCCGCGGTCGTCGTGCCGGCCTTCGTCCTGCTCAGGATCGCCAACTACCGGAAATAGCTTTCCTGCTTAGGCGTAGCCCGACGCGACCTCGAACAGGATGGCGTGGCGGGCGGCAAGTGCCGGCACATCCGTGGAATAGCCGCCGCCGATGACACCGCAGACCGGAATGCGGCGCGCGCGGAAATGACTGATGACGGTCTCGTCGCGGGCACGAAGTCCGTCATTGGAAAGTGCCAGCCGGCCAAGCCGGTCCTCGGCATGGACGTCGACGCCGGCGTTGTAGAAAACGATGTCCCAGCGCGCTCTGGCCGACAGCTCCGGCAGGATCGTGGCTAGCCTTTCAAGATAGGCGGCATCGCCCGTGCCGTCGGGCAGCGCGATGTCGAGGTCGGAGGCGATCTTGCGCGCGGGGTAGTTGCGCTCACCATGCATGGAAAAGGTGAACACGCGCGGCTCGTCTCTCAGAATATCCGCCGTGCCGTCGCCTTGATGCACGTCGAGATCGACGACCAATATGTTGTGTGCCGCACCCTCTGCGAGCAGCATCAGCGAAGCGACCGCGACGTCGTTGAAAGTGCAGAAGCCGGCGCCCTGTGCGCGCCGTGCGTGATGGCTGCCGCCGGCGGTGTTGCAGGCAATGCCGTGGCGCAAGGCAAGCCGCGCCGCGAGTGCTGTGCCGCCGGTGGCAAGCTGTGCGCGCATCGAAACGCGCGGGCCGACCGGAAAGCCGATCTCGCGCTCGATCGTGTCCGGGACAGAGCAGGTGATGACCTGGTCGACATAATCCGCCGCGTGGGCGAGCTTCAGCCATGAGGCTGGTGCGGGTTCCGCAGTGTTGAGCGCGTTGGGTCCGGCCAGGCCGCGTGTCCGCAAGGCCTCCATCAGCAAGGGATACTTGCTCATCGGAAAGCGATGATTGACGGCAAATCCGGCGTCATAGTCGGGGTGGTGGACGATCTGCAGGGGCATGAACGGGAACCGGCGGCTTCGCGCCAGAGCGGGATTTCGGTTGGCCGTCGCGTGAAGAATGATTGCGCGGTGGCCGGAAAATGGGGCACATCGGCTCTCCGATCAAGCAGCAATCAGCAAGGCAGCAATCCCTTGGACAAGGGTGCAACCCCGGCCGACGCCAGATATTTTGTCGTCACCAACCGTTCCGTGCTCGCTATCGCGGTGCCGATGACGCTTGCCTACCTGACGACGCCAATGCTCGGCCTGGTCGACACGGCCGTGGTCGGCCAGTTCGGCGACGCCGCCTTGCTCGGCGGCCTTGCGGCGGGCGCGCTGGTCTTCGACGTCGTCTTCACCTCCTTCAACTTCCTGCGCTCGGGCACCACCGGCCTCGTCGCCCAGGCGTTCGGGCGTGGCGATGCGCTCGAGGAGCAGGCGGTGTTCTGGCGCGCCGTTCTCATCGCGGTGGTCGCCGGTATAGTGCTGGCGGCGCTTTCGCCTCTGCTCGCTGTCGGCGGCCAGTGGTTCATGGATGCCGGGCCGCGCGTCAGCGAGGCGATGGGCATCTACATCAGGATCAGGCTTCTCGCCGCCCCCTTCTCGCTGATCAACTATGCCGTCCTTGGCTATGTCCTGGGGCGCGGCGAGGGCGGGCTCGGGCTGGTGCTGCAACTGGTGCTGAACGGCATCAACATCATACTCTGCTTCCTGCTCGGCCTGGAGCTTGGCTGGGGCGTCGCCGGCGTCGCCTGGGCGACCGTCACCGGCGAGTTCCTGGCCATGCTGCTGGGTCTTGCCATCGTTGTCGGACGCTTCCGCGCCACGCCGCCCCTGCCACGCCATCGGCTGCTCGACATGGCGGCCTTCCTGCGCATGCTGTCGCTCAACCGCGACATCATGATCCGCTCCTTCTCCCTGCTTGCGGCCTTTGCGCTGTTCACCCGCCAGGGCGCGCAGTTCGGCACGGTGACGCTGGCCGCCAACGCGGTCCTGATGAATTTCTTCCTTGTCGCCGGCTATTTCCTCGACGGCTTCGCCACCGCCGCCGAACAGCTTGCTGGCCGCGCCGTCGGCGCGCGTGCCGAGCGGTCCTTCCGGCAGGCGGTGCGGCTGACCTTGCTCTGGGGCCTTGGGTTGGCCGGTGCCGCGACGCTGGTGCTGCTCCTGGCCGGCACCAAGCTGGTCGCCGTCGTCACGACGTCGCAGGAGGTCCGCGCCGTGGCCGACATCTATCTGCCCTGGGCGGCATTCACCGCGCTGAGCGGTGTGCTGGCGTTCCAGATGGACGGCGTCTTCATCGGCGCGACCTGGTCACGCGACATGCGCAATATGATGCTGCTGTCGTTCCTCGTTTTTGCCGTCGCGCTGCTCACGCTGGCGCCTGCCTTCGGCAATCACGGCCTTTGGGCGGCATTGCACGTGTTTCTGCTGGCGCGCGGCTTCAGCCTGCTGACAATTCTGCGGCTACGGGTGCGGACGGCCTTCAGCTGAGCGGCTTCGATGCCCATCGATCAAGATGGCTGTCGCGCAAGTCGCGAATGGACTTCAGCCGCTCGGTCTCGGCAAATCGCGCCATCCCGGCGACGATCCGGCCAGGCAGCGCCGGTCCGGCATAGATCATGCCGGTGTAGAGCTGGACGAGATCGGCCCCTGCGCGGATCTTTTCCAGTGCCGTATCGGCGGAATCGACGCCACCAACACCGATGATGGCCATGTCCGGCCCGAGCAATTTGCGCATTCTTGCCAACGCGATGGTCGATCGATCGAACAATGGCCTGCCCGAAAGCCCGCCGGTCTCGCGTGCAGTGTCGCCGCTGCGCAGCGGCGGCCGCGAAATGGTGGTGTTGGAGACGATGACGCCGTCGACCCGATTCCCGGCGACCTCGGCGGCGATATCCTCCAGTTCGGCCTCGACCAGATCCGGCGCGATCTTCAGGAAAACGGGTGGTTGCGCGGATGCCGCGGCACGCGCGGCCACGACCCGGGACAGCAATTCGCCGAGTTGCTCGCGCGCCTGCATGTTGCGCAGGCCCGGCGTGTTCGGCGACGAGATGTTGACGGTGAGATAGCTGGCATAGGCAGCGAAGCGGGAAACGCCGCTCTCATAGTCGCCGATCCGGTCGGCGCTGTCCTTGTTGGCGCCGATGTTGACGCCGACGATGCCAGGGCGCCCCTTGCGCGCGGCAAGGCGTTTCTCGGCGGCCGCATGACCCTCATTGTTGAAGCCCAGCCGGTTGATCACCGCTTCATCCGCCGTCAACCGGAAGATGCGCGGCTTCGGGTTGCCTGCCTGCGGCAGCGGCGTGACCGTGCCGACCTCGGCGAAGCCGAAGCCGAGGCCAAGCAGCGCGTCGGGCACCTCGGCGTTCTTGTCGTAGCCGGCGGCCATGCCGAGAGGGTTCGGGAAATCGAGACCGCAAAGCCCGACCTTCAGCCTCTCGTCTCGTATCGGTCGCCCGGCCACCGGCAGGCCGCAGCGCAGCGCCGCGATCGACAGGCTATGCGCGGTTTCCGGATCGAAGGTGAACAGCAGCTTCTGGCCAAACCGGTCGAGCACGCTCATTGCTCCTCCAGCGCCGGGAACTGGTGGGTGCCGTCGGCACCAAGCGGCAGCGGCTTGACCCAAAGCACGGCGCTCAGCTCCAGCACGCCATGGAGATGCGGAAACAGGGCGCCGCCGCGCGACACCTCGTATTTCAAGGCGTCGCCCAGGCTGGCGCCGTCGATGGCGACCAGCAGGAGGTCCGTCTGGCCCGAGAAATGCCTGGCCGCCGTTTCCCTGACCTGCGCCGCCGTCGAAAAATGGATGAAGCCGTCGGCGATGTCGATCGGCGCGCCGGTGAAGCGGCCATTGGCTTCGGCCTCGCGCCAGGGCGCTTCCGGGGTTATCTTGTAGATAATCTGTGACATGGTTGCGCTATAGTCCGAACCAGTCATGCGGGGAAGGCCACGCCAAGGGGTCGTCCCCATTTCCGGCGCAAACATGCGATATTTCAGGCTTTGGCCATGGAGGACAACATGCGTCTGCAGCACATCTTGATCCCCGCCGCGCTCGCTTCACTGGTCGCGGCCTCAGCTTATTCGGAAGAAACCGACCGCTACCGGCTGGAGAAGTCTGACAACGGCTATGTCCGCATGGATACACAGACCGGTGCTATGTCGCTCTGCGAGGAGCGCTCCGGCCAGCTTGTCTGCAAGATGGCGGCCGACGAACGCGCGGCTTTCCAGGACGAGGTCGACCGCCTGCAAACATCAATGAAGGCAATGGACGAGCGCGTCACCAAGCTGGAGAATTCGCTCTCCGCCCGTCTCGAATCGAAACTGCCGAGCGAGGAAGATTTCAACAAGACGATGAGCTACATGGAGCGTTTCCTGAAGGGCTTCATGGGCATCGTCAAGGATATGGACAAGGACAGCGGCGTCCAGCCCAACTCGCAGAAGACCTGAGCGCCATAAGGGAAAACGCGGCGCGCTGGCTTTGCCGCTTGAAAACGGCGCGCGGCCCCTCATAATCGTCCGACTGATCCCGAAAAGCCTTGAAATGATCGATGGGATTCGGGGAGGGATATTTGCCGTCAGGCTACACGTTCGTCATCGCCGACGATCACCCGCTGTTTCGCGGTGCGCTGCGCGAGGCGCTTGCCGGCATCGGCAATGTCGCCGCCATCCACGAGGCCGGCGATTTCGAAAGCGCCAAGGCGCTGGTCGTGGCCAATGAAGATGTCGATCTGGTGCTGCTCGACCTGTCGATGCCCGGCGCCAGCGGTCTTTCCGGCCTGATTTCGCTGCGCGGCGTGCATCCCGCGGTGCCGTTGGTGGTGGTATCGGCGCATGACGATCCGGCGACCATCAGGCGCGCGCTCGATCTCGGCGCGTCCGGCTTCATCTCCAAATCGGCCAGCATGGAAGAGATCCGCGGCGCTGTGCAGACGGTGCTTGCCGGCGACATCGCCGCGCCGGTTGGCGTCGATCTCGGCGTCGAGCGCGATCCGGAAATATCGGACCTGATCAAGCGGCTGCAGGCGCTGACGCCGCAGCAGACACGCGTGCTTGGCATGCTGGCGGAAGGCCTGCTTAACAAGCAGATCGCCTACGAACTCGGCGTCTCCGAGGCGACGATCAAGGCGCATGTCTCGGCTATCCTGCAGAAGCTCGGTGTCGACAGCCGCACCCAGGCGGTGATCCTCCTGTCCAAGATCGGCAGCGACCCGCTGCAGACGAGCGGCTGATCCGCTTTTGTCGTCGCATCAAGAGACACGATGCCGCTACTCGGCGGCTGGTGCCAGCGGTCTGACCCTGGCCATCATCGAGCGCAGCACCGCCGGCTTCAGCGGCTTGTTGATCACCGGAACGTCGAGCTCGCTTGCCGCGGCGCGCACCTCGTTGGAACGGTCGGCGGTGACCAGCACGCAGGCCAGATCCTGGCCGTAAGCCGCGCGCAGGGTCCTGATCGCGTCGAGCCCGGTCGCGCCATCCAGATGATAGTCGGCAAGCACGATGTCGGGCCTGCGCGCGCCCGGCGACAAGAAATCCGCTGACCCGGAGGCGGTGTCGACGCTGCATCCCCAGCCTTCGAGCAGCAATCGCATGCCGTCGAGGATACGCGCGTCATTGTCGATGCACAGCACTGTGAGCCCGGCAAGCGAGGACGCCGTGCGCGCTGGTGCTTTCTCGGTCTCCCGCCTGGGCGCCGCCACGGCCGCCACCGGAAGGATGACGGAGAAACGCGTGCCTTTGCCAGGATTGGAGAAAATGCGGATTTCGAGCCTGAGCACCCGGGCGATGCGGTCGACAATGGAGAGGCCGAGGCCAAGGCCTTCGGCTTCGCGCGCCCCTTCGTCCAACCGCGTGAACTCATGGAAAACAGTGTTCAGCTTGTCGCCGGCGATGCCTATGCCGGTGTCGATCACCTGGATCTCAGCCAGGTCGCCGCGCCGCCGCACGCCGACCAGGATGCGGCCGTGGCGCGTGTACTTTATCGCATTGGAGACGAGATTCTGGATCAGGCGGCGCAACAGATTGCGGTCCGTCGTCACCGCCAGCGACGACGGCATGATCGTCAGTCCGAGCTTTTTCTCCGCCGCCATCGGCCGAAAATCATTGCCGATCTGGCGCAGCAGGCCGTCGAGGCTGAAGACGGTGTCATCAGGCTTCATCGCGCCGGCATCGAGACGCGAGATGTCGAGCACCGCGCCCAAGATAGTCTCGACCGATTCCAGCGAGGATTCGATGTTGACCGCAGCCTTGCCGGCCGGCCCCTTGCCTGCCTTCTCGATCAGCGAGGAGCAATAGAGCCGGGCGGCGTTCAGCGGCTGCAGAATGTCATGGCCGGCGGCGGCGAGGAAGCGCGTCTTGCCGAGATTGGCCTCCTCGGCCAGCATTTGCGCCTGCGCCAGCTCCTCGTTGACCCGGGTCAATTCCTCGTTGACCCTAGTCAGTTCGATGGTGCGGGTCTTGACCCGCTGTTCCAGCGATTCATTGGCCCGCTTCAGCGCCAGGTCCTGTTCGACGCGCCCGGAAATGTCGGCATAGGTGGCGACGATGCCGCCATCCGGCATCGGGTTGGACCGTAATTCCAGGATGCGGCCGCTGGTCTTCAGCTCCATCTGCCAGGGGCTGACGAAACTGGTCAGCCGGTTGAGCATCGTCACGCGCTGTTCGGCGGGGATGTCGCCGCGCTCGGCCAGATAGCGCAGGATCTGGTCGAGCGAGACCCCGACCTGACCCATCTCGTCGGGCAAGTCGAACAGCGCCCGGTACTGACGATTCCAGCAGATGAGCCGGAAATCCCGGTCGAAGACGGTGATGCCCTGTTCCATCTGGTCGAGAGCGATCTGCAACAGGTCGCGGTTATGCTGCAGCGCCTCGGTGGCGTCGTCGAGCAGGCGGAAGGCGTCCCGGGATTCACGATCATGGCGTCTGAACAGCAGCGACAGGATCAGCCGCGCCGATGAGGAGCCGACGGCGCTGGCCAAGAGCTGTTCGGAAAAGCGGATGACGTCCATGCTCGCCTGCTCCTTGCCGTGGAGCGAAGTGCCGTTGGCCTTCTCGAACGACTGGAAGGAGCGCTCGGTGCGCTCGACGCCAAGGTAACGCCCGATCGTGTCCTTGAGATCGTTGACGGTTATGGCGGTGCGGAAGCGGCGCAGGCTGGGCATCGGGCCGGCGTCGCGCGGCACGAAGATCGACGCCTGGATGCGTTCCAGCGGCAGCGACGCGCGCGAGAGGGAGCCCAGGACAAAGAACACTGCGTTGATCGACAGGCTCCACAGGACGCCGTGGTTCAGCGGTTCGGCCACCGTGCCGAACAGAGCCTGCGGCCGCAGCGCCTCGAAGCCGAACAGCCCGTGCACGATGATGTCGGCATCGAGCGCGACGAATGATGGAAAAAGCAGCGTATAGCCCCAGACCAGGATGCCGGCGACCATGCCGAGTGCCGCGCCGCGGCCATTGGCGCCGCGCCAGACCAGCCCGCCGATCAGCGCCGGCGCGAATTGCGCGATGGCCGCGAACGACATCAGGCCGATCGACGACAGGCGCGCGCTGTTGGTGCTCTCGCGGTAGTAGAGGAAGGCGATGAACAAAAGGATGAAGATCGCCCCGCGCCGCACATTGAGGATCAGCGTCGACCAGTCCTCGTTCTCCGAGGTCGAGCTCTTGAGCAGGCGGCGTACGAACAGCGGAATGACGAGGTCGTTGGAGATCATGATCGACAGCGCCACGCTTTCGACGATCACCATGGCGGTTGCCGCCGACAGCCCGCCGATAAAGGCCGCCATGGCGAGCACGTCATGGCCGCTGAACAGGGGCAGCGACAGCACGTAGAGATCGCTGCTGGTGCCGGCGCCGACCAGCGACAGGCCGGCGAAGGCGATCGGCAGCACGAACAGGTTGATCGCCACGAGGTAGAGCGGAAACACCCAGGTCGCGGTGCGCAATTCGGCCTCGCCGCGGTTCTCGACAATGGTGACGTAGAACTGCCGCGGCAAGAGAATGATGGCGAAGCCGCTCAATCCCGTCAGCACCAGCCAGGTGGCGAGCGAGGTGTTGTATCCCATCGCTTGCCGCACATGCGCGTTTTCTGCGAGCCTTGCGAACATGTCGCCCGGGCCGCCGAAGATCAGGAAGGTGACCATGAGGCCGATCGCCAGGAACGCGGCAAGCTTGACCACGGTTTCGACCGCCACCGCCAGCACCAGCCCATCCTGGTGTTCCGTGGCATCGGCATGGCGAGTGCCGAACAGCACCGCAAACAGCGCCAGCAGCATGGCCACGACCAGGGAGATATCGCTGACGAACGGATCGAAGGAGGGCGGCGATCCCGTATAATGCTCGACCATCAGGCTGACCGAACCGGAGATCGCCTTCAGCTGCAGGGCGATATAGGGCACCGCGCCGATCGTGGCGATCAGCGTGGCGATCGCGGCGACGGCAAAACTCTTGCCGTAGCGCGCGCCGAGGAAGTCGGCGATCGAGGTGATCTTCTCGGTCTTGGCCAGCCGCACGATGCGGTTGAGCAGTGGGAAGCCGAACACGAACACCAGCACCGGCCCGGTATAGATGCCGAGGAATTCGAGGCCGCGCTCGGAGGAGAGGCCGACCGAGCCGAAGAAGGTCCAGGATGTGCAGTAGATGGCGAGGCTGAGCGCGTAGATGAAAGGCCGCGCCCGCCCCGGCCCGGAGATGGCCGAGCGTCGATCGCCCAGGCTGGCGATGGCAAACAGCAGCGTCACATAGGCGATCGCGATGATGACGATGAACAAGCCCTGCACGGCTCGCAATTCCTCCCTGGCCGGTTTGACGCCCGGCCTTCCTGCACGCAACCACAGCTTGGAAGCCGAGTCCATCGCGGCTTTCGGCGCATCGGTGTCTGATGACGTCGGGTAAAAACAAAGCGGTGCTTTCACCCTTTTTCCGGTTTTGCAACCGGGGGTTTTTGTTATTGTGAGCTCGGGCCGGGCCGAAAGACATTGGTGAGGCGGCAGCGCGGCCGGTCATGACAAGGAGGGTCGAATGCTGAAAGAATTCCAGGAATTCATCTCCAAGGGTAACGTGATGGACTTGGCCGTCGGCGTCATCATCGGCGCGGCCTTTGGCAAGATCGTCGATTCTCTCGTCAACGACATCATCATGCCGATCGTCGGAGCGATTTTCGGCGGACTGGACTTCAACAACTATTTCATCGGGCTTTCCTCGGCCGTCAACGCCACCTCACTGGCGGATGCCAAAAAGCAAGGTGCTGTTTTTGCGTATGGCAGCTTCATCACCGTCGTGCTGAACTTCCTCATCCTCGCCTTCATCATCTTCCTCATGGTCAAGGCCGTGAACAACATGCGCAGGCGCCTGGAGACAGAAAAACCCGCGCCAGCGGCAGCCCCTCCGCCTGCCGACGTGCAGCTTTTGACCGAAATCCGCGATTTGCTGGCCAGGCGATAGACGGGACAGGGCTCTCTGGACCAAAACCCCGGTCGTTCGCGGCCGGGGCTTTCTGTTTCGCATCTGGTAAAGAGCGGCAACCTGTTATGAGCCTGATAGAGACCTTGCGCGCCGAAGCCCGTGCGGCGCCGGAAAGCGGCATTGTCGCCGTCGTCAACTACGGCCGGCTGCGCGAAGGCCTGATCCCTCTTTGGGCCGGTGAGGGCGACCTGCCGACGCCGGCCTTCATCACCGATGCCGCGTCGAAGGCGCTGGCCGGCGGTGAGACGTTCTACACTTGGCAGAGGGGCATTCCCGATCTCAGGCAAGCGCTTGCCCGCTACTACGCCAGGCATTTCGCCAAGACGTTCCCGGAGGAGCAATTCATCGTCACCGGCTCCGGCATGCATGCCATCCAGCTGGCGCTCGCGGCACTCGCCGGCGCCGGCGACGAGGTGATCTATCTGTCGCCGGCCTGGCCGAATTTCGACGCCGCCGCGGCGATATCGGGAGCCGTTCCGGTGCCGGTCACGCTTGACCATTCCGGCAATGGCTGGTCCTGCGATGTCGAGAAGCTCGCGGCGGCGATCACGCCGCGCACCAGGGCATTGTTCATCAACACCCCGTCGAACCCGACCGGCTGGACCGCCGATCACGAGCCCTTGCAGGCGATACTCGATCTCGCGCGTGCGAAGAACCTCTGGATCATCGCCGATGAGATCTATTCGCTGTTCCACTACGGCTACGGCCGCGCGCCGTCCTTCCTCGACATCGCGACGGCGGAGGACCGCATCCTGTTCGTAAACTCCTTCTCCAAGAACTGGGCGATGACGGGCTGGCGCGTCGGCTGGATCAAGACGCATCCGAGCCTGCAGCAGGTGTTCGAGAACCTGATCCAGTATTCCAACTCGGGCGTTGCCCAGTTCATGCAGCGCGGCGCGATCGCCGCGCTCGACGAGGGCGATGCTTTCGTTGCCGAACAAGTGGAACGGGCGAGGAAGGCGCGAGACCTGGTCTGCGGCATTCTCGGCGCCACCGGCCGTGCCCGGTTCACCGTGCCGCAGGGCGCGTTCTATCTGTTCTTCATGGTCGACGGCATCACGGATTCGCGCAGCGCGGCTTTCGAAATCGTCGACAGGGCCAATGTCGGCCTGGCGCCCGGCACCGCTTTCGGTCCCGGCGGCGAAGCCTTCCTGCGCCTATGCTTCCACCGCCGCCTCGACCAGGTCGAGGAAGCGGCGCACCGGCTGGCGAATTGGATGAAAATAGGCTGAGGTTTGTTGCGCTTTCCGTAGCCAAGCGCCGCCCCTCATCCCCCTGCCGGGACCTTCTCCCCGTGGAAGACGGGGAGAAGGGACTGATCGCAATCTCGGCGCTTGTCCTGCAATATCTGTAATTGGCGAAATCATCTACGACAGCGCATTTCTCCCCGTCACTATACGGGGAGAAATGTCCGGCAGGACAATGAGGGGCGGCGCTACGGTTCGAGTAAACCCTGTGACGGGCACAAACCGGCTTTCAGCCGCCCGACTTGGGCACCAGCAGCGGAATGATGCGGTCGCTTTTGGCGACCGAGGGCCGTCCGGCCGAGCCGTAGGGGATGCCGAGCGCATCCCAGGTCTCGACCAGCGCGTCCTGCAG
>NZ_VFVX01000054.1:0-24867 GCF_006442395.1 Mesorhizobium sp. B2-3-5 | reverse complement strand
TTTGGGCGTGCGGGCTCTTGCCGGAGCGCGCACCACCGATGATGAAGGTCAGCTTGCTGCGATCAGGCAAAGCTGTCGCGCAGGCTGGTGGCGGTGCCGGTGAAGCGTCCGCGCACCACGCCGACGGCGGCGCCGAGCACCAGCCAGAACACCAGATTGGTCAGCGTCACCGCCACCACGAACTGATGATGCAGGCCCTCCGGGATCGGCGTCTCGAAACTGTCGGGCTGCGGCGCGCCGATGACATGTGGAGCGATGATCAGCAGGACGGCAAGGATGGTCAGCGGCAGCGATCTGCGGAACGCGATTAGGCCCAGTCCGATTGAGGTCGCGACCACGGTCGCCGCCCACCAGATCTGGCGCTGCATGAGGTCAGCCGCGGGCGTGGCCGGCAGTTCCGGCGGCAGGCCGAGGCCGGGCGCCAACGTGAACACGGCAAAGCCGGCCAGGCCCCAGAACACGCCCTGGCGCCAGTTGCCGATACCGCCGGCGAATTCCGAGACCGCGACCAGGACCAGCGCGAAGCCGACACCGGTGACGATATTGGCAAGCACGCTGAAGCCAAAACGCTCGAAACCGTCGGCCGGAGCCCAGCCTTCGTCTTCCGCCGGGGCGGCTGCTTCAGCCGGTGCCGGCACGGCGGAGCTCATGGCGTTGGTCTCTGCTGCTGCCGGCGCGGCGTGGTCGTGATGGTGGCCGCCGCCGGCCTGCTCATAGACTTCAGCCTTGAGGATCAGCGGCACGGTGGCATAGGCCTGCATACAGGCGAGAACGACGCCAGCCACGAGCCCTGCGATCGCCGCGATGAACACGACGTTGCGAAATAGGTTCATGATGTCAGATCCTCGTCAGTGGCAGGGAAACGCCATCGAATGACGGTAATCGTGGGCGGCATTGTGGACCGCATCGATATGCGAGAAGCCGACAAAGCCAACAACGAAGAGTCCGAGCAGCGCCGCGAGCGCAAGCTGCGTGAGGCGCGACTGCGAGGAGACGGAGGCGCCGAGGGAGACGGAAGCGGTATTCATGTCTTGTCCTTTCACCCTCCACCCGAGGGCATCGAAGTCAGTTTCCTGTCGCCGGCAGGTCTCCTGGCTCGCGGATCAGCGCCCTTCCCCACCTTCCCAAAGAAAAATCTTCAGTGGCTTATGGAGAGGACTACCGCATACAGTTGCGGGGGCAGCCACGGCATTGGGCAACAACTCGAGCCCGCACCGCATTCCCTCTTGGCTCCAAACGGAACCGACGACAGCTTGGACTATAGGCAGAATCGACGCGTCCGGCAAACCCAATTCCGCCGGTGATCATTGTGAATGCGCCATATCGAGATCAGTCGCTTGTACCGTATTTGACAATTCCGCTGGCCGGGTGGCGGCTTCCGTCTTCACAGGAAGCCAGCCATGCAGCCCGGTGGCAGCGAGCGCGCTCCTTACAACGGCCTTGCCCGGGCTGAACCGACGCTGCCGTCATCGGCCTACTTGGACGCGGAAGCCCAAAATCGCGACAGATGTCCGCCAGAGCGAATTCTGAAGGCCGGCTAAAGCGACTTCGGCAGATATCGCCAGGTCACGAAGCCGCAAAACGCCGCCAGCAGGCCGAGGGTCACGAATACCGAGCCAAGCCCGAAGAACGCCAGCACGACGGAATAGACCAGCGGCGGTGTCAGCTCGGAAAAATCGAGATAGGTGCGGTAGACCGCGGCCATCTGCGCGCGCTCATAGGTGCGCACCGAGCGCATGAAAGCGGTCGAACCCAGCGCGTCGAGCGCAATGGTGAAGAAGGCGCCGCACAGCAGGAAGGCGCCAGTGAGCAGCGGGGCGCTCTCGCCGACCGTGCCTGCCGCCAGAAGCGTGGCCGACATGGCGAAATAGGCGAAGGTCATGGTCTTGCGGCCACCAAAGCGTTTGCCGGCCTTGCCCCAGAAGATCGCCATGAACAAAAGCGCGTTGCCGGCCGAGACCAGGAGACCGCCGGCGAGATCGCCCTGCCCGGTGATGACCATGAACAGCGGTCCGTAGACGAAGAACGTCGTCCAGAAGCAGGAGCGGCCAAAGGCGATCAGCCAGGCGAGCCTCAGCCTGGGCTGTGCGATGAAGCGGCCGATATTGGCGAGCGGATTGGCCGGACGCGTCTTGCCCGGCTGGATCGACTGGTTGTCGCTGAGCCGGTAGAACCAGAACAGCGCCAGCAAGATCGTGGCAAACACCGCCACCGCACCATGCGCGGCATAGATGCCGAAATGCGCGTAAAGAAAGATGCCGAGTGTCGGCCCGCCGGTCCAGGCGAACATCGACCACGCCATGCGAAGCGATTCGGCCTGCATGAAGTCGGTCTTGCGGATGTGGTCCATGATGTAGAGGTTGAGCGTGATCGACAGCGCACTGGCGCCCATGACCCGGCACAGCATGCCGGCCAGTTGTCCGGCAAGCGTATGGGTGACGAAGAACAGCGATCCGATGGCGAGCAGGCAGGCGCCGGCGGTGTAGACCCAGCGCCGCGCAAAGCGGCGGATCAGCATCGGCATGAACAAGGTTACCGACAGGCCGAGCAGCGCAACGATCGTATAGAGGATCGAGACGATCTGCTCATTGTGCAGGATCTCGTAGGCCTGGATCGGGATGACGCTCGACACCGTGGCGCGGGCGAAGGACTCGACCGCGTACAGCGAGGCGAAGGTGCGCGCATCCGCGGCCTTGAGGGCCGGGAGCCAGATCGGATGGCGCACATGGGTGGACATCGCTTCCCCAAAGCAGAATCACCGACCAAATCTGCCTTGGCGATTTCAGTGCCAATAAGAGGAAACCGACGCGCGTGCGGTGAAAAACGAAGCTGGTCAAAGGCTTTCCGGCGCTGGCCTAAAGCGGGATCCCAAACGGCCGGCGCGGCTCGGCGCTATGCCGACGGTCCCGGCCTTCTTCTGTCTGGTTGAACCGTGATAGTCCTCAAGCGGGCTGAATCAGATCGCGAGACCATGACCATCCATACGCCGACCGCACCCATTCCGGAGCCATCGAAGCGCATCGTCGCCATCGACGTCGTGCGCGGCATCGCGTTGCTGGCCATGGCGAGCTATCACTTCACCTGGGACCTGGAGTTCTTCGGCTATACCGATCCCGGCCTCACCGCCTTCGGCTGGTGGAAGATCTACGCCCGCTGCATCGCCTCGACCTTTCTGTTCCTGGTCGGCGTCAGCCTCTACCTCGCCCATGGCAAGCAGATCCGCTGGAACGGCTTCTGGAAGCGGTTCGCCATGATCGCGGGCGCGGCGATCGCCATTTCGGTCGTCACACGCATCGCCACGCCCGATGGCTTCATCTTCTTCGGCATCCTGCATGAGATCGCGCTCGCCAGCCTGCTTGGCCTCGCCTTCCTGCGGCTGCCCGCGCTGCTGACGCTTGTCGTTGCCGCGCTGATCATAGCCGCGCCCGTCTACCTGCGCTTCGAGGCCCTGGATCATCCCTGGCTGTGGTGGATCGGCCTGTCGGCGATCAATCCGCGTTCCAACGACTACGTTCCGCTGTTTCCATGGTTCGGTGCGGTGCTCATCGGCATCGGGACGACGAAGCTCATGACCTCCTCCGGCATGCGAACGCGCCTGGCGAGTCTGATGCCCGGTCGCTGGGCCAACCCGCTGGTCTTCATCGGCCGCCACAGCCTCGCCTTCTATCTGATCCACCAGCCGCTGCTGATTGGCTGTGTCTGGCTGTTTTCGCAGGTGATGCCGGCCGAGGTCGAAACCCCGCAGGTCAATTTCCTGAAAACCTGCCAGCGCTCGTGCGAGCAGACGCGCAACGCAACCTTCTGTTCGAGCTATTGCGGCTGCATGCTCGATACGCTCGAAGGCGAAGCCTCTCTTGATCGGCTCTACAACAACGACCAGACTGCGGACTGGAGAGCCCATCTGTCCGATCTTGCCGGCATGTGCACCGGCAAGACCGAGGACAAGATGACGGAGGGAGGGACGCAATGACCGACAGCCAGCCGAAGCCCGGAATGATCCCTTGGCCACCGGTGATCTACGCCGCCGCCATCGCCATCAGCGTCATCCTCGGCATGCTCTATCCCTTGCCCTGGATCGACGATCTTCTGGGCGACATCCTGTTCGCGGCCGGCTGGGTGGCGCTGTTCGGCGCCGCGGCGCTCTGGGTCACCGCCATCCGCGCCATGATGCGGGCCAAGACCACGCTCAGCCCCACCGCCCTGCCGGACCATCTCGTCACCTCGGGCCCGTTCGGCATCACCCGCAACCCGATCTACCTGGCACTCACCCTGATGCTGATCGGCGTCGCCTTCGTCTCGGGGATAGCCTGGTTCTTCCTGTTTGCCTTCATCGCAGCGTTCGTTACGCAGAAGGTCGCGATCGAGGGCGAGGAAAAGATCCTGGCGGCGAAGTTCGGCAAGAAATACCGCGACTACACCAAACGGGTGCGACGCTGGATTTGAGGCAGCGTCGCCAGGCTCTGTAATGCCGTCAAGTGACCTTGGCCGCCAGACCGGTCATCTTGGTGGCGTTTGGCCGGAACCCGATGCTTTGCTTCGTCTCGTCATCCTAGGGCGGAGCAAGGAGCGAAGCGACGCGCGCAGACCCTAGGATCCATGCCGTGACGTTAAGGCGTTTGCAACGGTTCAGAATTCTGCCCCGTGGCACTCTACGATCAAGGTCACAGCATGGCTCCTCGGGTCTTCGCTCCGCTTCGCGTCGCTACGCCCAAGGATGACAAAGTTCGGGGGGCTCCGGCAAATCTCGAACGTCTGCGAAAGTTGGCCTGGACGAATGCTGAAGTCTCCCGCTGAGAGCGGGTTTACGTGTTCACACCCAGTTCCACCAGCCGCTCGACGCAGGATTCCTCGGCCTGGTCGAGTTCCGCCAGCGTCTCCTCGAGGTCGCGGCGCTTTTGCCGGAGGTCCTCGCGCTTTTCCTCGATGCGCTTGATCATCAGCTTCAACTGCCCGACCTCGCCCGGCGGCTCTTTATACATCTGGATGATCTCGCGGATCTCGTTGATCGAGAAGCCGAGCCTTTTGCCGCGCATGATCTGCCGGATGAGATGGCGGTCGGACGGGCGAAACAGCCGCGTGCGCCCACGCCGCACGGGCTGCACCAGTCCCTCATCCTCATAGAAGCGCAGCGTCCGCGTTGACACGTCGAATTCGCGGGTCAGTTCGGTGATCGAATAATATTCCCGCATTGTCACTCCGTGCCGGAATCCCGGGCGATCGTCATGCGCCGCCTTCTGTCCCGAACCAACCCTCGCCTCGCCGGAATCGACGCGGCACCCCATGCAAGCCTCGCACGGCATTTACGTAAAAGTCAATTGAGACAGCTACCTGACGCCGAACCACCAGCTTGCAAGGCCGAGGAAAGCGAAAAAGCCGACGCAGTCGGTGACGGTTGTGACGAAAACCGCCGACACCACGGCCGGGTCGATCTTGAACCTGTCGAGCAGCAGCGGGATCAGGATGCCGGCTAGTGCGGCCGCGAACATGTTGATGATCATGGCGGCTCCTATGATCCCGCCGAGATTGGGATCGCGAAACCAGACGGCGGCGACGATGCCGATCAGAACGGCAAAGACAATGCCGTTGATGAAGCCCACACCCACTTCGCGGCGAATGATGCGGGCGGCATTGTAGATATCGAGGTCCTTGGTCGCCAGCGCCCGCACGGTGACGGTCATGGTCTGCGAACCGGCATTGCCGCCCATGCCGGCCACGATCGGCATCAGCACGGCGAGCGCTACGATCCGCTCGATCGTGTGGTCGAACAGGCCTATCACCGATGCCGCCAGGAATGCCGTGACAAGGTTGACCAGCAGCCAGGGAACGCGCGAACGCGAGGTCGCAAGCACGGTGTCGGAAAGCTCCTCGTCGCCGACACCGCCCATGCGCAACAGGTCTTCCTCGGCTTCCTGCTGGATGACGTCGACGACGTCGTCGATGGTCAGCACGCCGACCAGCCGCTGGTTCTCGTCGACGACGGCGGCCGAAAGCAGGTCGTACTGCTCGAACTCCCGCGCCGCTTCTTCCTGGTCCATGGTGGCCGGGATGGCGTGGCGCGTCTCGTGCATGACCTCCTCGACCTTGACCGCGCGCTTGGTGCGCAGGATCTGGTCGAGGTCGATGGCTCCTAACAGCTTGAAGGTCGGATCGATGACGAAGATCTGGCTGAAGCGATCGGGAAGGTTCTTGTCCTCGCGCATGTAATCGATGGTCTGGCCTATGGTCCAGAACGGCGGCACCGCGACGAACTCCGTCTGCATGCGCCGTCCGGCGGTCTCTTCCGGATAGTCCAGCGAGCGGCGCAGCCTGATCCGTTCGGTGAACGGCAGCTGCGACAGGATCTCGTCCTGGTCCTCCTTTTCAAGGTCTTCGAGAATGTAGACCGCGTCGTCGGAATCGAGTTCCTGCACCGCTTGCGCGATCTGCGCGTTGGGAAGGTTATCGACGATCTCCATGCGGATCGCCTCGTCGACTTCGGTCAGCGCGGAAAAGTCGAAATCGGCGCCCAGGAGTTCGACCAGAGCCCGCCTTTGTTCGGGATGCAGCGCCTCGATCAGGTCGCCGAGTTCCGACTGGTGCAGATGATCGACTTCACGCTTGAGGGTCAGCGTATCGCGGTCGGCGATCGCAGCCCCGATCTGTGCAAGAAAGGACGAAAGCACCGCGCCGTCCTCGCCATAGATGTCGGCGTGGACCTCGTCAGCCGCCTTGGCGGAGGTCGTCTGCTTGTCCTGGCCTTCCACCAGCGCCTCCCGCCATCAGAATCCCGAAAAGGTGCCTGTCAGGTCTAGACCATGATCTTGAAAAGTGGAAACCGGTTTTGGGTCCGACGCTGAAACAAAAGAAAGATAGAGCCACAGCATGATTCGAGTTCGCAACTTGTTGCTCTAACTCATGGAAATCCTGAACGAAACGGACATTTCCATTGACGATGATTTGCGCCGATGCGGTGCTGGCAGTCGAGCCCGGACCCTGTCGAATTCACGAGAACAAGTTGCGCTTGACCTTCAGGCGGCGCGACAGTGCATGTCGCAGGGGAAAGAGCACCCCTATGCAATTGGGGCAGAATTGTCATGATGCAGGTCCACGCATTGGCTGGACCGCCCAGGCCGTAACCCGAACAGCCGGAAGCCCTTGAAGATCAGCTCGCAGACACCGAACAAGACAATCGAAGAGCGGCGCGTTCGCGTGGTCGTCGCCGAACGCAATCCGCTCGTCATATCGGCCTTGCGCGAAATGCTGGAATGCGACGGCCGCTTCGAACTTCTCGCCTCTGTGCAAAGCGGCAAGCATTTCCTGGAGCTGGCAATGGCGGGCGAATTCGATGTCGCCGTCATCGGCTGGAAGCTCTCCGACATGGATGGCGCGGATGTTCTGGCCGAGGTCCAGGACCGCAAGCTCGATGTGCGCGTCACGGTGTTTTCAAACGACCATGACATCGGCATCCTGAAACAGTGCGTGCGGCTGGGAGCCCAGGGCTACTGCTTCCAATTCGACGATCCGGCCATCATCTTCGAGACGATCCTGGCCGTCGCCCACGGGCGCATCTGCATCCCCTTTATCGACATCAACAAGGTCAACGACACGCCGCTGGCGCAGCTCACGGTCCGCGAGCGCGAATTGCTGGCGGTGCTCTCCGACGGCTGGACCAATTTGCAGATCGCAACGCGGACGGGCATTTCCGAGAACACGGTGAAATACCATCTCAAGAATCTCTACGACAAGCTCGACGTCCGCAACCGGGCGATGGCCGTTGCGCTCTATGCGCGCGAGAAGCGTACCCAGAAACAGCCTTTCGGGTAGGCCAAACGGGTAGGCCAGTCCCACCCGCACGCGGCAAGATCTTACCCGCCAAGGTGTGGCTTCCATTCGCCATCGAAACGAAACTCCCCGTCACCGCGTTGCTTGATCAGGAGGAGTTCGCATCATGGCCGGTTTCACCCATCTTTTCATTCCGGGGCCGACCAACATCCCCGAACAGGTCCGGCAGGCGATGAACCTGCCAATGGAGGACATGCGCGCCGCGTCCTTCCCCGATCTCACGCTGCCACTGTTCGAGGACATCAAACGAGTCTTCAAGAACGAGACCGGCCGCGTCTTCATCTACCCATCCTCGGGCACGGGCGCCTGGGAAGCGGCGATGACGAATGTGCTCAGCCCCGGCGACCGCGTGCTGATGTCGCGCTTCGGCCAGTTCTCGCATCTGTGGGTCGACATGGCCGAGCGCCTCGGTTTCGAAGTCGATGTCATCGACTGCGAATGGGGGACCGGCGTGCCGCTTGAGCTTTACGCGGAGCGGCTGAAGGCCGACAAGACGCACCGCATCAAGGCCGTCTTCTGCACGCAGAACGAGACGGCGACCGGCGTGACGAGCGACGTCGCTGGCTGCCGCGCCGCGCTCGATGAGGCAAACCACCCCGCCCTCCTCTTCGTCGACGGCGTGTCGTCGATCGGCTCGATCGACTTCCGCCAGGAAGAATGGGGCGTCGACTGCGCGGTCAGCGGCTCGCAGAAAGGTTTCATGCTGCCCGCAGGTCTCGGTTTCCTGTCGGTCAGCAAAAAGGCGCTTATCGCTTCGAGAACCGCCACCCACCGGCGCTGCTTCTTCTCCTTCGAGGACATGATCCGCGCCAACGATGCCGGCTATTTCCCCTACACGCCGGCGACGCAGCTGCTGCGCGGCCTGCGTGCCTCGCTCGACCTGATCGAGGACGAAGGCCTGGACGCCATCTTCGCCCGCCACCATCGTCTCGCCGAAGGCGTGCGCAAGGCGGTCGACGCCTGGGGCCTGAAACTCTGCGCCAAGGCGCCGAAATGGCATTCCGATACGGTGAGCGCCATCCTGGTGCCGGAAGGCATCGACAGCGGCGACGTCGTCAAGCGCGCCTATGGCACCTACCAGACGTCGCTCGGCGGCGGCCTCAACAAGGTGTTCGGCAAGGTCTTCCGCATCGGCCATCTCGGCTGGCTGAACGAGGTGATGGTGCTTGCCTCGCTGTCGGCGGCCGAAATGGCGCTGCTCGATTGCGGCGTGCGGCTGGCGCCGGGCTCCGGCGTCGGCGCGGCCATCCAGCACTTCCGCGCCTCGGCGCAGGTGCCGGTCGCCGAAGCGGCATAAGGGGGAGCCGACGATGAGCCACACCATCAACCACCTCAAGAAATTGCGGCTGCAGCGCAGCGAGCTGGCGGTTCCCGGCTCCAGCCCGGAGATGATCGACAAGGCGGCGAACAGCGCCGCCGACTTCGTCTTCCTCGATATCGAGGATGCCGTCGCACCACCCGACAAGGAACGCGCCCGCAAGAACATCATCCAGGCGCTGAACGACATCGACTGGCGCGCCAAGGGCAAGACCGTCTCGGTGCGCATCAACGGTCTGGACACCCATTACATGTACCGCGACGTGGTCGACGTGATGGAACAGGCCGGTGACCGCCTGGACACCATCCTGGTGCCGAAGGTCGGCGTGCCGGCCGACCTCTATATGGTCGAGGCCATGGTCAACCAGATCGAGATGGCCAAGGGTTTCAAGACCCGCGTCGGTCTCGAAGCGCTGATCGAGACCGCGCTCGGCATGGCCAATGTCGAGGCCATTGCCGCGACACCCGGCCGGCTGGAGGCGATGCATTTCGGCGTCGCCGACTATGCGGCAAGCTGCAAGGCGCGCACCGTCAACATCGGCGGCCTCAATCCCGACTATCCCGGCGACCAATGGCATTTCGCCCTGTCGCGGATGACGGTCGCCTGCCGGGCATACGGCCTGCGCGCCATCGACGGACCGTTCGGCGATTTCTCCGATCCGGAGGGTTATGTCGCTGGAGCCAGGCGCGCCGCAGCCCTTGGCATCGAAGGCAAATGGGCGATCCACCCCTCGCAGATCGCACTCGCCAACGACGTCTTCTCGCCTCCGGAAAAGGAGGTGACGCGCGCCAGGCGCATCCTCGAAGTGCTGAAGGAGGCCGAGGCGCTCGGCAAGGGAGCGGCCGCCCTCGACGGCAAGATGATCGACGCCGCGTCGGAGCGCATGGCGAGGAACGTCCTGGTGGTCAACGAAGCCATCGAACGCGCCGACCAGGCGCGCGCCGCCACGCATTGACGGTAACGGGAGGACAACAATGGACATCCACGAATATCAGGCCAAGGAACTGCTCGCCCGTCACGGGGTGCATGTGCCGCGCGGCGGGCTGGCCTACAGCCCCGAGCAGGCGACCTACCGGGCACGCGAGATCGGCGGCGGCAAATGGGTGCTGAAGGCGCAGGTTCATTCGGGCGCCCGCGGCAAGGCCGGCGGCATCAAGCTGTGCACGAATGACGAGGAGATCTCGAGCGCCGCCGAAGCGATGCTCGGCCGCAAGCTGGTGACCCAGCAGACCGGTCCGCGCGGCAAGCTGATCTCGCGGCTCTATCTGGAAGAAGCGGTCGACATCGCCCAGGAGCTCTATCTCGGCTTCGTACTCGACCGCAAGGAAGAACGCGTCATGATCGTGGCCTCCGCCGCCGGCGGCATGGAGATCGAGGACATCTCCGAGAAAAAACCTGATTCCATCATCCGCGCGACCGTCGATCCCGGCGTCGGCATGCAGCGCTTCCAGGCGCGCGAGATCGCCTTCGGGCTCGGGCTGGAGGACAGCCTTATCGGCAAGGCGACCGAGACCATCTTCAGCTGCTACCAGGTGTTCCGCGACTACGACGCCTCCATGCTGGAGATCAATCCGCTGGTGGTGACCCGCGACGGCAATCTGGTAGCGCTCGACGCCAAGATGTCGTTCGACGAGAACGCGCTGTTCCGCCGGCCGGAAATTTCGGAGCTGCGCGACAAGAGCCAGGAAGACCCGCGCGAGACCTTCGCCAGCGACCGCGGCCTCTCCTATGTCGGCCTCGACGGCAACATAGGCTGCATCATCAATGGCGCCGGCCTCGCGATGGCGACCATGGACATGATCAAGATCGCCGGCGGCGAGCCGGCCAACTTCCTCGACATCGGCGGCGGCGCCTCGCCCGAGCGGGTGGCGAAATCCTTCCGCGCCGTGCTTGGCGACAAGAATGTCGAGACCATCCTCGTCAACATCTTCGCCGGCATCAATCGCTGCGACTGGGTCGCCGAAGGCGTCGTCAAGGCGATCCGTGAAGTTGGCGTCACCGTGCCGTTGGTTGTGCGGCTCTCCGGCACCAAGGCCGAGGAAGGGCGCCGCATCCTGGCCGATTCCGGCGAGGCGGTGATCGTCGCCGATACGCTGGCCGAAGCCGCCGAAAAGGCCGTCGCCGCGTGGCGTGCGGCCAATGAGAAAAAAGCAGCCTGAGGGAGGTCGAAACCATGGCAATCCTGCTCAACCGCAGCACGCGCGTTATCGTGCAAGGCTTCACCGGCAAGATCGGCAGCTTCCACGCCGAGGACATGAAGCGCTATGGCACCAAGCTCGTCGGCGGTGTCACCCCCGGCAAGGGCGGCCAGACACATCTCGGCCTGCCCGTCTTCAACACGGTCAAGGGCGCGGTGCGCGAAACCCGCGCCGAGGCCAGCATCGTCTTCGTGCCGCCGCCCTTCGCCGCCGATTCGATCATGGAGGCGGCGGATGCGGGGATAAAACTCTGCGTCTGCATCACCGACGGCATCCCCTCGCAGGACATGATGCAGGTCAAGCGCTACATGCGCCGCTACCGCTTCGAGGACCGCATGAGGCTGGTCGGCCCGAACTGCGCCGGCATCATCACGCCGGGACAGGCGCTGATGGGCATCATGCCCGGCTCGATCTACCTGCCCGGCCGCATCGGCATTGTCGGCCGCTCGGGAACGCTCGGCTACGAGGCCGCCTCGCAGATGAAGGCGCTTGGCATTGGTGTGTCGACCAGCGTCGGCATCGGCGGCGATCCGATCAACGGCTCGTCCTTCAAGGACATTCTGAGGCTGTTCGAGCAGGATGACGAGACCGATGCCGTGGTCATGATCGGCGAGATCGGCGGGCCGCAGGAAGCCGAAGCCGCGATCTGGGCGCGCGACAACATGCGCAAGCCATTGATCGCCTATATCGCCGGCCTTTCGGCGCCGAAAGGCCGCCGCATGGGCCACGCCGGCGCCATCATTTCGGCCTTCGGCGAGTCGGCGCAGGAGAAGGTCGAAATCCTGAAAGAGGCCGGCGTCGTCATCGTGCCGACGCCATCCTCCTTCGGCGAGGTCGTGGCCGACACGCTGGCACGCATAAAGAAGGCGGCTTGATGGCCAAGCGGCCGAAGACCGCATAGCGCGAACGCAAGCGGTGCATAAAAACAAATACTTGGAGCGGTTCAGCGTCTCATGCAGTCACTGAACCGCTCCAAGGGCGCGGCCACAGTGGCAATCGATGGACGGGTCAGGAAACTGATTTGGAACAGAGTAGGCGCATCAGATTTCGTGAGGACGAGCGCAGCCTTTTGTTGCGCCTGCTGCTTCAGGTCGCAAGCGCGCGTGAGCCCGAGATCGCCGCTGTTCTAAGCGGACGCAGGTCGCTTGTCTCGCTTGCCGCGGAGCAGCGCATCCCGGCACTTCAGGCGAGCGGCGTGTGGTTCCAGTTGCTGACGATTGCCGACGAGTTGCTTGCCATGCGAACGCGTCGCGAACTCGAACAAGGCGCCGGCGTCGACGAAGTGCCCGGGTCGTTCGCCAGCGTGATCGCGCAGATGGCGGCGAACGGCCACTCGGCGGAGGAAGTCCAGGCGGCGCTCGATGAGCTTTGCGTCGGCCCGACCATGACCGCGCACCCGACAGAGGCCAAACGCGTCACGGTTCTGGAAATCCACCGCCGTATCTATCGCAAGCTGACCGAACTCGACCAGCCGCGCTGGGCGCCGGGCGAACGCGACCTGTTGGTCGCCGATCTGGAAAGCGAGATCGAGCTTCTGTGGATGACGGGCGAACTGCGGCTGGAGCGTCCGACGGTCGAACGCGAAATCGCCTGGGGCCTGCATTTCTTTCGCGAAGTCATCTTCGAGGCAACGCCGCAGCTTTACGGCAAGCTTCAAGGCGCTTTCCAGCGTCACTATCCGGGAGAGCCGATCAGAATCCCTTCTTTCATGCGCTATGCCTCGTGGATCGGCGGCGACCGCGATGGCAATCCAAACGTGACGGCCGCGGTCACCGTCCATGCCGTGGCCGAGTACCGCAATACCGCCATAGGCTGGTATCTGACGCAGGTGCAGCGGCTGGTGACGGTGCTCAGCGCCAGCTCGAACGTCATTGAGCTGCCGGCCAGCTTCAAGCCGGTGCTGCAAACGGCGCTTGATAAAAGCGGACAGGCGCGAGAGATCGCCACCCGCAACCCTGACGAACCGCTTCGCCAGTTCGCTTCGGCCTTGCTTGCCCGGCTGGAGGCCACGCGAGACGGCGGCACGGCGGCGTACCTCTCGGCGGAGGCGTTTCGTGCCGATCTGAACAGCCTGTCATGCGTTCTCGAAGCGATTGGAGGGCGCGCGGTAGCCAGGCGTTTCGTGCAGCCCCTGCTTTGGCAGGTCGGAAGCTTCGGCTTCCGTACCGTCTCGCTCGACATCCGGCAGAACTCCACGGTCGTCAACCGGGTGCTGGCCGAGCTGTTTGCGCTGACAAATCCCACAGATCCGGTCGCGGCCGGCACACCGCAATGGTCGGCGCGCATTCGCGCGGCCTTAAGTGGGGGCGAACGGCTGGAGATCGACACAGGCCGGCTTTCGCCGGAAGCAGGTGAACTGCTTTCGACATTCTCCGTCATCCGCGAGCAGATCTCCAGCTCGGATGCCGACGCCTTCGGCTCTTTCGTTCTCAGTATGACCCGCTCGGCCGACGATCTGCTCGCGGTCTATCTACTGGCCCAATATTGCGGACTTTCAACCGCGCCTGGTGGCGGCGGCGCAATCAGGCTGCGGATCGTGCCATTGTTCGAGACCATCGCCGATCTGCAGGCAGCACCCGTCATCCTGAACGAATTGCTCGGCGTTTCGCTGGTGAGGCGGACGGTGCAGGATTTCGGCGCGCGCCAGGAGATCATGCTTGGCTACTCGGATTCCAACAAGGACGGCGGTTTCCTGGCCTCCAATTGGGAACTGGCAAAAGCGCAAAAGCGCCTCGCTGCCATCGGCCGTAAGCATAGGGTCAGGATCAGCTTCTTTCACGGTCGCGGCGGCTCTGTCAGTCGTGGCGGCGCGCCGACCGGCCGGGCAATCGCGGCACAGCCGGCAGGCACCGTTGCCGGAGCCATGCGGGTGACGGAGCAGGGCGAGGTCGTATCGTCGAAATTCGCCAATCGCGGCACCGGCCTCAACCAGCTCGAGGTTCTCGCCGCCGGCGTACTGGCCCATAGTGTCGGATCGGCGGGCGATGTCGTGCCGAAGGAAACGCCGGAGTTCGACGAAGCGCTGGAAGCGCTGGCGGGCATGTCGCAGGCATCCTATGCCAGGTTGATGGCCGAGCCGGGCTTCCTCGATTATTTCAACCAGGCGAGCCCGGTCGCGGAATTGGCGCTCCTGAAAATGGGCTCACGGCCGGATCGCCGTTTCGGCGCCAGCGGCATTGCCGACCTGCGCGCCATTCCCTGGGTGTTCGCCTGGAGCCAGAACCGGCACCTGTTGACCGGCTGGTATGGCATCGGCAGCGCACTCAGCTCGTTCGTCGCGGTGCGCGGCGAGGCCGGGCGCGAGCTTCTGGCCCGCATGTTCGAGCACTCGCGCTTCTTCCGCCTGATCGTCGACGAGGCCGAAAAGACGCTTTACCAGTCCGACATGGGGATCGCGCGGCTCTACGCCGGCCTGGTGTCCGACAGCCAAGCGGCTGGGCGAATCTACGCCCGCATCGCCGCCGAATACGAGTTGACGCGGCGCCTTATCGGTGACCTCACGGGAGGCGATCTTTCCGCCCGCTTTCCGATGTTCAAGCGGCGTTTCGACAATCTGCGGCGGCAGATGGATGACATTCACCGGCTGCAGGTCGAACTGCTGCGCGAAGTCAGGTCAAAGATCGGGACAGCGGATCAAAAGCGGGCGACCGACGCTCTGCTCGTATCGATCAATTGTATCTCGGCTGGCCTGGGGTGGACGGGATAGGCAGGATTTCTGCCGGGCCACTTCGTCACATTGCATCATCGTCCAGGGCCAACCGCCCATAGCGCCAGCCTTTCCGCCCCAAAAGGCCGGCATGGGCCATGCCGGCGCTGTCATCTCGGCCTTCGGCAAATTGGCGCGGGAAAAGGCGGCGCAATCCTTAGAGCCTGCCGCTGCTTCTGTTTGGCCTGCGGAGACGACGACGCGCCGACGGCCGCTTCGGTTCGAAGTTTCGTCCAACAAACACTTGGGGAAATTTTGGTGCGGTCGAGAAGACTCGAACTTCCACGGGTTGCCCCACAGCGACCTCAACGCTGCGCGTCTACCAATTCCGCCACGACCGCACGTGGTAGGAGCCGGAACCGACCGGCTCGCGGCGTGTAGCAAATCGTTTCCGGCGAAACAAGTGCGTGGCGAGCAATAATCTCAAGCGATTGGCATAACGGTCCACAGGATTGGAATGAGCGCCCGCAACTGGACGTTTACGCCCGATATCGCCATATGGAGAGCGGATGCATGTCGCCCGGACACATGCTTCGGGCTTGACCCGTGGGATGCACAAGCGAAAAAACGAGAAGCCATGCCAGAACGCAGCCAGATCGCCACGTCGTTCCTGCCGCTCCCCGGTTCGGCGCCGGTCGAATGGCTGGTCGAGCCTGGCCTCACCGCCTATCCCGATGCGCTGGCTTTCATGGAGGCGCGCGCCGAGGCGATCCGCAGCGGAGCGGCCGGAGAAATGGTCTGGCTGGTCGAACATCCCCCGCTCTATACCGCCGGCACGAGCGCCCGTATCGAGGACCTGATCGATCCTGATCGCTTTCCGGTGTTTTCGGCCGGTCGCGGCGGCGAATACACCTATCATGGGCCCGGCCAGCGGGTTGCCTATGTCATGCTCGACCTGAAACGGCGCCGAGAGGACGTTCGCGCCTTCGTCGCCGCGCTCGAACAGTGGATCATCGGCACGCTCGCCGCCTTCAACGTGCGCGGCGAACGGCGCGAGGACCGTGTCGGCGTCTGGGTGGTGCGGCCGGATCGCCCTGCCCTGCCGGACGCCTCGCCGGCCGAGGACAAGATCGCCGCGATAGGCATCCGGCTGCGGCGCTGGGTGAGCTTCCACGGCATCGCCATCAATGTCGAGCCGGACCTCGGCCATTTCGGCGGCATCGTGCCGTGCGGCGTGCAGGACCATGGCGTCACCAGTCTCGTCGACCTTGGTCTTCCCGTGACAATGGGGGACCTCGATCTGGCGCTGAAATCCGCTTTCGAGGACGTCTTCGGTCCCGCCGCGGCTATGCCCGCCGAAGAGGCTCGCAAAGCCGGTTGAATCTTCCCGGCCGGGAACCTGCCTAGATCAGTTGCGCCGACGCCCACAGGACGCCGCAGCCATGGATGACGAACACCGCCAGCAGCGCGCCCGCCATAGCGAAGCGGTCGACCGTGCGGATCGGCTCCAGTTCGTGGCGCGGCTTCACCCCGCTGCCCATGGTCAGCAGGCTGAGGATCGAAAAGACTGCCCCGGCGGCGAGCAGGAAGCCGGACGAGAAACCGGCCTGCCGGCCAAGCATCAAGAATGCCGAGAGCAGGAAGAACGAGGCCAGCGCCAGCGCGATCGGCCCGGGGCAGATCTGGCGCAGCACCTGGCCGCCATCGAACTTCCACACCGGCACCAGATTGGCGATGTTGAACAGGGCCGCGCAGCCCGCCAGCGCCGCGAGCAGCGCGGCGGCGGCCTTGTGCCCCTCGGCGCCGGCAAGCGCGCTGCCGGCAATGACGATCGGCACCAGGAAGGCTGAGAACCCCGCCCCCATCAATGCCACGAAGGCCACTTCGAACCGGCTGTTGTAGGGCCGGCCGCCAATGGCGATGCCGCCGAGCAGCGGGATGAAGATCATTCGCGCCTTGCGGTGTCCCATCAGCCGGAACGCCGCCATGTGGCCGAGCTCGTGCAAGGCCACGACCGAGGTCAGGATCGCGGCCAGCGCCAGCCCGCCAAGATGGAGACCGAAGAACGGCCACAGGATCAATGCCGACAGCACCGCAAAGCCGATCTGGCTCAGCGGATGCTCGAACCAGCCGCCTTTGCGATAACGCCCGGTCGTCGCCCAGCCTTGCAGCTTGGAGAGCTCGCGTCGCATGGCGAAGTAACGGAACACCAGGAAGGCGATGCCGCGGTAGCGGTCGGTCCGGCCAAGGGTCACCCTTGTGCCATGCCCCTCGGAAACCAGCTCGGTGGTCTCCCGATAGTCCTTCCAGAAAGAACTATCGAGCGCGGTATCCTCGATGACGCGCATCGAAAAGCGGCTGCCCTCGACAACGTCCTCAAACCTTGACCTTCGCTCGATCGGCTTGCCGTCGCGGCCTTCCCACGACAGCATGATGCGGGCCACGCCCTCCCCGTCCAGTGCTTCGGCCGACAGGATTTCACCGGACCAGCCGCCATCGCTGCCAAGTGGCCACAGCGCTTGCCAGAGGCGCTGGCGGTCCATGGCAATCACGCGGCTCACCCTGACCGTGCGCAAACCAAGCGGCACGGTCATCAAGAGAAAGATCAGCCCGAGATTGCTGGCCACGAGAATGGCCGTAACGATCGGCGACACCTGGACGTTGCTCCCTGCCTTCAGGGCACCCTAACGTCGGGGCGGCAAGAAAGACTTAACGGGCGAAGCGGTCCCTGGCCATCAAGGAAACAGCGACGGCACGCCGCCAGTTCACATGGCTCCGATCCAGATCGCCATGGAAATGAGGAATGTGCTCATGCAGACAAGCGAGACGACATCCTGAACCAGATCGGTCATAACTCTCTCCTGTTGTTTGTATGTTCGTATTTTGTTCTAATTTTGTTCGAATGTCAACGACCGAGCGCAGGGGGATAGGAGGAGAATTTGACACAGTTAGTGAAGGGTTAACCGGTCCGGAAGGTCGTTTGACAAAGCGGTGCCAGCAGACCGTTCAAAGGCTGTCGCGCCGACATGGCGCATGACGACGACGGATGGTTCTGACAATTGCGTCGCGCCACCAGGCTTCCTGTCTCATTTCAAGACGAAGGCGCTGGCATCCGTCTTGCTCTGTAGGTGTTGCCGGTTGATCCCGGTCCTGATTGCGTACTCTGATCAGGTTGTAGGCTCGCCGGGCTTCGAGGTTGTTGGGGTCTTCGCCCGGCGAGTTTATCGGGATGATGATCACCCTATCCTGAGAGCCGCCAATGAGCCTTCAGTGCGATCAAGGCGGAACAGATCGCAATCCCAACACGACCAGTGCCCATGTGACACCACTGCGGGAAAGTCGCCATCGGCGGCCTTGTCTCATGCGCTTTCGCCAACGGTCAGCCTGATTGGCACCACCGTATTTTCCCTTGCCCATCACCCGCTGGCCGCGCGCTCAATCGGGATCGGCCTGTCCGATGTGCCAGACGACTTTGGGGAGTTCGATGCATTCTTCCCATCAAAGTACCCTCGTCACTGGCAAATCTCTCATGATATTCGCGTGTGTGGCTATGGGGAGTCTCGTGATGACTTGGCGGGTTTTTGGAATTTTGGCGATGGGACTGATCCCGGTCGCTTTCCTTAGTGGCACTTCGGACGCAAAAGCCTCCAACGCCGAAATAGAGCGCTGTATTCATTCGAAGACACCGAACGACAAGGTCTACTATTGCTCGATTGCATTGAGAGGCCGACCTGGCGGGGAGATGACCAATCGCCTTCTTCTTCGAAGGGGCAATGCGCTCATGCAACTCGGAATATTTTCCGAAGCTGTCAAAGATTTCTCACGCCTCATCGTGGCGAATCCGACCGTGGCTGGCTACGTCGACAATCGTATGGCCGCCCTGCGATCCCTCGGCCTTTATCAGGAAGCACTCGCGGACGCCAATCACGCAATAGACTTGGCGCCGCACAAAGCCTTTGTCTATCACAGCCGTGGTCTTGTTTTTGAAGACCTGAAACAGTTTGCTTCTGCTTTGAGCGATTTCGACCGAGCAATTTCCCTCGATCCCAACAATGCAGGGTTCATGGTCGAACGTGCGAGGATCAAGATGGAAGCCGGCCGTGCGAGTGAGGCTGTCGAGGACCTCTCTCTCGCCATTGCCCAGGACCCCGGCAATTTGGCCGCGCTGAAGCAGCGCGGCATGGCGCGTCTCGCCCTTGGTGATCTCAACTCCGCGGCAAGCGATCTTCACACCTACAGCCGGGCAGTTCCCGATGACCGGGAAGTCGCGGCTGCGATTGCCAGCATCAAGCCCGCCGCAAGTAGGAGGCCTTCAACCCATTGATGAGAGGCGCGGTGACCTGAGCAATTCCAGGAAAAGTGTGAAACGGTTTTCCGTTCGGAATTGCGTCAAAACAAAGAGCTTGAGGCAATTCCAGGAAAAGTGTCAAACGGTTTTCCTGGAATTGCGTCAAAGAGTTAGAGCAGTTCACCGTTTCTGTGAAACTGTAAACCGCTCTAACCGGACGGCATGAATGCCTTTGCCATTGAAGTGGCTGTCGCGGCCGATTGCCGCTGCACCATTTGGGCGGCCGGTAGCTGCCAGCCGAGGTGCAAAATTTCCTTCTATCTCCAACTTACGGCGCCGGCTTCGATTGCTCGCGCACGGCAGCACGGCACTGGTCAGGCCATCTTTGCCATTACCTTGGCCATATCCGCCGTATCGAACGCTCTCAGAGTCTGAGTTCTGATGTTGCCCAGCGATGCGATCGACAGGGATAATGCCGTCGCAGCAATGTCGTCGTCGGCTTCGGCAATCGCCACGACATCATGTTGGCCAAGTGTCCACAACAGGGTGTGAACCTTGACGCCGCTTTTGCTGGCCATCGCCTTGAAGGCCTCGGCACGCTTCTGAGTATCCTTTATGCTCTTGATACCTTGGTCTGTGAAATTCGAGAGCAGCACGTAGTAAGCCATTGGTTCCTCCCACAATGGGGAGCGGGCGGGCGCTCACGGCGCGTCCGCCGTCTCCCAGAGCTTACGATAACACGAGCCGGGTGTGCGAACCACAGGCGGCCAGACACGCCATCGCGCATTATTGCGCAGCCTACAATGGGACAACCTTGCCGTCGGCCAGCGTGACGCGCCTGTCCATGCGCGATGCCAGCTCGTGATTGTGAGTGGCGATCAGCGCCGCGAGGCCTGATTGCCGGACCAGCGCCTCCAGTGCCTCGAAGACATAGGACGCGGTGACCGGGTCGAGATTGCCGGTCGGCTCGTCGGCCAGCAGCACCAGCGGCGCATTGGCAACCGCACGCGCAATGGCGACACGCTGCTGCTCGCCGCCGGAGAGCTCGGCGGGCCGGTGCGATGCGCGCTTGCCGATCTGCATGTAGTCGAGCAACTGCGCCGCGCGTTCAGCCGCTTCCTTGCGCGGCAAACCCTTGATCAGCTGCGGCATCATGATGTTTTCCAGCGCGGAAAACTCCGGCAGCAAGTGATGGAACTGATAGACGAAGCCGACATCGTTGCGGCGGATCGCCGTGCGCTCGTCGTCGGACAGCCGGCCGCAGGCCCGGCCCGACAGGATCACGTCGCCGGCATCGGGACGCTCCAGCAGGCCGGCCGTATGCAGCAGTGTCGACTTGCCGGTGCCTGATGGCGCCACCAGCGCCACCATCTCGCCGCGCCGCAGCGAAAAATCGGCGCCGTTCAAAATGGTGAGCTTGCGCGGCCCCTGGACATAATGCCGCTCGACGCTCTTCAGCTCGATAATGGCCTCGGCCATCACTCATACCTCAAGGCTTCGACCGGATCGAGACGGGCCGCCCGCCATGCCGGGAACACCGTTGCCAGGAAGGAGAGGCCGAGCGCCATGATGATGACATAGGTCGTCTCGCGCGGATCCATTTTCGCCGGCAGCTGGCTGAGGAAATAGAGCTCCGGATTGAACAGCACCTTGCCGGTCATCCAGGAGAAGAACTGACGGATTGATTCGATATTGAGGCAGATGACGACACCGAGCAGCACGCCGGCGATGGTGCCTGTCACGCCGATCGCGGCTCCCGTCATCAGGAAGATGCGCAGGATCGCCCCGCGCGAGGCGCCCATGGTGCGCAGGATGGCGATGTCGTGCCCCTTGTCCTTCACCAGCATGACAAGGCCGGAGATGATGTTGAGTGCCGCCACCAGCACGATCAGCGTCAGGATCATGAACATGACGTTGCGCTCGACCTGAAGCGCGGAAAAGAAGGTCTCGTTGCGCTGGCGCCAGTCGACGAGGTCGATCGGCCGTTGCGCCGCTTCCTCTATCTTCGGCTTCAGCGCGTCGACATCGTCGGGATTGTCGACATAGATCTCGATCGTCTGCGCACGCCCGTCCATGTTGAAATAGAGCTGCGCCTCGGAGAACGGCATGTAGACGATGGAGCTGTCATATTCCGACATGCCGACTTCGAAGATCGCCGCGATCTTGTAGCCCTTCATGCGCGGCGTCGTGCCAAGCGGCGTCACGTCGCCCTCCGGCGAGATGAGCGTGATGGTGTCGCCCAGCGTCAGGCCGAGATTCTCGGCCATGCGCTTGCCGATGGCCACGCCCTCGCCGCTATCGAAGCTGGCGATCGAGCCCTGCTTGATGTTGCCGGCGACGATCGCGATCTTGCCGAGATCCTCGCCGCGAATGCCGCGCACCAGCGCGCCCGAGCCGCCGCCGACATTGCCTTGCGCCAGCACCTGGCCATCGATCAATGGGAGAGCATATTTGACGCCGGCCACGCCGTTGATGCGGCTGGCGACCTGGGCATAGTCCTCGAGCGGCGAATCGAGCGGCTGCACGATCAGGTGGCCATTGACGCCCAGGATGCGCGTCAAAAGCTCGGCGCGGAACCCGTTCATCACGGCCATGACCACGATCAGCGTCGCCACCCCCAGCATGATGCCGAGGAAGGAGATCGAGGCGATGACCGAGATCACCGTCTCCTTGCGCCGCGAACGGAGGTAACGCCACGCAACCGTGCGTTCGAAGATGGAAAAGGGACCAGCGCCCGCCGATCTTGCCGCAACCGCCTCGCTCATGCGGCGACACCGAAGCGTTTTTTCGCGTCAGCGACCGGCAGCGTTACGCGCTCGCCGGTCTTGCGATTCTTGATTTCCACCTCGCCGGCGGCCACGCCGCGTGGGCCCACGATCACCTGCCAGGGCAGGCCGATCAGGTCGGCGGTGGCGAACTTGCCGCCCGGCCGCTGGTCGGTGTCGTCGTAGAGCACATCCTTGCCTGCAGCGGTGAAGGCGGCATTGAGTTCGTCGCAGACGCGATCGCAGTCGGCGTCGCCGACCTTCATGTTGATCAGGCCGATGTCGAAGGGCGCCACCGCCTCCGGCCAGATGATGCCGTTCTCGTCGTGGCTGGCCTCGATGATTGCCGCGACCAGCCGCGACGGCCCGATGCCATAGGAGCCGCCGGAGGCGAAATGATCCTTGCCGTCGGGGCCGGTCACCTTGGCGCCCATCGGCTTTGAATACTTCTCGCCGAAATGGAAGATGTGACCGACCTCGATGCCGCGTGCCGAAACCTTGTCGTTCTCGGGAACCTTTTCCCAGGCCGCCTCGTCATGCATTTCGTCGGTTGCGGCGTAAGGCGTCGTCCACGTCTTGACGATATCAGCGATCTCGCCGTCATTGGCGAAGTCGGTGTTCGCGCCGGGCACGGCAAGCGAAAGATAGTCGCGATGGCAGAAAACCTGGCTCTCGCCGGTGTCGGCCAGGATGATGAATTCATGGCTAAGATCGCCACCGATCGGCCCGGTGTCGGCGCGCATCGGGATCGCCTGCAGGCCCATGCGCGTGAAGGTGCGCAGATACGACACGAACATCCTGTTGTAGGCGGCTCTCGCGCCCTCGAAGTCGAGGTCGAAGGAGTAGGCGTCCTTCATCAGGAACTCGCGCGAACGCATGACGCCGAAGCGCGGCCGCACCTCGTCGCGGAACTTCCACTGGATATGGTAGAGGTTGAGCGGCAAATCCTTGTAGGACTTCACATAGGCGCGAAAAATCTCGGTGACCATTTCCTCATTGGTCGGGCCGTAGAGCATGTCGCGGTCCTGACGGTCCTTGATGCGCAGCATCTCCTTGCCATAGTCGTTGTAGCGGCCGCTTTCGCGCCACAGATCGGCCGACTGGATGGTCGGCATCAGGATTTCCAGCGCGCCGGCGCGGTTCTGCTCCTCACGGATAATTTGGCAGACCTTGTCCAGCACCCGCTTGCCGAGTGGCAGCCAGGAAAAACTGCCCTGCCCCTGCTGACGGATCATGCCGGCACGCAGCATCAACCGGTGCGAGACGATCTCGGCCTCGCGCGGATTTTCTTTGAGGATGGGCAGGAAGTAGCGCGACAAACGCATGGACTGGTCCGTGAATGAGAACGGCCACGCCAGAATCGGCGCGACGCAGGCTTGCTTGCCCCGGCTTCATAGCCATTTCATGACGGATTGGAAACCCGGCCACACCGGCACAATGCCGCGCTTCAGGCCGGAATCCTTCGGTTTCCGATCAGGCGGCGCTGGCAATGAAGCGCACCGAACGTCTTGGGGCTTGGCCTTCAATTCTTTGCGCGCGTCAATTCAGGACATGCCGCAAAGGCTGCGCTATGCCTTGCTGGTCGTTTCGAAAGCAAAGCATGCCATACTATTGTGCAGTGCAGCACGAGAATGCCTGTTTCGAGGCAAAATTCTTCGTGACATTTTCATTCGGCTTAGGCTAGTGTGCCGCGATAACCGAGAGGGCAGAGAAAAATCTGCTCTCCTACGCGGTCAAAGTCTTGGGAGGATGCGATCTAGGCGCGGTTACTCGCTGCCGCCGGAAACCGGAAACAGATCGGACGCGTTTAATTGCAAGGCCTTGTGCCTTGCATTTTTTTTGTGCAATCACCCGGTTAGCGCGATGAGTTGCCAAGTCACATGACCTCGCGTCAGCAGGTGTATGGCCGCGAAAACGCGGCAGCATCGCGGGCCGCATCCTCACAATCTCGATGCAGCCGCAGCGGCCTTGCCAGGCGATCTACTTCGCTGGAGTCTGTCCGAAATCCGGCACGATGTGCGGGATGTCGTTGAGGCTGTATCCCAGCCCGTGCGTCAGGCCATAGAAGATGGCCATGAGAATGGCCGTGACGATGGTGGTGCGGATCACGGCGCGCAGCATGTGCGGCCCGCGCGGCGCGCTTGGAACGGTGCCCAGCGTCACGTCGTGATCATCATCCTGCGTGCGGACACTGAACGGCAGCACGGCAAACAGCACCACCCACCAGGTCGCGAAAAACAGGGCGGTGAACGAAACCCAGCTCATGATTGCTCCAGTTCGATCAGCGTGCCGAAGAAATCCTTCGGATGCAGGAACAGCACCGGCTTGCCATGGGCGCCGGTCTTCGGGTTGCCGTCGCCCAGCACGCGGGCGCCGGCGGCCTTGAGCTGGTCACGAGCGGCCAGGATGTCGTCGACCTCGTAGCAGAGATGATGCATGCCGCCAGCCGGGTTCTTCGCGAGAAACGCCGCGATCGGCGAGCCCTCGCCCAAGGGCTCCAGCAGTTCGATCTTGGTGTTGCCGACATTGACGAACACCACGGTGACGCCGTGCTCCGGCAAAGCCTGCGGCTCCGTCACTTCGGCGCCGAGCGTGTTGCGGTAAGCAGCGGCGGCGGCGGCCAGATCCGGCACCGCAAGCGCGACATGGTTGAGACGTCCAAGCATTGGTTTTCTCTCAAGGCAGTAAGGCAATAGGGCAGTAGGGACGACAGTCCACGAGGAGACATCCGATCTACTTTCGACTTCCACCTACCGCCTCATTGCCCTACTGCCCTACTGCCCTACTCCCCTACTCCCCTGGGCGAAGGTCACTGTGGCTGCGATGCAACA
>NZ_VFVX01000053.1:0-25358 GCF_006442395.1 Mesorhizobium sp. B2-3-5 | reverse complement strand
GGGCCGAGCGCCTCGCGGGCGGCGCGCACGCGGGCGATACGGTCCTTCTCGGTGTCGGGCAACACGGCGCCGATCTTGACCAGCGCCTCGTCGGCGGCCCGCGCCATGGCGGCGCCGCCAAAGGCGCGCACCATGCGCGCGCCTGCGACCAGCGCCACGATCTCGTCACGCGTGAACATCAGCGGCGGAAGGTCGAAACCCTCCCTCATCATGTAACCAACACCAGCCTCGCCGTCGATCGGTACCCCGGTCGACTGCAGGTCGGCTATGTCGCGGTAGATCGTTCGCTCGGAAACCTCGAGCCACGTGCCGAGCTTCTGGGCAGTGACCAGACGGCCACCACGCAGATGCTGCACGATCTGAAAGAGCCTGTCGGCGCGGCGCATCGTGTCGTCCCTCGGTGTTGTTTCCAGAGCGGCTTACCGTTTCACGGAAATGGCGAACCGCTCCATCTCTCTGTTTCGACGCAATTCCGGGCGGAAGACAGGAGCACACTCTTCCTGGAATTGCTCTAGGCATGCCGCTGTCCCAGCCCGGCGCCCACCTTGGGGCGGCATGCATTATGGTTTCAGCCCTTCGCGCTTGCGCTGCGCGGTGACGAATTCCGCGCCAAAAGGCAATTTCCTCGTTGTCGGCGCCGTCGCATCGAGCACGCGCCAGAAGGGTGCGATGTCACCAAGCGTCATGCCGCGCCCGAGATCCTCGTTGGCTGCTTCGGCGACTGTGCGCAGATGATAGCCTATCGTGACCGGGCATGTCACTTCGGCGCCATGTTCGATGGCGAGCGCGGTACGCAGCGCGCGGATATCCATGCCAATGCCTTCGGGAATCGAGCGGATGAAATCGTCGACCTGCCGCACGGTCGGTACCAGCATCGGCTGGCCCTCGATGACATCTCCCATGGTGCGGGGCGTTGGTTTCACGCCGTTGATGCCAGGCGTGTTCAGCCTGTCGTTCCAGCTCTTCATCGATCGTCCTCTCGGCCGGCCACGCGCATTATGTCACCATCGCATGCGCCTCCTGACAGCATACTGTCAGGAGGCTTCCGCATACTCCTTCATGAACAGCGTCCGCATCCGCGCGAGATCGCTGCCTTTTTCGGGATAGAGCGTCTGTAGAAAGGCAAGAGCGAAGGTGCCGGGCGCCGAACCCGGCGCGGAAACGACTTTGCCGTCGGCCACGGCATGCGGCACGTCCTGATAATTGTTATCGCCAGCATAGCCGGCTTCGTGGCGATTGATCCAGTCACGGCCATTGCTGGTATGCTTGGCATTCTCGAAGATGCCAGCCCGAGCCAGCGCCAGCGTTCCGGCGCAGATACCGCCAACGACACCGCCGCGCGACGCAATGGCCGTGAGCAGTTCGGCGGCGTCCGGCGGTGCCTTGCCAGCCCACTGATCCGAGCCGATGACGGCGACAGCATCGAGATCGATGTTTTCATCGGCTTTCGCCGAGCGGTCCGGCGCCAACCGAAAACCGCTAATTCCCGTCACCGGCTTGCCGTGCGGCGTCAGTGACACGGCTCGCGCGCCGAACCATTCGACCGCCGAGGCCGCCAGCAGCCCATATTCCCAATCAGCAAAACCTTCGATGAACAGGAAGCCGATTGTCTTCTGATCGGGCATAAGCTCGCTCCATCCCTCGCGCGCCGGGTCTCATTTCACGCGTGTCGTGCCCCCGAAACCGGGGCCACTTTGGGCGACCACGCATTAATATCTGGGCGTTGACGCATCCGCATCCAACTGCTGCGTCGAATTTTTGTCTCAATTGCCGCGAAGGCGACGGTCGGCATACATGTCCGGCCAGCCGATGTCCTTGCGGATGTCGGCGGGAAGCGAGTTCATGAAGCGCTGCGTGCGGATCTCGTTGCGCATCGTGCGGACCTTGCCGACATAGTGCTGCATGCCGCGCAGAATGGTAAAACCGTTCATGGCTATTCTCCTCTCTCTGACTGGAGGCAGTATCGCATACCCCTCCTGACAGCAGTCTGTCAGGAGCATGGCAGGGCGCAGAACGATGATCCGTTCGGCGTGTATCCTCACGGAAAGCGTTGTTTTTCGCTGCATGGCGCCATGCCGCCGCAACAGGTCCGACTGTCGCCAATTGTTCACCAGTAAGACACCAATCCAGACAACATTGTTCATCGTGTGATGACGGACTGTTGGGATAATCGGCCTTCAGCGAAGGGGCCGCACTTCTGATATGAAATGAGAAAATTGTTCCCCAAAAATAGCTAAAAAAGGGAGACGACCATGAGCTTGCAACTGACTGGAATCCACCATCTGACCGCCATCACCGCCAATGCACCGGGCAATCTTCATTTCTACACCAAGGTGCTGGGCCTGCGGCTGGTCAAGAAGACGGTGAACCAGGACGATACCTCGGCCTACCACCTCTTCTATGCTGACGGCGAGGCAACGCCGGGCACCGACCTCACCTTCTTCGACTGGCCGGTTGGCCGCGAAAAGCGCGGCACCCACAGCATCCCGCGGACCAGCCTCCGGGTCGGCAGCCAGGAGAGTCTTGCCTGGTGGAAGCAGCATCTGGCCGGCGAAGGCGTCGTGACAGGGGAGATTGCCGATATAGGCGGCTACCCGTCACTGGATTTCGAAGATCCCGAAGGCCAGCGTCTGCGGCTCGTCAATGATGGCGGCGGGGGCGGTAGCCATCCCTGGGCGCAAAGCCCGGTGCCGACCGAGCATCAGATCCGCGGGCTCGGGCCGATCGTCATCAGCGTTCCCGACATCACCAACACCGAGGCGGTGCTGACCAAGGTGATGAACATGCGTGAGGTCCGCGACTATGCCTCGCCGGACGGCGAAGGCCAGGTCCACGTCTTCGAAATGGGCGCCGGCGGGCCGGCGGCGGAGCTTCATGTTGCCGTCCAGCCTGGCCTGGCGCCAGCGCGGCAAGGCGCCGGTGCGGTCCATCATGTTGCCTTCAGGGCGCCCGACCAGGAGACGCTGCATCAATGGACAGCGCGCCTGGCCGAATACCGGCTGCCGTCGAGTGGCGAGGTCGAGCGCTATTACTTCCGCTCGCTCTATTTCCGCGAGCCGAACGGCATCCTGTTCGAGATCGCCACGGATGGGCCGGGGTTCACCGCCGACGAGCCGCTGGAGACGCTGGGCGAAAGCCTTGCCCTGCCGCCTTTCCTCGAAGAAAAACGCGCTTCGATCGAGGCCGGCCTCAAGCCGCTGAGGTAGATCGTTCCCTTGGGATGCAGCGCCGCGTTCCGGTCCGGGACGCGGCGCCTGTTGTTTCTCAGAGATCGAAGAAGGCGCTTTGACAGTTGGCCGCGTTGCTGGTCAAAGGCGGCATGACGAAACTCCTCGCCCTTGTCATTGTCGGTTTCATGGTGATCCAGCTCATCAAGCCGCTTGGCTGGCCCGGGCTCAAGCGACGCGGTGATTTCTGGAAGCTGGCGCTGCTCGCCATGGCCGCGATCTCGCTGGCGGCTGTGCTCGGGCATTTGGCATAGCCCTGGCAACCACCTGCCAGTCGGCGTTCAGTCACCAAGCACCGGGCCGGCAAGATGTTCCGCCCAGGCCCGATACCCTGCCTCCGAGGCGTGAAAGCCGTCCGACGCAAAACCGGCTTCGGGATTGGTGATCGGCAGGCGCGGCGCCGGCATCGCGCCGCGCTCCAGGCAGAGGCGTTCGCCCATCCGGTTCATTGCGGTGGCGCGGATCTCCAGTATCTTGCCGAGCAGCGGCGGCATGGCCGGCGCCCGCGTGAACTCCAGCACCGGCGACCACACGACGCGCGCCTCCGGCCATTTGGCGCGCAGCGCGTAGAGCAGTCCGCCGAACTCCCTCTTGAAGCGCGGCACCGAGTGGAAGTTCTTGGTGTCGTTGGTGCCGATGGCAAGCACGATATGCGTCCACGGATCGGCCGACAGATTGGGCAGGACATGGTCGCGGATCTGGCCCGACGTCGCCGAATTGAAGCCGGCGGCGCGCCAGCGCACGGCGCCGCCCGTGCGCTGGGAGATCAGCGCGGCAAGTTGCGCGGCAAGCCCGTCTTCCGAATTGCCGATGCCGACCGAGGCGGCGGAGGAATCGCCCAGCACCAGTAGCGAAATTGCCGGCGCGCTGCCTGCTATCTCATGCATGACCGGGCCCTGCGCCGGCAGCATACGCGTAGTGCGGCGGCGCACGCCCAAGCCCTGCCAGACATAGACGGGGAAGGCGAGCCAGGTGAGAAGGGCCGGGAAACGCATGGCAATACCGTGCAACGATCTGCGTCAGCCTTAGCGCAAGTTTCGGCCGAGGTGAACGATCTTCAGTCGCAGCAGCCAGGCGGTTCATCATTCTGCGCCGGCTGACGGTCCTGATATTCGTCATGCAGGCGGACCCAGTCCATCAGGCCATGATAGGGACCATTTTCGCTGCGCCCCTTCGGCGTCATGTCGAGATAGGCATAGGTGCCGATCAGCGCCTCGCCGCCGCGGGCACGCGACAGGAAGGTGAGGAAGATGTCGCCATTCTCATCCCTGTGGAAGACGCTGGTGCCCGGAAGCTCCTTCGAGGTCCGGGGACGAGTCTCGAAATTGTAGGTGGTGTCGCCGGTGGCGATCTGCCTGTCGGTGAAGGAAACCTGCATGTCGAAATTGAAATCCGACGCATAGGAGGACACCCAATCGAATTTCCAGCCCATGCGCTGCTTGTAAGGCAGAAGTTCTGCCAGGGGCGCGCGCGCGACCACGACCAGCGACACGTCGTGATGCCTCAGATGCAGATTGGCGCTGTCGATATGATCCGCAAGGAAGGAGCAACCCTCGCAATGATTGACGCAGCCTGGCCCGAACATGAAGTGGTAGACAATCAGCTGGCTGTTGGCGCCAAACAGGTCGGCCAGTTTCTTCGGCCCTTGCGCGGTCTCGAAAACATAGTCCTTCCTGATCTTCAACCACGGCAATTCACGCCGTTCGGCCGCGATGCGCTCGCGCAACCGCGTCAGCTCCTTCTCGCGGATCAAATGCGCCTTGTGCGCCTGGAACCAGTCTTCGCGTGAAACGACCTTGTTGCGATGCATGAACCTCTCCCTGTCTGCACCCCAAGGACGTTCGGGATGGGCGCAAACCGACATCGCCGCCAGTGACGCCTTGAGGAAATAGGAATGGGGAGACCTTGGCCCAAGTCCGACAGCCACAAACAAAAACCCGGGCACGTCGGCCCGGGTTCCAGCAGGACGGACGAATTGCGATCAGGCGGCGCTTTCCAGCGTTGGCTTCCATTTTCCCAATGCCGCAAGATGGTTCATGTGGGCGCGATGGGTAAAGGCGGCCTGGCCGGCGGCGACGTTCGAGGCCTTGCCGCTCCATGCCTTCTGCGGGGCGGCCTGCAGTGCGCGGCCGTAGGAGAAGGTCAGCTTCCACGGATGCGGGCCGATGGCATTGATGGCGTTGAGGTTGGCGGTCGCTTCCTCGTCCTCCTGGCCGCCGGAGAGGAAGGCGATGCCCGGCACCGCCACCGGTACCGTCTCGCGGAACAGTTTTATCGTCTTTTCAGCAATTTCCTCGGGGCTGTTCGTCTTGCCCGACTTCTTACCCGCGATGACCATGTTCGGCTTCAGGATGGAGCCTTCGAGCACGACGCGCGCCGCGTAGAGCTCGTCATAAAGCTTCATCAGTGTGGCCTTCGAGACCTCGTAGCAGGTGTCGATGTCGTGGGCACCGTCCATCAGCACTTCCGGCTCGACGATCGGCACGATGCCGGCTTCCTGGCACAGGGCGGCATAGCGGGCGAGCGCATGGGTGTTCGAGGCGATCGAATTGACCGAAGGCACGCCCTTGGCCGTGTCGATGTCGATCACCGCGCGCCATTTGGCGAAACGGGCGCCGAGCTTGTAATAGTCGGCAAGCCGTTCGCGCAGGCCATCGAGGCCTTCGGTGATGGTGTCGCCGGGAAAGCGGGCGAGGGGTTTGGCGCCGGCATCGACCTTGATGCCGGGAATGGCGCCGGCCGCCTTGATGATATCGACCAGCGGCGTGCCGTCGGCCGCCTTCTGGCGGATGGTCTCGTCATAGAGGATGACGCCAGAGATATACCTGGTCATCGCGTTGGAGGCGCGGAACATCATCTCGCGGTAATCGCGGCGGCTGTCGGCGGTCGATTCGACGCCGATGACATCGAAGCGCTTCTTGATGGTGCCAGAACTCTCATCGGCGGCCAGCAGGCCCTTGCCGTTGGCCACCATCGCGGCGGCAATGTCTTCGAGACGTTCGCTCATTCTGCTTCTCCTGAAGGGGTTCGTTCCGCGCTTAACGGAAGTCTACCGCCAAAGGAATGGCGTCGGAAAGCTCGAATCGATTGAAAGTCTCAGGCGCCCTCGTTTGCTCCCGGCGAGTCGGTCATTTGCTGGTTCCGGGCGCATTTCCGCGGCGCAAGGCATTTCTGCCTGGTGCAAAATGTTCTTGCGTGGTCCATCGCCTCGTGGAAACGCTGAACCACTCAATTTCTATGTCTTGACGCAATTCCGAACGGAAAACCGTTTCACACTTTTCCCGGAAGCCTACCGCTTCAGCACGTCGACGCCGGGCAAAGGCTTGCCTTCCATCCATTCCAGGAAGGCACCGCCGGCGGTCGAGACATAGGTGAAGTCGTCGGCGACGCCAGCGTGGTTGAGCGCTGCCACCGTATCGCCGCCACCGGCGACGGACACCAGCTTGCCGGCCTTGGTGCGCGCCGCCGCGTGCTTGGCCGCGGCCACCGTCGCGTGGTCGAAGGGCTCGATTTCGAAGGCACCGAGCGGGCCGTTCCAGACCAGCGTCGCCGCGCGGTCGATCCATTCGCCGATCGTCGTCACGGTTTTTGCGCCGACATCCAGGATCATGCCGTCCGCCGGCACGTCCGAGATGGCGACGGTCTCGCAGGCGGCACCCGCCTTGAACTCCTTGGCGACGACGCCATCGACCGGGAGGATGATGGCGCAGCCTGCCTCGGCCGCCTCGATCATGATCTGCTTGGCGGTTGGTGCCAGATCATGCTCACACAGCGACTTGCCGACATCGGTGCCGCGCGCGGCGAGGAAGGTGTTGGCCATGCCGCCGCCGATGACCAGCGCGTCGACCTTCTTCACCAGGTTCATCAACAGGTCGATCTTGGTCGAGACCTTGGCGCCGCCGACGATGGCGACGACCGGCCGGACCGGATTGCCCAGGCCCTTCTCCAGCGCCTCGAGTTCGGCCTGCATGGTGCGGCCGGCAAAGGCCGGCAACAGGCGCGCCAGCCCTTCGGTGGAAGAGTGGGCGCGGTGGGCCGCCGAGAAGGCGTCGTTGACGAAGATATCGCCATTGGCGGCGAGCCGATCGGTGAAGGCGTGGTCGTTTTTCTCCTCGGCCTTATGGAAGCGGGTGTTTTCGAGCAGCAGCACGTCGCCCTTGTTCATGGCGGCAACGGCGCTGCCTGCCGTGTCGCCGACGCAATCGCTGGCGAAGCCCACTGGGCGCCCAAGCACTTCAGCCGTGGCTTTTGCAATCGGCTCCAGCGAGAATTCGCGCGAGGGGCCATCCTTGGGGCGGCCGAAATGGGCGAGCAGGATGACCTTGGCGCCCTTGCTGGACAGTTCGGCGATGGTCGGCGCGATACGCTCGATGCGCGTGGCGTCGGTGACCTTGCCGTCGGCGACGGGAACGTTGAGGTCGACGCGCACCAGCACGCGCTTGCCGCTGATGTTGCCGATATCGTCCAGTGTCTTGAAGGCAGCCATGCCGGTCCCTTTCCTTGGAAATCGCCGGGACCATACCCCGCATCGGCGGCGATGCAAGGCTTTGACAGGGCGGAGCGCGAAATTTTGAGGCCGGCGTGGACATAGTCCGTGAAGACCGCCTCAGGGCGGACGGCGGCGGAGAAACGAGCGCCGTCGTCAGTTCCCGGTCGTCGCCTTTTCAACCGGTGGCTCGGCGGCGTCGTCAGTCCGTGCCGGCGCTGCCCGCGTCTGCGCCGGCTTGCGCCAGTTGCGGATAAAGGCGCTCAAACGGTCGCCCATCTCGCCGGCGCTGAGGAAGACCGGCACCCGCGCCACCGGCGCGGTCGGTTCAAAGGAAAGGCCAAGGCCCGTGATCCTGCCCTTGTCGTCGACATCCCTGACGATCAGCTCGATTGGACCGAGCAGCACGCGGTCGGCATATTCGGCATGGCCGCCGAGCCGCGCCGTGACGAGCGCGCCGACGGTGAGCTTCTGCTCCGCCTCGGTCAGGCCCGGCGTGTAGGCGGCTTCCAGTTCGGCGGCGGAGCGCGCCGGGTCGACGGCGAAGGCGCCAAAGAAATCGGCATCCTCGGGATCGACCACGGCCCGGCTGGCGAACAGCTTGTCGAGCAGGCGAGGATAGCGGTCCGGCACGAAGATGTAGACCTGATCGCCGGCGGCCAGCCGCCCCATGTCCTGGAAACGCATCGACCGGCCGTCACGCAGGACCAGCGAGGGACGGGCCCAGCGCGGAATGCGTTCGCCGCGCGCCACCGGACTGCCTTGAGCCACGCGATAGGCGAGAAGCTCGTGATGGGCGGAACCGGGAAGCTCCAGTTCGACCTTGTCCAGTGGTCCGAGCCGCGCCGGCACGATGAGGCCGAGCCGGCGCGCCAGCGGGCCAACGGTCCAGCCCTGGATGACCAGCGAAACCAGGACGATCATGAAGGCGGCGTTGAAGATGGTGCGGCCGTTCTCCAGCCCACCGAGCAGCGGGGTGATGGCGAGGAGGATCGAGACGGCGCCGCGCAGGCCGACCCAGGAGACGAAGGCGACTTCGGGGCGCGGCAGGCGGAACGGGATCAAGCAGAGCCAGACCGCGACCGGTCTCGCCACGAACATCAGGAACAGGCCGAGCAGCACCGCCGGCACCATGATCGCCGGAAATTGCGAGGGTGTCGCGAACAGGCCGAGGATCAGGAACATGATGATCTGTGCCAGCCACGACATGCCGTCCTGGAAGCGCTTCAGGATGGTGACGGCGCGGATGTCGGAATTGCCTGATATGAGGCCGGCGAGATAGACCGCCAGGAAGCCCGAGCCGCCGATCGCGCCGGCGGCGGCGAAGACCATCAGCGACAGGGTCAGCACGAAGATCGGCAGCAGGCCATGATCGAGATTGAGCCGGTCGACGAGGCGCACGATGGCAAGGCCGCCCAGCACGCCGACAAGGGCGCCGAGACCCATATTGATGACGAAGCCGAAGATCAGGTTGGTGACCAGGACATTGGCTTCGGGGTTCGCATGGGCGGCGATGATCTCGACCAGCGTGATGGTCAGGAAGATGGCGATCGGGTCATTGGTGCCGGACTCCACCTCGAGCGTGGAGCGCACGCGCTCGCGCAGATTGATCTCGCCGGCGCGCAGCAGGAAGAACACCGCCGCGGCGTCGGTCGAGGCGACGGCGGCGCCGAGCAGGAAGGATTCCAGCCAGGAGAGGTTGAGCATGTAGTGGGCGGCGGCTCCGAACAGGCCCGTGGTCAGCACCACGCCGACCGTGGCCAATGACAGGGCCGGCCCCGCGGCCTGCCGCAAGGCGTTGAGCGGTGTGCCGAAGCCGGAATCGAACAGAATGATGGCCAGCGCCAGTGAGCCGGCAAAATAGGCGACACGGGCATTGTCGAATTCGATGCCGAGGCCGTCGGTTCCGGTGGCGAGCCCGATGCAGAGAAACAGAAGGAGGAGGGGGGCGCCGAAGCGGAAGGCGATCAGGCTCGAAAACGCGGCGGCGACAACGAGCGCCGTGCCGACCAGCGTAACGAGATAGATCGCGTGCTCCATCCGTGATTTGCCCCTCGAATTCCTCTGCTTTCTCGCTTTACGGGAGAGTGGGGCGAAGGCATGGCCAGTGCAAGGCGGGCGGATGGTTTTTTGCCCAATGCCGCTGATTTTCGACGGTTCTGGAGTTGTTGCTTCGGCAAACGAAAACGCCCGGCCGAAGCCGGGCGTTTCTGATCTGTCGAAGACTGGCCTGCGATCAGGCGATGGTCTTGCCGAAAGCGACGGCGGTATCGGACATGCGGTTGGAGAAGCCCCACTCGTTGTCGTACCACGACAGCACGGAGACGAAGTTGCCGTCCATCACCTTGGTCTGGTCGAGCGCCATGATCGAGGAATGCGGATCGTGGTTGAAGTCGATCGAGACGTTCGGATGATCGGTGACCGACAGCACGCCCTTCAGCTTGCCGTTCGAGGCGGCGATGACCGCGTCGTTGATTTCCTGCACCGTGGTCGGTCGCTTGGCGATGAACTTGAAATCGACGACCGAGACGTTCGGGGTCGGCACGCGGATCGAGATACCGTCGAGCTTACCCTTGAGGTCGGGGAGCACAAGGCCGATCGCCTTGGCGGCGCCGGTCGAGGTCGGGATCTGCGAAAGGGCCGCGGCGCGGGCGCGGTAGAGATCCTTGTGCATGGTGTCCAGCGTCGGCTGATCGCCGGTGTAGGAGTGGATCGTCGTCATCATGCCTTTTTCGATGCCGACCGTCTCGTGCAGCACGGCCGCCAGCGGCGCAAGGCAGTTGGTGGTGCAGGACGCGTTCGAGATGACGATATGGTCCTTGGTCAGCTTGTCGTGGTTGATGCCGTAGACGACGGTGAGGTCGGCACCTTCGGCGGGAGCCGAAACGAGGACGCGCTTGGCGCCAGCGGTCAGGTGCGCGGCGGCCTTGTCGCGGGCGGTGAAGATACCGGTGCATTCGAGCGCGACGTCGACGCCCAGATCCTTCCACGGTAGCTGCGTCGGATCCTTGATCGCGGTGACCTTGAACTTTTCCTTGCCGACCGTGATCTGGTCGCCGGAAACGGACACTTCATGGGGAAAGCGGCCATGCACGCTGTCAAAGCGCAAGAGATGCGCATTGGTCTCGACCGGGCCAAGATCATTGACGGCGACGACCTCGATGTCCTTGCGGCCGGATTCATGGATGGCGCGCAGGATATTGCGGCCGATGCGGCCGAATCCGTTGATGGCAACTCTGACAGTCATTTTTCTCTCCCGGGGAGCTGGAGGGCGGACAATTGTTCCGCAGCTTCATAGCGGCGGACGGGCAAAGAATCCAGCCGCAGCGGCATGGACTTAAATCGATTAGGTTGGTCCAGGCCCCGCGAAATCGCTTCAGGCGACCTCGCGGTGGGACCAAGCCTTATTTACCGTGCAGGCGAGCTTCGGCTGCCTTGGCGGCCGCCTCGGCGGTGATGCCGAAATGCGGATAGAGCTGTTCGATGGTGCCCGATGCGCCGAAGCCGGTCATGCCGACGAAGATGCCGTCGGAGCCGATGAAATGATCCCAGCCCTGGCGGATACCGGCTTCGATCGCCATCCTGATCGGCGCGTTGCCGATCGTCTTCTTGCGGTAGTCGTCGCTCTGCTTGTCGAACAGTTCGAAGCAGGGAACGGAGACGACGCGGGTCGGGTGGCCGTGCTTTTCCAGCAGGTCGCGGGCGCCGAGCGCGATCTCGACCTCGGAGCCGCTGGCGAAGATGGTCACCGCCGCCTCGCCGCTGGCGGCGGCGAGCTCATAGGCGCCCTGGCTGCTCAGGTTCTTTTCGGTGAACTCCGTGCGCACGGTCGGCAGGTTTTGGCGGGTCAGCGCCAGCGTCGATGGCGTCTTTTCGGATTCGATGGCGATCTGCCAGCACTCGGCGGCTTCGACCGCGTCGGCCGGGCGGAAGACATTGTGGTTCGGGATGGCACGCAATGCCGCCAGATGCTCGACCGGCTGGTGGGTCGGACCATCTTCGCCCAGACCGATGGAATCATGGGTCATGACGAAGATCGAGCGGATGCCCATCAGTGAGGAAAGCCGCATTGCGGGGCGCGCGTAGTCGGAGAAGCAGAGGAACGTGCCGCCATAGGCGATGAGGCCGCCATGCAGCGTCAGGCCGTTGATCGCGGCGGCCATGCCGTGCTCGCGGATGCCGTAGTGGACATAGCGCTGGCCGTAGTCATCAGGCGTGATGTTCTTGGTCTGGCTGGTCTTGGTGTTATTGGAGCCGGTCAGATCGGCGGAGCCGCCGATGGTTTCCGGCACGGCGCCGTTGATGACCTCCAGCGCCATTTCCGACGATTTGCGGGTGGCGACCTTCGGCTTGTCGACGGACAGCTTCTTCTTGTAGTCGGCGATGACGGCGTCGAAATTGGACGGCAGTTTGCCGGCGAGACGGCGCTCGAACTCGGCCTTCAGCTTGGCGTCGGCCTTGGCGAGGCGGCCTTCCCAGTCGGTGCGGGCCTTGACGCCAGCCTTGCCGGCGGTGCGCCAGGCGTCGAGGATATCGGCCGGGATTTCGAAGGGCGGCGAGTCCCAGTTGAAGAACTTGCGGGCGCCGGCGATCTCGTCGGCGCCGAGCGGCGAGCCGTGCGCCTTGTTGGTGCCGGCCTTGGTCGGCGCGCCGAAGCCGATGGTCGTCTTGCAGGCGATCATCGTCGGCTTGTCGGAATGGCGGGCGGCTTCGATGGCATAGGCGATCGCTTCCGGATCCGTGCCGTCGATATGGCTGGCGTTCCAGCCCGAGGCCTGGAAGCGGGCGACCTGGTCGGTGTTGTCGGCCAGCGATACCGGGCCGTCGATCGAGATGTTGTTGTTGTCCCAGAAGACGATCAGCTTGTTGAGCTTCAAATGCCCGGCAAGCGCCACGGCTTCCTGGCTGACGCCTTCCATCAGGCAGCCGTCACCGGCCAGCACATAGGTGTAGTGGTCGACGAGGTCGTTGCCGAAGGCGGCGTTCATGATGCGCTCGCCGAGCGCGAAACCGACCGAATTGGCGAGGCCCTGGCCGAGCGGGCCGGTTGTGGTTTCAATGCCGGTGGCGTGACCGTATTCGGGATGGCCGGCGGTCTTCGAGCCCAACTGGCGGAAGTGCTTGATCTGGTCGATGGTCATGTCTTCGTAGCCGGTCAGGTGCAGCAGCGAATAGAGCAGCATCGAGCCATGGCCAGCCGACAGGATGAAGCGGTCGCGGTCGGGCCAGTGCGGCGCCTTGGGGTCATATTTTAGGAAGCGGGTGAACAGTACCGTGGCGATGTCGGCGCAGCCCATGGGCAGGCCGGGATGCCCGGAATTCGCCTTCTCGACGGCGTCCATGGAGAGAAAACGGATCGCATTGGCCATCCGGTCATGTTGTTCACGCGACGTCATGGTTCCTCCGGGGTGAGGGTTTGGGGCTTGGGAGAGCCCTTGAAAAGGGTGCGCGACACATAGCAGGCGCGGGTTTTTAGTCAACAAATCGGGTGCACATTTGCCGGTCTTGTGATGCCGGCGGCGGGCCTACATTAGCGTTAGCGGGGGACAGTCGCGAGAGCTTTGTTGACGTCGCCTTCACCCGGTGCCTAATGTTTCGGGGATAACGCGTTCTGAACGCGAACGATTCGGTGATGGGCAGGGCACAGGACGAAGGCCATGACCGGGGAAACCACGCTCAAGGAAGTGATCGCAAGGCTGGGCAAGGCCATTGAAGGGCTGGAAAATGCCGTCGCGGCCAAGCTGGAGCATGAACGCGACTATTCGGAAGCCGAGGCCGAGGTGCAGCGGATGAATGCCGACCGCTCGCGGCTGGCGCAGGAACTCGACAATTCCGAAGCGCGCGCCGAACGGCTGGAAGATGCCAACAAGGAAGTATCGCGACGGCTGGTGACCGCCATGGAAACCATCCGCGCCGTGTTGGACAGATAGGAGCTGGCCCATGGCACAGGTCACGGTTTCAATCGACGGCAAGCAGTATCGCATGGCCTGCGACGAGGGCCAGGAAGAGCATCTGATCGACCTTGCAGAGCGCTTCGACCGATATGTCTCGCATCTGAAGGATTCTTTTGGCGAGATCGGCGACCAGCGCCTGACCGTGATGGCCGGGATCATGGTGATGGACGAGCTTTCGGAACTGCAGAAACGCGTCAAGGGCATGGAAAGCGAAGTGCTGACCTTGCGCAAGACCCGCGACGAGGCGCTGACCAAGGCTGACAGGAACGACAGCGTGCTGACCAACGCGCTTGGGGCGCTGGCGCAGCGCATGGAGGATCTGACGGTGACGCTGGCGATCAACAAGGCCTGATCGCTCTTCCAAAGTCGGACCCCTCTGGGGTTTGTGGGTTCAGCGGATATCTGAAAACTCCTGCCGTCCCTCCCATCAAGGACGGAAATTTTTCGCCGCCAGCGCTGCCGCTGGCGGCTTTAAGCATTTTGTAGGTCGCTGCCGAGGGTGCTAGAAAGGGTGCCGAGCCGCGGCAGTGGGTTGGCGGCATTTGTCACAAGGTAGGGATAAGCCATGAGCCTTCGTATCAACGACATTGCACCGGATTTCACCGCGGAGACCACGCAAGGGACGATCAAGTTCCATGACTGGATCGGCGACGGCTGGGCGATCCTGTTCAGCCATCCAAAGAATTTCACGCCGGTCTGCACGACCGAACTTGGCACGATGGCGGGGCTCGAAGGCGAGTTCAAGAAGCGCAACGTCAAGATCATCGGCATTTCGGTCGATCCGGTCGCGAGCCACGAAAAATGGCAGGCCGACATCAAGACGGCGACCGGCCATTCGGTTCACTATCCGCTGATCGGCGACAAGGACCTCAAGGTCGCCAAGCTCTACGACATGCTGCCGGCAGGCGCTGGCGAGACGTCGGAAGGCCGCACGCCTGCCGACAACGCCACTGTGCGCTCGGTCTATGTCATCGGGCCGGACAAGAAGATCAAGCTGGTGCTGACCTATCCGATGACCACGGGCCGCAACTTCGACGAGATTCTGCGCGCGGTCGATTCCATGCAACTGACCGCCAAGCATCAGGTGGCGACGCCGGCGAACTGGAAGCAGGGCGAGGACGTCATCATCACCGCCGCTGTTTCCAACGAGGATGCGATCAAGCGCTTCGGCGCCTACGAGACCATCCTGCCCTATCTCAGGAAGACCAAGCAGCCGTCCGCCTGAAGCGGCCGTCGGAACGGGTTTTGCCTTTTCCTTCCTCGCGGGCCAAGTCATGCTTGACTGGCCCGCCTGGGTGGACAACGATGCCTCTATCGGAGCTCGGCGGAGAAAATCGTTCCTGCCGGTAATGGGTTGGGGAAGCTCGCTTTGGACGTGGCTTTGGCAAGACCGCAGGTCAGAGGCTTCTATGACAAGCCGACGGGGGCCGTCCAGTATGTCGTCGCCGATCCGGCGACGAGGCGGTGCGCCATTATCGACCCGATTCTCGATTTCGACGAGAGATCCGGCGCAACGGCGACAAGGAGCGCCGACGCGGTGCTCGATTTTGTCAGGGAAAACGGGCTGGAACTCGAGTGGATACTCGACACGCACCCGCATGCCGACCATTTCTCGGCCGCGCACTATCTGAGAGAGAAGACAGGAGCGCCGATGGCGATCGGCGACAGGATCGTCGACGTCCAGGCACTGTGGAAAGTGATCTACAACTGGCCGGATTTTCCGGCCGACGGCTCGCAATGGGACAGGCTGTTCGGGCAAGGCGAGACCTTCCGGGTCGGGACCATCCCGGTCAAGGTACTGTTCTCGCCCGGACACACGCTGGCCTCGATCACCTATGTGGTTGGGGATGCCGCCTTCGTGCATGACACGCTGTTCATGCCGGACAGCGGCACGGCGCGGGCGGACTTTCCCGGCGGCAGTGCCGCGCGGCTGTGGCGCTCGATCCAGGAGATCCTGGCGCTGCCCGACGAGACGCGCGTGTTCGTTGGCCACGATTATCAGACCGGTGGCCGCGAGCCCCGGTGGGAAAGTACAGTCGCCGCGCAGAAGGCTAGCAACATCCATCTCGTTGCCGCACACAGCGAGGCCGAGTTCGTCGCCCTGCGCGAGGCGCGCGACCGGACATTGCCGATGCCGCGACTGATCCTGCATGCCTTGCAGATCAACATGAATGGCGGGCGACTGCCGGAACCCGAGGCCAATGGCCGGCGGTATCTGAAGTTTCCCTTGGATGGGCTGTAGGTAGTGCTACATGCCGGCACTCGAGGCTCTAAGGCAGATGCCGTCTGCTGATCTCGCAAGGGAGGAGATTAGCTGTCGCCTCGTTTTCGCCAACTACCACCCGAACACAAAAAAGCGGCGCCAGTTTCCTGACACCGCTTTCTGTTTCTAACCGGACCCGAAGTTAAGCCGCCGGCTGCGCCTCGATGGTGCGCAGCGCCTGGGTCTGGCGCTTGGCGGCGGCCTTGACCGCGTCCTGCACCTTCTCGAAGGCGCGCACCTCGATCTGGCGCACGCGCTCGCGGCTGATGTCGAACTCGGCCGACAGCTCTTCCAGGGTCAGCGGCTCCTCGGCGAGGCGACGGGCCTCGAAGATGCGCCGCTCGCGATCGTTGAGCACGGCAAGAGCGCCCGACAGCATGCCGCGCCGGTTCTCCAGCTCGTCCTGCTCGATCAGCATCTCTTCCTGGCTTTCGTGGTCATCGACCAGCCAGTCCTGCCATTCGCCGGACTCGCCTTCCGTCGCGCGGATCGGCGCGTTGAGCGAGGCGTCGCCCGACAGGCGGCGGTTCATCGACACGACTTCGGCTTCGGAAACGTTCAGCCGCGTGGCGATCTCGGCGATCTGGTCGGGCTTGAGGTCGCCGTCGTCCAGCGCCTGGATCTTGCCCTTCACCTTGCGCAGGTTGAAGAACAGACGCTTCTGGTTGGCGGTCGTGCCCATCTTGACCAGGCTCCACGAGCGCAGGATGTATTCCTGGATCGAGGCCTTGATCCACCACATGGCGTAGGTCGCGAGGCGGAAGCCACGCTCGGGTTCGAATTTCTTGACCGCCTGCATCAGGCCGACATTGCCTTCCGAGATCACTTCGCCGATCGGCAGGCCGTAGCCGCGATAGCCCATGGCGATCTTGGCGACGAGCCTCAGATGGCTGGTGACGAGCTTGTGCGCGGCGGACGTGTCTTCATGCTCGGCATAACGCTTGGCGAGCATGTACTCTTCCTGCGGCTGAAGCATGGGAAAGCGGCGGATTTCTTCCAGGTAGCGGCTGAGGCCGCCTTCGCCGGAAACGATACTGGGTAATGACTGGGCCATGATAGCGCCCCCTCTCTATTGGAGTGATGCCCCCGAAACGCGGCAGGCATGTAACGCGAGCACCGAAAGGCTCGCTCGCGACATCGGATGTATACAGGAACAAAACCAGAAAAGACAGGCATTTGTTCAACACGAAACAGTGTGTCACGCTGAAGTGAACAATGCCAGTCAGGTTTTTTGATGGCTGGTTTCGAGCTTGTTGATGGCAGGTTCAGAGATCGCGGAAGCCGCCGACGAGTTCCTCCATGTCCTCCGGCATCGGCGCCTCGAACCTCATCGTTAGATGGGTATCGGGATGGCGAAATGCAAGGAGCCAGGCATGCAAAGCCTGCCGGGAAAATGCCTTGACCTGACTTTTCAGCGGTTCCGGCAGCCGATTGGCCTTGGTGCGGAAGGCCTGGCCGTAGTCCGGATCGCCGATCACAGGGTGGCCGACATGGGCCATGTGGACGCGGATCTGGTGGGTACGGCCGGTTTCCAGCCGGCATTCGACAAGGCTTGCGGTGGCGAATTCCCGCTGGTTCTCGCCGAAGCGCTCCTGCACGGCGAAGTGGGTGACGGCATGGCGTGCGTCGTCACGCCCTTCCGGCACCACGGCACGACGCACCCGGTCGGCGGCACGGCCGAGGGGTGCATCGACCGTTCCGGTCGGCCTTTGCGGTATGCCCCAGACCAAAGCCAGATAGGCGCGTTCGAGATCGCCGGTCCGGCCGTGATCGGCGAAGGCCTCGGACAGTGCCTTGTGGGCGCGGTCGGTCTTGGCCACCACCATGACGCCGCTGGTTTCCTTGTCGAGGCGATGGACAATGCCGGGCCGGCGCACGCCGCCAATGCCCGACAGGCTGGCGCCGCAGTGGTGGACCAGCGCATTGACCAGCGTGCCGGTCCAGTTGCCGGCGCCGGGATGCACGACGAGCCCCGCCGGCTTGTTGACGACGATCAGCGCATCGTCCTCGTAGAGCACATCGAGCGCAATGTTTTCACCCCGTGGCGAGGCCGGCTCCGGTTCCGGCATGGCGACCGATACGCTTTCGCCTGGTGTCATCTTGCGCTTGGTCTCGTCGACCGGCCTGCCGTCGATCATCACCGCGCCCTGCCGGATCAGCATCTGCACGCGGCTGCGCGACATGTCCGGGCCGAGTTGGGCGGCCAGCCATTGATCCAGGCGCTGGCCGGCCGCATCCGCGCCCGCCACAAGCACGGTCGGCGCGGCCGCCATGATTTGGTCCTCTATCAATTGGTCCTCTATTAATTCGGGGGCCTCTTCGTTATGAGCGCTCATCGAAAAAAGTTCCGGAACTGTTTGCCATGGTCAGGCCAATCGCCGACGAAGATCAGGAAAAGCCGCTCGACCCTGAAGTCGAAAAGGTTCGCAGGAAACTCGTCCGTTTCGTCGGGATCAATCTCGGCCTGCTGTTTCTTGCCCTTATGGTGGTGATCGGAGCCCTTGTCTACAAAGCGCGCAACACACCGCCGGCGAACCCGTCGCTGGCCGGCGACGTCCAGGCACCCGCGGGCGAGCCGATCAGCGGCGACATCGTGCTACCGGTCGGCGCCAAGGTGGTCAGCCAGTCGCTATCCGGCAATCGCATCTCGATCGATGCCGAGCTTGCCGACGGCGGCCGTACGATCTTCGTCTACGACACGGCGGAGCGCCGGCTGATCGGCCGTTTTGCAATTCGCAACAAATAGGCCGGCCGCAACAATGACCGGGTTTGCCGAACACCGCCGTGTCGCGACCGTTGCGCTGGTCGTGGCCAACTATGACGAGGCGATTGCCTGGTATGTCGGGCGGCTGGGCTTCCGGCTCGCCGAGGATGTCGATCTCGGCGACGGCAAGCGCTGGGTGACGGTGGCGCCGGCCAACGGGCAGGGCGCCAGGCTGCTCCTGGCCGAGGCGTCGGACGAGGCGCAAAGGAAAAGCATCGGCAACCAGACCGGCGGGCGGGTTTTCCTGTTCCTCGAAACCGATGACTTCGCGCGTGACCATGCAGCGATGCGGGAACAGGGCGTCGAATTCCGCGAGGCGCCGCGTTTCGAGCCCTATGGCACGGTGGCGGTTTTCGCCGATCTGCACGGCAATCTCTGGGACCTCATCGAGCCCAAGGGATAACGCGCGGGCAGCTTTTTGTTCGATGCGGTAAAGCGGCTGAACCCCTGTTGCTTTTTGTCGGCCGTCAGCCTATATCGCCGGTTCTTGAGCGCGCCCATCGTCTAGCGGTCAGGACACCGCCCTCTCACGGCGGGAACAGGGGTTCGATTCCCCTTGGGCGTACCACCATCATTTATTTGCCCTTTTCTTTCAATTGCTTACGGCGGCGATTGTCCAACTTCTCAACCCGGTTGGACAAATTCTGTTCCTGTTTTGCGCTCTCAAGCCGTCCCATGCCTCGATCGGCGAGCTGCTTGCGGTCGGCCTTTTTGATGTAGGTTTGCGCCTCGGCCGGCGTGCGATGGCCGAGGAATGCCATGATCTCCAGTGCGTTCGCGCCGGCATTTGCCAATCGCGTCGCGCCGGCCTTGCGCAGGCCGTGCGAGGAACAGTGCGGGAGGCCAGCAGCGACACACTGGTCGCGGAACCAATTGCCGAACGTCTCGGGCTTATAGGGCCTTGCCGCGCCATGCGTCAGAAACAGCAACTGATCTGCCGGCACGAAGGCCAGCACATCGGCCAATTCCGACAGGATCGGCAGATCGACGTCGCCGCCGGTCTTGCCGCGCCGGTAGCTGATGCGACCGGCCTTGACGCTCTGCCGGCCGAGCCGGATGACGTCCTGGCGGGCCGCGCCTGTGTTCAAGATCAAGCGCAGCGCCAGCACCGGTTTCGATGTCGCGCCGTGCTGCGCCTCGAATTTCGCGATCTCGTCTTCCGTCCATGTGTGGAAGCCGTCTGGATTTTCGGCGTAACGTTCGGCGCCGATCGACGGATCGACTGTGATGACCCCCTTGCGGATCGCGAATCGGCAAAGCCGGCGAATGAGCTTCAGCAGTCGGTTGGCGCCAGCGGGCGTCGCCGCCTTGCGGGCGATCAGTGCTTCGACGTGTTCCGGCCGCAAATTCTTGACGTGCTTGGTGCCGTGGTCGGTGCGGAACCGGTCCATTTCGTGCATCAGGTTGCGGCGGCTGATGGCGGCAAGCTTCTGCCATTTCGGCGTCCGGATATAGTGCTCGATCAGCCAGTCGAACGTGCCATAGGGCGCGCGCGGCACGGCCGGCAGATTGGAACCGCCCACCCTTGCCGCCTCGTAGGCCGTCCGAAACTCGACGGAACCATACGTGCCCGGCAGATAGCAATCCGGCCGGCCCTTCATGCGGAAGCGCCAGCGCACCTTGCCGTGGCGATCTGGTGCTCGCGTCACGCCAGGGAACGGGTTGCGTGGCCGCTTCATTGCGTTAGCACCCCATCCCACTCGTTGGCGCCGGGAGCGCCGCGCTCTTCTTCGCGCATTGTCTCGGCGAGAAGTTCGATGCGGCCGTCGGGATGGCTCACCAGGCGCGCGCGATCGTAGCCGGCCGCCTTGGCCGCCTGGAACAGGCGGCTGGCGTCGCTCTTGGTGATCAATGCTGCACGCTTCGACATTTGGATTTACCTTTTGTGGCACCGCCGGAAGCCGCAGGGGGAAACCAAACCCATTCTCCCGGCGGTGCTTTTTTCCGATCTGCGCCGCCTCCCCAAAGGCCTGGTTTTGATTGCACCAGCGGGGGGCAGGAGGCGGCGCTAGGCCTGATCGGCACGACCTATCCAGAAACGCCCCCCCGGACCTGCTTATTGACCAGGGTTGAAGTATATCGCCCGATAGTCGTAGACGCTGCATCCGAAGTCGAGGATGCATCGGAACTCCGTGCCGAGCACTTCCCAGCCGTCTCTCGTCTCGACCTGCGGGCCATTGACCCCGTCGAGATAGGCATGCATGAACGCTGGCCGGCTTGCCGGATCGGCGAGAAGCCACCAGCCGTCGCCGTCATAGCGGTTCTCGACCTCGACCTTGATCTTGCCGCCGAACGGGTTGACGTCAGTGATCGTCGTCGAATTGATCTCTGCCACGATCATTTGGGCATTTGTCTCCTGAGCCGGGCCAACAAGAAGCACGGTCGGCACGGCACCGGAAACCCAACTGCCGTTGACGTTCATCTGCTGGCGCATCGCCTGGCGGCCGGCGCTAAGACCCGCGAGCGTCGTCAGGCTGGCGGCGCTGCCGAGGTTGCCGTGGTCGGCGTGGAACAGATTCTTGCCGTCAGACAGTTTTTTGCCTCCGAAACCGTTGGCGGAGATCAACCCGTAGAACTCTTGACCTTCCCTCGTCGCCGCCGAGATGGCGAAAGCGCTGGTGAAGTCGGCGAGACCCCCAAGCGAATCGTTGTAGTAAGCTTGGCGCGTCAGGCCAAAGCGCTTGGCAAAGGTCTCGATCTGCAGACCCTGTTTTTCCTCCGACAGCGTGCCACTCGTGACCTCGCCGGATTCCAATACCTTATCGAGCAGCGGAGCCTCGCCAGGTCGAATATAAGACATCGGCTTGAAGTCCCGCGCCGACCGCTCAGTTGAATATTGCTTGAGCGGCGTGAGCTGTGCCCCGAAACGCGCCATTAGTGCGTCATTGACGGCTGTGTTCATGAGCATCGGGAAGTCCGATGTGGTGTGCAAGCTCCGCTGGCCATATCCTCCCATCGACATTCGCCGCGCAATTTCTACGTCATTCATCCCGCGCGTCGATATCCCGACCATTTCCATATGCGCACGACCGATGCCTGTTGCGCTCAGGCCACGGAATTCGTTCTGGCCCTGGATGGTCTGCGAGCCACCAAGCCGGATCGAAAGCGCCTCCACCATGTGCGCTTCGGCTTCCTCGGTGCGCTGGTCATGGCGGCCGTCGCCTCGGTTCGGGCTAGTGGCAGTGGCGCTTGACATTCTGGCCAGTTGGTTCATGACCAAGTCACGAGCCTCAGTGACGGTCTCGACCCCATGCAGGTCGGTGTCGAGCGCGCGGGCATCGATGCCGGCAAGCACGGCCCGGCGGAAAATGCCGTCGATGGCGCGCTGCGTGTTGGCCGATCGTTGCGCGGCTTGGCGCACCTGACGCGCGGGAGGCTCGTCGTCAATAACGTCGGTGTCGTCGATCTGGTCGATATCGTCGACCTGGTCGATGTCGATTTGCGGGGCGGCGGAAGTCAGTCGGCGTGGACATTTCATGTTCAATCCTCGTATGTTGGCGTTTGGGTCGGCTGGAACGCTGACCAGCGAGGCCTCATAAGGCGTCCACCGCGTCACCGTTACGGTTAGTGTCCCATCAGGCGCTCTGGATTCGGTCTCGTCGTCGATCACGTAGCCGACGCTCATTTTGCTAACTGCGCCGCTCGCAATCTTGTTCATGGCGGCGTCGCCTTGCGGGGTTTCGGCCATCAGGAATTTCATCACAAGCGATGGGCCTTCGAAGCGATATGCGATCGCCCGGCCAAGCACGTTGTCGATGCTGACGATCTGGTGCGAGTCCAGCAGCGGCAGATCGGCGAGGCGTTCGGCGTTGATGGCCTGGGAATTGCAAAGCAGGATCTCGCGACCGAAATTGCGCTTGACCGGTGTTTGCGTCGCGACGGCCGCCTCGAATGTGCGGGTTTCCGTATCGACCGATTCCGGCCGGAACTTGATGGCCAGGCGCTCTGTCGTCGGCTTCTTACGGGTGCTGATTGCTGGCTTTTTCAATGCCGAATATCCCTTTGCCTAGGCGCCGACATATGTGTTGCGATCTCGGCCAGCGCTGTCTCGCTGAGATCCCACGCGGCTATGAAGTTGAAGAGCAGCTGCGCGACAGGCGGATCGAGATCGAGCAGCGTGGCGAGCTCGTCATTGCCGATCGGCCGGCCGTCGACCATGGCCTGGCGCGCCATGAGGCGGGCCATGGTGAGCCGTTCGATGAATTCGCGCGACCTGAGATGGTCGGCAATCGATGCGAGAAGACCTCCGCTCATTGCATGGCTCCTTGGGGTGACGCCTTGACTAGTCTTTCGGCACGGCGCTCGACCTTCGAGGCTTCCTCGAAAGCGAAGATCAAGCGGAACAGCAGCGGCGGCAGGTCGAGGATCTCGGCGGCCTGTTCGACCGGAATGCCGTCGTTGCCGGCCGCGCCGACGACCTGGCGCAGCCTGGCGATCCGGCAGACAAATTCCGGCGTGCGGATTTTGCTTTCGATCGAAGCCATGCGGCGCGCGTTCATTTGTCGCCGCCTGCGCTGACAAAATTTTCGATGTCCTTGAGACGACGCCGACCGATCGCCGACAGGTTGACGATCAAATAACCTTCGCTCGGAATGTCGTGATCGACCGGGCTGCTGAACATCGCGGCCGGCGAAGTGTCGAACCTCGCAATCACCGACTGGCGGAATTCGCCCTGGCGCTCCGGATCGAAAACCGCAAACAGCGCCCGATCGGGCCACTTCTCCCCGACGACGATGGAAGCGAACAACTGATGGGCGTGCCGATCTTCCACCATCTTGAAGGCGCGGCTGAGATTGACACCCATGCCGTTGAGCGAAAGAGCGGCGCCCATCTTCAGGATTTCGATCCATGAATATGCAAGGCGGCTACCGTTGCCACCGTAGCGGCACAGGTCACGCAACCGCCACATCTTCAGTACCCCGATCGTCTGCCCGAGGATCTTTGCCGCCTGTTCGGTTGTGAACTCACTCTGCATCTCAGTCGCGCCTCAAATCAGTAACACCAAGTTACCAATCGATAGCTCGACATCGGCCGAAGCGTCAAGTCACTAGCTGTGACTTTTTTCCGGCAGCGTCAGCAAGGCCCTTTTTTGTTGAAGCAGCGCGACACGCTGACCATCTGCGCGTCGTGGCTGATCAGATTCCACCATGTGCCGCCATGCATCGCGACAAGCGCGCCGTTGAGGCTTTGCGCAGCCGCGATAACATTCTCTTCCGGCGATGGTTCAGACTGACTTCCGGTCGACGGCTTGATCAAAACAAACCCCGTGTCGTGGTTCACAGTCGGCCGCCAGTCGCCGCCATGGATGCTCGCCATCACAGCGGCAAGTTCTTCGGCAAGCCGCGCAGCATGGGCGCGACTGTCCTCCTTCGAAGGCGCGGCAAGCGCTACCGATGTGCCTGCCAGCGCGAGGCCACCAGCGGCAGCCCCGACCAGAGAAACCAGCGCTGCACGGCGATTGAAAGTGTTCGACATTTGGAAACCCTTCTTGTTGCAGAGACATTGCACCAATGATATAAGGCTGCACCAAATTGAAAGTCAACATTTTCAATGCAAGGTTTTACCAAAATGACAATATCGGCAGCGCAGAGCCGGGCCGGCCGGGCGCTTATCGGATGGTCGCAGGAGCAACTGGCGACCGCGTCGAGGGTGGCGAAAGCGACGATCGCCAACTTCGAGGCCGGCAAGCGAACGCCCTACGATCGGACGCTGCAAGACGTGCGCGCGGCGCTCGAAGCCGCCGGCGTTATCTTCGTCGCCGAGAATGGCGAAGGTCCCGGCGTGCGGTTGAGAAAATCAGTCACATGACGAAAGCAGCTCGGCGCAAGCCAGTGACGCTTGACGAGATCGAGGCCGGCCTCGATCTCGTTGCCCGGCTCATGGAGAAGTTCCCGCGCCAGGCAGAGTTGATGTTTCCTCACTGGCGTGCGCTGGAACGCGAGCGCGGCAAGTGCATCGAAGCCGCAACGATCCTCGCCGCCGCCAAGGCACGGCTGGCGGGTACTCGCGTCTAGACGCAGCCGCTACAGCGGCCACCACGCCAGCGCCAGCACCACCGCGCAGGCGATGGCGAAGGCGAAGGCCGGCATCATGCCTTGCCGCCGGGCAGCACCGTCAGCGTCGGCCCGACATTTTCCGAAAACATGACACCCACGCCGCCGTCGACCAGGGCGCCGACGCGCTTGCGCACCATGTCCAAGATGTCCGGCATGATCTGTTCGCCGCTGCCGCGCGTGGCAGCATCGAGCAAGGCGCAACAGATAAAGCCGTTCAGGTGCGCCATTGCAGCGTGCGCCGCATCACAGCCGGGAGCGGCGATCATTTCCGAAGTGATGCCGCTCACGAAACTGTTGGCGACGTGTTTTGCCCAGGCATCGTTTTCGCCCTCGAAGGGGCCGAGCTGTGAATTCGGGAAACTCATTTGCGACCGGGCCTCTTGCCGGCTGACGCATACTGCCAGGAAATCCACTCGCTTTGAAGCCGATTCATCGCGACGTTGCCGATGGTGATGTCGTCGATCGGCGGATTGTTGCCGAACTGCAGAAGCAGCGGTGTCCTGTCCGATGAAGACGACGCGGGTGCCAGACCTAGAGCAGAATCTGATCACTCAGGCTCGTAGCCTGCGGCGCTGAAGTAGTTTGTGCATTCCTCGGCGGTGAAGCGG
>NZ_VFVX01000052.1:0-25838 GCF_006442395.1 Mesorhizobium sp. B2-3-5 | reverse complement strand
CAGCGTCGCCGCGAGGGCCGCATGCGACTTGTCGCTGCTCTCAAGCGTGCCGCCGGCCGCAACCTTGTATCCCGGCGGGAGCTTCGCGCCGAACGCGGCGATTTGCGGCGCGAGCTGCTTGTTCACGGTTGCGGCCTCGATCGCATCGTTGAGGGTGGCCTGCACCGTGATCGTGGGCAGCCGGTCGCGCCGCCAGACGGTCGGCTGGTCGAGCCCGTAGACGATGTCGGCAAATGAAGCCAGCGGCACAGCCACGCCGCTCGCGGTCGGCACCTGCAGGTTCTGGATCGTCTCGATGGAATCGCGCTGATCGCGTTCGCCGCGGGCGACGACATCGACGAGATAGATGTTGTCTCGAACTTGCGTGATCGTGGTGCCGGCAATGACGCTGTTGAGTACCTGCGCGACGCTCTGCGAGGTCACGCCCAATTGCCGCGCCTTGTCCTGCAGGACATCGATTTCGACCGACTTGCCGGGCTCGTTCCAGTCGAAATTGATGTTGCCGATATGCGGATTGGTATCCACTACGCCGGCGAGGTCCAGCGCGTAGGCGCGGACGGCCTGAATGTCGGGACCGCTCACCCGATACTGAATGGGGCGGCCGACCGGCGGGCCCATGTCGAGAACGTGCACGAGGACGTCGATATCGGAGAACTTGTCGGCAACGAGCTTGTCGAGCATTGCCTTCACGCGCGCCCGCGCATCGAGGTCCTTGGGCACGATGACGATCTGGCCGAAATAGGGGTTGGATAGCTGGGCGTCGAGCGGCAGGTAGAACCGCACCGCACCTTCGCCGACATACGAGCTCCAGCGCACGATGTCGGCATCACCTTTCAGGCTCGCCTCGAACGCGTCCATCCGCTGCTTGGTCTGCTGAATGTTGGAGTTCTCGGGCAATGTCATGTCGACCAGGATTTCCGGTCGGTCGGAGGCCGGGAAGAACTGCTGCTGCACCGAACCAAGGCCGATGATCGCCGCCACGAACAGGGCCAAGGTGCTGCCGATAGTCGTCCAGCGATAGCGCAGTGACAGTCTCAGGCTGGCGGCGAACCATCTGGCAAGACGCTGCGGTTTTTCGGATGCGGGCTTCACGGCCTTGGGCAGGATCTGCACGCCAATCAGGGGTGCGAACAGGACCGCCACCACCCAGGAACTGAGCAGCGCGACAAAAATCACCCAGAACAGCGACGCGACATACTCGCCCGCGGTGCTGGTATTGAGGATGATGGGGCTGAAGCCGGCGATGGTGACCAAAGTGCCGGTGAGCATCGGAAAGGCGGTCGAGGTATAGGCGAAAGTGGCCGCCTTTCTGAGGGTATCACCCGCCTCCAGCCGGGAAACCATCATCTCCACTGTGATCATGGCGTCGTCGACCAGGAGGCCCAGCGCAATGATAAGGGCACCCAGCGAGATACGCTGCAGCGAGATGCTGTCCGCATGCATGAAGATGAAAACCACGGCGAGCACGATCGGAATCGACAAGGCCACGACAAATCCCGCCCGCAGCCCCAGGCTGACGAAGCTGACCAGGAGGACGATGACCACAGCCTCGAACAGGGCGCTGGTGAAGCCGCCGACCGCCTGCTTGACCACGGCAGGCTGGTCGGACACCAGATGGATCCCTACCCCGATCGGCAGCCGGCCCTCGATCTCGGCCATCTTGGCCTTGAGTGTCTTGCCGAAATGAAGAAGATTGCCATTCGGCGTCATCGAAATGCCCAACCCTAGCGCCGGATGACCGTCGAATCGAAACAGCGGATCGGGCGGGTCCTTGTAGTCGCGGGTGATCCTCGCGACATCGGCAAGGTGGAAGAAGTTGTTGCCCTGCTTCAGGTTCACCCGCTCCAGATCGTCTTCGGACTTGAACTGGCCGCCGACGCGTAGCTGCACCTGTTCGGCTCCCGCACTGATCACACCGGCCGGCGTCACCGCGTTCTGGGCCTGCAGTTGGTCTATCACCTGCTGCCCGCTGATGCCGAGCGTCCCGAGTTTTTGGGCCGAGAAATTGATGGTGATGACCTCGTCCTGCGTGCCAATCAGGTCGGCCTTGCCGATGTTGGGAATGGTCAGGATGTCGGTACGCACCTGTTCGACGTAGTCGCGCAGCTGCCGATAGCTGAGCCCATCGGCGGTAAAGGCGTAGCTATTGCCGTAGACGGTGCCGAATTCGTCGTTGAAATAGGGCCCCTGAATGCCTTGCGGGAACTGGTTGAGGATGTCGTTGATCTTCTTGCGGACCTGATACCAGGAATCGCTTACGGTGCGGCCGCGCGCTGCTTCCTTCAGATTGACGAATACGGTGCTCTCGCCCGGGGTCGTCTGGCTTCGTGTATAGTCGAGGGTGTCGAGGCTCTGCAGCGCCTTCTCGATGCGGTCGGTCACCTGGTTGGTGGTGTCGCTGAGCGAGGCGCCCGGCCAGTAGGCTTGTATCACCATCGTCTTGATCGTGAAGCTCGGGTCCTCTTCACGTCCGAGCCGCTCGTAGGAAAAGATGCCGGCGACCACGGCCAGCGCCATCAGAAACCAGACGTAGGAACGGTGCTCGAGTGCCCATTCGGAAAGATTAAAGCGCATTGGGGCCCTCACTGCCGAGTTCTACCAGCTGACCTTCATCAAGACTGTGGACGCCGACAATCACCACGCGGTCGCCGTCACGAAGCCCGCTGGTGACGGCGACCGACCTATCGGTTGTTGCGCCCAGCCCTACGACCCTCAAGGAAACCTTCAGCGACTTCGGATCCACCGTCCAGACGAGCATCCTGCCGTCCCGCTTCAATATGGCGCTCGTGGGCAAGAGATATTCAGACGGCACGCTCCGTTCGTGGGAAACGTCGACGGTTGCACCAAGCCGGAATGCCTGCGGCGGATCGGTCAGCGAAAGCCTCACCGTCTGCGTGCGCGTGGACGCGTTGATGAGCGGCGAAACCTCGCGCACGATGCCCGTGGTCTTCTCGTCCGGCACCCCGACGACCGTGACACCCCAGGGCGTGCCGGGCACTGCCAGTGAGGCAAGTGCTTCGGGCAATTCAAGCACCGCCTCGCGCACGTCCGGTCGCGCCACGGTGACAACCGACTGGCCGGCGCTCACGACCTGTCCGACTTCGGCATCGGTCGACGTGACCACACCGTCGAACGTGGCCTTTATCGCGGTGAACGTCAGTTCGTTCTCGGATTTCGCAAGGTTCGCCTGCGCCTGGTTCAATTGCGCCTGTGCGGTTTTTCGCGCGCTGATGGCGCTGTCGAGTTGGGCCTGCGGCGCGGCGGCGGTCTGCAAGAGCGCCTTAGCGCGCTCTTCGACAAGGGCAAGATTGTGGTACGTCGCCTGCGCGGCCGCCACATCGGCCTGTGCCGAGGCCAGTTGGGCCTCGTCGGTCTTGGCGTCCAGCGAAGCCAGCAATTGCCCCTTGGTGACCAGGTCGCCCACATGCACGGAACGGCTGATGATCCGCCCCGAGGTTTGGAAGCTCAAGGTGGTCTTGTAGCGCGCTTCAATATCCCCGGCATAGGGGCCGACCAACTCATCGGTTACCGGATGCACGACCATCGAAAGCACCGGACGGATCACCGGCGCGGCGGCCTTGTCGGTCCGATCGTCGCATCCGGCCAGCGCGAGAATTGCAAGCGTTCCGACGCTCAGCAACCGGAGAGTTGCGGTCATTGTGACACCTCCGCCTTGGGACTGACCTTCTCGTTTGGCCACAGCAGTTGCACGCCCTTCGCCACGACGGTCGCGCCGTCCTTCAGTCCGGAGGCAATGATGACGATCTTGTCGAGGTAGCGGCCAATCACGACCGGCTGCAGCGACACCGTGCCAGAAGCTGTATCGACCATCCAGACCGCCGGGCCGTCGCGGTCGCGGAACAGCGCGCTCCAGGGCAGGGCAAAGCCGTGCTGCGGCGGAAGCGGTATGGATCCGGTGGCCGACGCCCCCAGCGGCATGAATGGCGAGCCAGGATCCAATCCAACTTTGATGCGCACCGTTCCGGACGAGGGATCGATGGTCGGCGAAATCTCGCGTACATGTCCCGTTGCCACGACAGTGGAGTTTGCCAGAAGCTCGACCTTGACCGGCACGTCCCGTGGCACGCCCTCGAGAGACCGCTCATATGCCTGGAACACTGCGTCGCGCGGACCATCCTCGGCGACCGTGAATACCGGCTGGGCGGCCTGAACCACCTGGCCCGCATCGACGGAGCGGCCGACGATGACGCCGTCGGCGGTTGCCGGCAGCTGCGCATAGCTGAGGACTTCCTCGGCGGAAGCGGCGAGGGCCCCCGCGCCGATAAGGCCACTCTTTGCGGTGTCGAGCGATGCTTGGGCCGCATCCAGTGTCGCACGCGTCGCGTTTCCGTCGGCATACAAGGCCTTCTGCCGGTTGAAGTTTGCCTGCGCCTCGGTCAGCTGCGCCTGGGCAGAGCTGACGGAGGCTGCGGCGAGATCGGCGCTGGCCTGCAGCGCGTGGGTGTCCAGACTCGCAAGGACCTGACCCTTCCTGACACGGTCCCCGACATCGACCAGGATATCTGTGACCTGACCGCCTGCGCGAAACGAGAGATCGTGCTGGTTGCGGGCGGCGATCGAACCGGAGATCGACGCCGTCATCGGAATGTCCTGCGCTCTGACCTGCATGACGTAGACCGGCCTGGCAGGCGGTTCGGCCGCTTCGACCGAGACCGTGAAGCCGGCAACGATCAAGGCAGTCGCCGCCGCGACGGCAGCGGCAAAGGCGCGGCGATCGGAGACTGTCAGTCCCATGTTGTGAAGCAATCCCATGTCCCGTATCCCGAAATGGACGACCCTGAAGGCGGAGGTATTTACCTCCGCCTTCTCGCGACGGACGCTATTTGCCGGCAATGCAGTCAGCGGCCGCTTTCGCATTCGAGCGCGCCGTGGACATCGCGATGGTGCTCGAAAGAACCAGTTCGCGCGTCTTGTCGGTGACGATCTGCTTCAGGGTCGACGGAGTGGGCGCCTCCTTCACGACCGCTCCATAGATCAGCTTTGCATCGGGACTGAGACTTGCGGCACAGGCGTTCGAGGCGGCGTTGGCGGCCCAGGCGGGAGTCGCCAGGGAAGCGACGAGGCTCATGATCAATGCACGAGAGATTTTCATAGTTGTTACCTTTTTTGCTGGTTGGTAGTGCCGGCGTAAGCTGCCGTTGCTTCCGAATACTCGGATTTTGTCTTCGGCCGCCTGCTACATCGGAGCAGAGTACGATGTTCGATGCTCAATGGAGCGAGATGGAGCCGCGGCGCAGCCAGACTCCGCCATAGGGGGCCCGGTTGACTGCAGCGCCTCTGCATGTTCCATCGGCGCAAAATCCTGCCGCAGCACGTCCTGGGCCGGCAACCGCCCCGCCGCAAGCTCCGTCGACGCAGCCCGTAACCGCTCTGCCGTATGGAGCCGGGCCGTACGGGCCCGCGTAGGCGGTCCACTGCCCATACCAGGCACGACCGGCGTAGTAGCTGTCCCAGTAGGCCCTGTTGAAGCTAACGACGGTGAGCCCGACCACCGGTGCGACCGCGGGAGTCACAACAACGGCGTTGCCGCCATAGGATACGCTTACGTAGCTGGCCGCGATCCAGCCGCGGTCGCGGCCCCGGCTCACGTCGCACCATGTCACGTTTGCCGTGCATCCGTAGACCGTTAGCCCCGCGCGCGCCGGAAGCGTGACGACAACCGGATATTTCGTGCCCGGACCCGCGCGCATATTTACCTGCCCGACAACAACGCCCGACATCGCTGCAGCCGCCGCCGTCGGGCCTATCGCGATCAGGCAAGTCGTCAGACCGGCAACGACTGCCGCCGCGACGGTTTTAGAGTGCCTCTTCATTTCAGTTCTCCTTTGCGTCCCAGACGCATGAATGTTGTCCGGGCAGCGCGGCTGCCTGCCTCGCGTGAGGGTTCTTGTCGCCAGTCCTGGCCATGCTGCACACCACCCTTCTGCTACGTTCGACTTGTGATCATCCGCATTCCAACTCTGCCGGGTGGGTTCACGCTCGCTAGTCAACACATGTTGACCACGAAGTCAACAGCTGTTGACGAGCAATTTGCGCGTAGCTATGCTGGGGAAAATTTTTAAAGGGAGGCGATGACAGTGAACGCAAATGGCACTCAGGCTGGCGAAACGACGCGCGAACGCATCCTGCGGGCGGCTGTCAGGAAATTTTCGACCCAGTCGTACCAGGCGACCGGCCTGCGCGAGATCGCTGCCGATGCCGGCGTCGACGTGGCGTGGGTGCATCGCAGTTTCGGATCGAAGGAGCGGTTGTTTGTCGAAAGCGTGAAGTCGACCCTCGATCGGCAAATCAGGGTCGCGACCGGGGATCGCAGTCCGGTCGATGCAATGATCGAAGACGTCCTGCGGCCACGCGAGGAGGGCGAGGTCAAGCCCGTGGATATTATAATTCGGTCAGTTTCGAGCCCCGAAGTCTCAAGGGTCCTGAAGGAGCTTGCGACGACGGGGTTCGTAAGGCCTCTTGCGGAAATGTCGCCCCATCGATCCGAACTGCGCGCTGCTCTCGTCCTGGCCCTCCTGGCGGGAGTGGGCATTATGAGAAATGTAATTGGGATCACCGCACTCTTGGAAGCAGAGACGGCCGAAATCTCGAGCCTGATCGGCCGCGCAATAGGGGCGATAGACGGGACCAGTGCAGAAGGTTGAGGCACTCTGCGACCGCCATCAGGCCGATGCTTCAATCAATCGGTCGGATGTTGATGATGTGCCAGGGCGTTAACGCCGGCCGCGGACTGTCGGCGAACATTGTGTCAGGTGCAGCAACTGCGCAGGCGCATCAACGGCCGCTTCGCCATAAAAGCTTTTCCGCGCCATCTGATCTGGTCAAGGGACAAATGCGGCAAGGATTTCCTACTCGAAAGGTCTGGCCTTGATCCTGCTTGAACGCCGTGATCGTCTTCGCCAGGCGATTGCAATGGCCAGCCCGAAGGTTGTGTCGCCCATGTAGCCGATAGCTCCGGTGCGGGCTGCTTCTAGGTCCGTTCCTGGCGACGGGACAAGAACGTCTCGCGGCTCAACGGGGCCGGAGGCGGACTGTCAGGTTTCTGCGAATTCGTTCCAGAACCGGACCGTCAGCTCGCGGCCCCAACGCTGCCTGTCTGGAAGTGCCCCATGCCAGACGTTGCGGTGAGGTTCGCTTCAACCGAAAGCGGACACGTCCATTGGATTGCAGGTACGCTGGCTTACGACCCGTGGCTGGCCTCGGGATTTGTGGTAGGCGCAGGACGCGTTTCACCAACTAGCAGGATTGTTGGCGGCAAAACCAATCCTTCACCCGACTTCGCCTTAGGCTACGTCATCGAGTCCAGGGGGGTGGACCTAGGTTCGCCTTGTCCGAGTTCTGAGGCCATCGGTTAGCTCTTAGCCCTTAAGGGTCAGCTCGGTGGTCACATACCGTCAACCACATTCGCTGCAATGGAGGGCAAAGAGATTTATGCAAATCCATCATAAATCGCATGTTCATATCTCGTTTGCGGCAGCTGTGCTCGCAAGGTTACGCTTCGTCATCAAAACAAGAACGAGGGCATAGAGCCTTCGGGGAACAATGGTCATGGGCGATATCGAAAGCGCCAGGTCGACGGCCTTTGTCGTTGTGCCGCCACGCCAGATCTGGACGAAAATATTTGGCCTTGTCGTCATAGTCCTGCTCGTGCTGCTCGTCAGGGCGTTCTGGGTAGGCGACATCGCCTGGAAATATGTCGGCGACAATATCTTTGCGCCGAGCGTTCTCAAAGGCGTCGTCAACGCGATCATCATGACCTTCTGCGCCATGGCGCTGGGCATCGTGCTGGGCGTGATGGCCGCCATCATGCGCATGTCGGACAACCCGGTGCTCAGGAACGTCTCGATCGGCTATGTCTGGCTGTTCCGCGGCACTCCTGCGCTGCTGCAACTGCTGCTTTGGTTCAACCTCGCGCTCATCTTTCCCACGATTGGGATTCCCGGTCTTTTTTCCCTGAAGACCGTGGATGTCATGACGCCCTTCGTCGCCGCTTTCCTGGGGCTCGGCATCCAGCAGGGCGCCTATACTGCCGAGGTGGTGCGTGCAGGCATCCTCTCCATCGACAAGGGCCAGACCGAAGCCGGCCTTTCGATCGGCATGACGCCGCTGCGGGCCATGCTGCGCATCATCCTGCCGCAAGCCATGCGCGTGATCGTTCCGCCGATCGGCAATGAAACCATCGGCATGGTCAAACTCACCTCGCTGGCCAGCGTCATCCAGTTCTCCGAACTGCTGAGAAGCGTCGAGGACGTCTACTACGTCAACTCCCGTGTCATCGAACTGCTGATCGTGGCCGCGATCTGGTACATGGTGGTCGTCACGGTGCTATCCATCGGCCAGATATTCATCGAGCGCCATTTCTCGAAAGGCTGGGGCGGCCATCGCCCGGGCCAGCCCGCCCAGCAGACCCTGGCAGAGGAGGCAGCGTGATGGACGCCCTGATTACAGCCGTCGGTCTGCAGAAGTATTTCGGCTCCTTCCATGTCCTGCAGGATATCGATTTCGCTATCGCGAAAGGCGAGGTCGTCTGCATCATCGGCCCTTCCGGATCCGGCAAGAGCACCTTCCTGCGTTGCATCAACCAGCTTGAACGAGTCGACGCTGGATATGTCACCGTCGGTGGCGAAATCGTCGGCTACCGCCGCGACGGGAACAAGCTCTATCCGTTGAGCCAACGCGAGATCGCCCGCCAGCGGCAGTCCGTGGGCATGGTATTCCAGCGTTTTCACCTCTTTCCCCACAAGACGGTGCTGCAAAACATCATCGAGGGGCCGATGGGCGTGCAGAAACGCCCCAAGGCCGCTTGCGTCGAGGAAGCCAAGGCCCTGCTCAAGCGCGTTGGGCTTGCCCACAAAGCCGATGCTTACCCGGGCGAATTGTCCGGCGGCCAGCAACAGCGCGTAGCGATCGCCCGTGCGCTCGCCATGAAGCCCAAGGCGATGCTGTTTGACGAGCCGACCTCAGCGCTCGATCCAGAACTGGTCGGCGAGGTGCTGGGCGTGATGAAGGAGCTTGCGGCCTCCGGCACCACGATGATCGTCGTCACGCATGAACTGGGCTTCTGCCGCGAGGTGGCCGACCGTGTGCTGTTCATGGACGCCGGCCGCATCGTCGACTGCGGGACACCCGCCGAGATTCTCGAAAGTCCACGAAATCCCAGAGTGAGGAACTTCATCTCTGCGGTGCTTTGAAAAACAACCTTCAGGAGGAAAAAGCCATGAAATTCCTACGCATTGCCGTTTCGGCAATGGCCCTTGTCGCGGCCGGTGCTGCGCACGCGGACACCAAGCTCAACCTTGTCAACCAGGGTGAACTGCGCGTCCTGACCAACCCGATCTACCCGCCCATGGAATTCGTCAATCCCGATCAGGGCACGCTGGACGGCTTCGACGTCGACCTGATCAACGCCATCGGCAAGAAGCTCAATCTCAACGTGCTTTTCGTCACCTCCGCATTCCAGGAGCTGCAGAGCGGGCTCCAGACCGGGCGCGGCGATATGATCGTCTCCGGCATGAGCGACAACGTGAAGCGCCAGGCCAGCATGGACTTCGTCGACTACCTAACGAGTGGCCCGATCCTCTTCACGATGAAGGGCAACGCCGCCCAATATAAGGAAACGACGGATTTCTGCGGTAAGACCGTCGCCGGCAGCCGTTCGACCTCCTTCGGCGAAAATGTCACCAGCTGGAGCGACGCCAACTGCGTTGCCAAGGGCAAGCCTGCGATCAAGTTCGAGGGAACGGCCGATTCCAACGCCGCCCGTCTCGGCATGAAGCAGGGCCGCTACGATGCCGTGGTGCAAGGCATCGAAACGATCGCTTACCAGATCCGCCTCGAGCCGGACACCTATCAACTCGTCGGCGAACCCCTGCTCAACAATGATACGTTCGGCATGGGCTTCAAGAAGGACAATACCGGCCTTCGCGATGCCGTGGCCGGCGCATTTGACGAACTGATCAAGGACGGCTCCTACGACGCCATGCTCAAGAAGTGGGGCCTGGTGCACAACGCGGTGCCGAAGGCCGTCATCAACGGCGTGAAGTAAGCGCCAAGGCGCGCCTAAACCTCCCCGAAAGTTCGCGATTTTCGACCGGTCATCCGGCCGGAACTGGGAGCTTTGTCCTTGAGCCCCCGCGCCCGGCTTTGCCGGGCGCGGGGGGAATCCCCCAACAGAATGACCACGCCCATGCCACAGCCTCCTCTTTCCATCGGTTCGCTTTGGCCGGCCGGAAGACAATCCGCAGTCGGTCTCGCTTTCGACGTCGACGGGCCGACGGGAGACGCGATGCTCGATGGGTCGCTGCTTTCCAACCCGCGTTATTTCACGCAGGGCGCCTATGGCCCGTGGCGCGCGCTGCCGAGATTGCTCGACCTGCTCGCGGCTTATGACCTCAGGGCCACTTTCTTCATCCCAACCTGGGTCGTGGAGCACTGGACCGACCGGTGCGAGCGCATCGTCGCCGGCGGCCACGAGGTTGGTTATCACGGTCACCGCCACGAGGTATTCATTGACCTCACGGCGGAGCAGCAACTGGACGTGATGGCGCGGTCGCGCCGGATTTTTCGCGAGCGGCTCGGCGTGACGCCTATCGGGTTCAGAACACCATCGGGCGATTGGAGCCAGGAAACGGCGGCGCTTCTCCAGGATTTCGGCGTCATCTACTCGAGTTCCATGCGCGGCGACGACCGCCCCTACTTCCATCCTTCCGATAAGGGTCCCGGGCTCGTTGAAATCCCGGCGCGCTGGGACATCGACGACTACACCGCGCTTGCCTACACCGAGACGCCGGATTTCCCGATCGGGCTTGACCGGATTGCGGATTATCGCGCCGTCGAGCGCAACTGGCGCGCGGAGTTCGAAGGCTATCACCGCGAAGGGCTGTGCTGGACGACGATCCTGCATCCGAAGGTATGCGCCAAGCCGGGGCGTCTTTCCATTCTCCAGGGCCTGTTCGAGGCGATCGCCAGCAAAGGCGACAGCGTCTGGACGGCCCGCCTCGGCGACATCGCCCATTGGTGGATCGAACGCCGGTCCGGGGCCGACAATCGAAAGCTGACGGCATGACCACACCACAGCCGACAATCTGGCCCAAGGGCAAAAGCTGCGCCGTGATGGTCGCGGTGCCGTTCGACGACGGAGCCGACGCGATAGCCGCCGCTCCCGATCTCGCCAACAGGTCGAAGAGCCTGTCGGTCTGGCAATTCGGCGCAACCCGTGGCGTCGAGCGGCTTTGCCGGACATTCGCAACATCGAACGTCAAGGCAAGCTGGTTCCTGAACGCCCAAACAGCGGATCGCCATGGCGACCTGGTGCGTCGGATCGCCGATGCGGGGCACGAGATCGCAAGCAGCGGCCTTGCCTTCGATCGCTACGACGCGCTCACGCCTGCCCGGTCGCTCGACAGCCTCAGGCGATCGAGGGACGCGCTGAACACGCTGGCGGGGAGGGACGCAACCGGGTTCCGCCTGCCGCAGGGCAATTGGCCCCCAGGGTTCGACAGGCTTCTGCTGGAGGCGGGTTATGGTTGGTCGGCCAGCCTCAATGGCGACGACGTGCCCTACACCCATCCGTCCGGTCTTGTGGAAATTCCGGTTCACGTCGAGCTGGAAGACCGGCCCTATTTTCAGTTCAATTTCACGCCCGCCTTTCCGAAGGGTCAGGGCCGGATACCCGACTACGAAGGCGTCCTTCACAACTGGATCGCCGAGTTCGACGCATATCGCCGCTTCGGCCTCTGCTACGTTATCCAGCTTCGACCGGAATGGAGCGGAACACCTGGGCGGATCTCGCTTGTCGAGGACCTGCTGCGTCACATCCTCAGCTTCGACGATGTGTGGCTGGCCACCGGCGGCGAGATAGCGGAGCGCCAGAAGTCGCTTCACTCGACCGTCGCGAACGATCATCCGATCGAGGTCTTCGACACCTATCGCAAGGAGCAGGGCGTCGATGACTGAAACCATGCTCACTGCGCTTGCCGACAAAGTCGCTGCCACGGACTTTTCGGACTTTCCTCAAACCACGGTGCGAAAAGCCAAGCTCCATATTCTGGATACGCTCGGCGTTTCGATCGTGGGCGCGACATCGCTCGAGACGAAGCTCGCGGTCGACGCACTAGGGTTGAAGAGCGACAAAGGAGAGGCGAGCGCCTGGGGACTGCCGCTCAAGACCGACGCCCGCACCGCTGCTTTCCTCAATGGCGTGTCCGCTCATGCCTTCGAGCTGGACGATTCTGGTGGCTGCGATCACTCTGGCGCCGTCGTTGTGCCGGCCGTCATTGCGGCGCTCGAAACGATGGAGGGAGCCGTCGACGGCCGGTTGTTCCTTAAATCCGTGTTGCTAGGCTATGAGGTGGGACGCCGCGTCCTGGAGGCCGCCGGCGGCTATGAGATCCACAACGGCAAAGGCTGGCATTCAACCGGCACCTGCGGGACCTTCGGCGCCGCGGCGGCCGTGGCGACACTGTTGGGATTGGATCGAGACGGCATAGCCTCGGCGCTAGGCTGCGCGTTCTCCTATTCGGGCGGGACCTGGGCCTTCATCCATGATGGCGGCCCCGCCAAAAAGCTGCACGCCGGCCGTGCCGCGGAGGGCGGCTACGTTTCGGCCCGGCTCGCTCGGTCCGGTTTTCACGGGCCGCTTTTGGCTTTCGACGATGTTTGGGGCGGATTTTTCGGAACCTTTGGCGACGGGCGGGCGGCGCCGGAAGAGCTCAGTCGCGATTTCGGCCAGAACTGGCGGCTCAACCGCTGCTCAATCAAGCCGCACGCGACGTGCCGCGGCACGCATTCAGCCATCGACGCCATCGATTTGATGCTCGGGGACAACGGGCTGGCGAGTTCGGATGTCGCTTCGGTCTCCGTCGAGATGAGTGGCTTCCAGTTCGGCATGTGCGGCCACAAGACGGTGACCTCGCGGGCGCAAGCACAGATGAGCCTGCCTTATGCCGTTGCGGCCCGGCTGCATCACGGCAAGGTCTCGTTGGCCGAGCTCGAGGAGAAAGCCTGGCGTGATCCAGCGATCGGCAAATGGCTGGACCGTGTGACGGTTCGGGTCGACCAGGCGATGCGCGACGAGGAAGAGCCGTCCGTGGATATCCGTACCCGTGATGGGAGGGCGTTTTCGGCCAAGGTCGAAGATCCCCTCGGCGGACCGCTCAATCCGCTGAGCGACGAGCGCATCATCGCCAAATACACCGATCTCGCTGGCATCGTGCTGCCGGAAGCCCGCGTTGCCGCGCTTCGCGATGTGATCCTCGACATCGACGCTGTCGACGATGTCCGCACCTTCACCGATCTGCTCCAACCGTGAGATGACAATGTCCGAACCTTCGAACGCAACGTGGTCGCCCCTGTTCAAGGAGGCCATCTCGACCGACTTTCGCGACTTTCACGAATGCCTCGACCAGGACAAGCGCATCGCCATCTATGACGTCGCCGCCTCCAAGGTTCATGCCCGGATGCTTGCCCGCGCAGGCGTCCTGACGCCCGCGGACCACGATGCCATCCAGGCCGGTCTCGACACGATCGCCGGTGAAATTGGATCCGGCGCCTTTGCGTGGAGGAAGGAGCTCGAGGACGTCCACATGAACGTCGAAAGCCGCCTGACGGCGTTGGTCGGCGACGCCGGCAAGAAGCTCCACACCGCCCGCTCGCGCAACGACCAGGTCGCGACGGATATCCGCCTTTATGCACGGGCCGAACTCGAAGCGCTCGGCTTCGAGTTGAAGGCGCTCATCCTCGCCTTCGTCGATCTCGCGGAAACCCATGCGGCTACGATCATGCCGGGCTTCACCCACCTTCAGATCGCCCAGCCGGTTACGTTCGGCCATCACTTGATGGCCTATGCGGAGATGTTCATTCGCGATCTCGAGCGCGTCGGCCAGGCGCGCGAGCGCCTCAATGTGTCACCGCTGGGCGCCGCGGCGCTCGCGGGAACAGGCTTTCCCATCGACCCTGATTTCAGTGCGCAGGAACTCGGTTTTTCGCGCGCCTTCCGCAATTCGCTCGACGCCGTTTCCGACCGCGATTACGTGGTCGATATCTGCGCGGCCGGCGCCGTCATCATGGGCCACCTGTCGCGCTTCGCCGAGGAAGTCATCCTGTGGTGTACGCCAATGGTCGATTTCATCGAGGTCGGCGATCAGTTCTGCACCGGCTCCTCTATCATGCCGCAGAAGCGCAATCCCGATCTCGCCGAGCTTGTCCGCGGCAAGGCCGCGCGTGTGATCGGTAACCTGACGACGTCCGTGGCGCTGATGAAGTCGCAGCCTCTCGCCTTCAACAAGGACCAGCAGGAGTCCAAGCCGCCGCTGACCGACACGTTGGAGAATGTGCGTGGCGCGGTTACCGTCACGACCCAGATGCTGCCGACGATCAAGGTCAAGGCCGACAACATGCGCATGGCGGCCGAAAAAGGCTATTCGACGGCGACGGACCTGGCAGATTACCTGGTGCGCGCCGGCATGCCCTTCCGGGATGCCCACCATGCGGTGGCCGCTATCGTCGGCGCCGCGCGGGACAACGGCTACGAGACACTCTCAGAAATGCCTCTCGCGGCCATGCGGGCTTTCGCACCGGTGATCTCCGACGATGTGGCGGATGTCTTGACGACGGAAGGCTCCGTCGCCAGCCGCAACCATCGCGGTGGTACGGCGCCCGAGCAGGTGCGGCGCGCCGCAGCTGAGCTGCGCGCGCTCCTCGGCTGACGTGAAACGCTGTTTACCTCCGCGACGGCGCCTGTTTAATGGACGGCACCCTCGCGGAGGATCATTTGAAACCGACATTCCAGCAGAACCGGCTGCCGCCATTGCAGACGCTGCAGACCTTCTCTGTCGTAGCGGAGACAGGAAGCTTTACCCGGGCTGCGTCGGAGCTCAATCTCAGCCAAAGCGCCATCAGCCGCCAGATTCAGCAGCTGGAGCACTATTTCGGCTGCAGCCTCTTCCAGCGTCATACGCGCAAGGTGGTCCTGACCGAGCAGGGCGACGCGATCGTTCCCATCGTCAATGGATTGCTCATCTCGCTCCGCAATTCCTTCGAGGCGACCAGGACAAAGGGACGGTCCCTAACCGTGCGGATGCCGCCCACATTCGCCCGGCGCTGGCTTCTTCCCCGGCTGACCGACCTTCATGGTTGCCACCCGGACCTCAACATCACGATCGACACCGCCTGGTTTGCCAGGCCGAACTTCGGGCCCGGAGACATCGATCTTCTGATCCTCTATGGCAACGGCCATTGGCCGGGGATGAAGGTCGAACTGCTCCTGCCCGAAAAGCTTACGCCGATGTGCGCCCCTTCATTCGCCGGCATGCTTGGCAATCCGGCACGCTTGGAAAATCTGGCTAACTGCGTGCTGCTGCACTCCAACGCTCGCCAGAGCGACTGGACGCTCTGGCTTCAGGCTGAAAGCGCCTATGACCTGACCGCGGCGCGCAACCAGATATTCGACACCCAGGATTTTGCGATGACAGCCGCGGCAAGCGGCTACGGCGTGACCATGGGAGATATGCATTTAGCGCGGCAGGATCTGGAAAGTGGCGCGCTTGTCACGCCCTTTTCGCGCGTCATCGAAAGCGGCTATGGCTACTACGCCATCTGTCCGGCAAGGGCGGATGCCATAGCGCTCGTATCCGATCTGCTCGATTGGCTGGTGAAGGACCGTCCAGCGTAAATGTCGTTGGAGATTTGAGCCGTCAGCCAGCAATTGTGCCAAATCCGACGGCGCTCGGACACGTTTCCGATCATGGAATTTGAACGTCCGTAATCCTTATTGTGAAGCTGGAAAGTTGCCAATCCGCTTCCGGCCCCATTGCGGCCATTGGTATGGAGCCAGCAATCAATCTCGCTCGTTGTTTTCGGGTTCGCCCGACCTCACACCCTCTGCAACTAACATACCCGTTATCTGGCAGTAGATTACGCAGCAATTCGCCAAGGTCGATTCAAGGAGTTCGTCCAGCCACTCGCCAACCGCATTTATCTTCTACGGTGGAGGTTGCCCTGCGCCAGGACAGGCGTCTGCGCCTGACTCGCGCATTGAATGGATGCTCGCCACCTAAAACTGGCAGTATCCAACATCCCTCACTCCGCTGCCTGAACCTTGTCTTGCCCCGATTATGGCGCGGATCTCAGCACGGCAGGAGCCGCAATTGGTTCCGGCTTTCAGTACCTGTCCTATGGCTTCGACCGTCGAACAGCCCGCCTCCAACTCCGCCGCGATCTGGTTAGTACCGATGCCGAAGCAGGAGCAAACGATCGCGCCGATGTCCGCTTTTTCAGCGCCCGCGCGACCGGCGACGATCCTGAAGCGCTGACGCTGGCCGGCTAGCGCGGCGTCAAGCTGTTCGGCTGCCCAGCCGCGCGAAACCGCGACCGGGCGTGGCGCGACGAACAGCGCGCCGAGAAGGCGCTCGTCGGCGAAGGCGGCGACGCGGTGTTGGCCGGCATCGCAATCATGATAGGCGAGCAGTTCGGCATCAGGCGACGTTCCGAATAATGTAGTAGCAAACGCGGTCCAGTCGGCGCCACCATCGGCAAAGGCAAGTTCCATTCGCCAGCCGCCCTTGCATCGAGCGACGGCCCAGTAGTCGGCGGCAATGGTCTCGGGCCGTTGCCGCGTCACGGCAAAGCCGAAGGCGCCGGTGACGAATTTCTCGACGCGCACCGCGACATGCTTCAGCGCCGGCTGGCCAGATACCGGATCGGTGAGGGGCGCGGCCAGCGCGCCGAGCCTGCCTTGGGCCGCGAATTGGTCAGTCCAGTGCATCGGCGCGAAGACGCAGCCGCGACGCTGGCGGCTGGTGATGAGCGCACGCACAAGCACCTTACCGTGCGGGCTCGAAACGCGCACGATATCGGCGTCGCCGATGCCATGCTGGCGCGCGTCGGCGGGATGGATTTCCAGGAACGGCTCGGCATTGTGCTGGGACAGACGCGGGCTTTTGCCCGTCCTCGTCATTGTATGCCAATGGTCGCGGATGCGGCCGGTGTTGAGGACAAGCGGGTAGTCGGGCGTGGTGCGGGTTTCGGTCGAGGGGCGGATAGGGATGAAGCGGGCCTTGCCTCCTGGGGTGTAGAAGCTGCCGTCGGCGAAGAAGCGGATGGGCTGGAGCTCTGTTGAAGCGCTTTCCCGCCGAAGTCCGGCTTGAACACCCCCCTTTGGCCTGCCGGCCATCTCCCCCTCAAGGAAGGAGATTGGCGGTTTCGTCGCCGGTCCTTCTCCTATAACGCCGGAGATTGGCGAAGGCCGATGTGACATCCGAGTTCCCCCCAAGGGGAGATGGCCGGCAGGCCAGAGGGGGGTGCCTTGGCTCGGCGCTGGCCATTGGAACGGCGCTAACCTTTGATAGTCCTCAGGATCGATGCCGCCATAGGCGCCGATATCGAAATCTCGGGCGCCGTCATTCTCGAACCCCGACAGCGCGGCGTGCTCGGCAAAAATCTCCGCCGGAGAGCCATGGGCGAACGCTTCGCCGAAACCCATTCGCCGCGCCACTTCAGCGACGATCCACCAGTCCGGCCTTGCCTCGCCAGGCGTCACTAGGAACGGCCGCTGGCGTGATATGCGGCGTTCGGAGTTGGTGACGGTGCCCTCCTTTTCGCCCCAGGCCGTGGCCGGCAGCCGGACATGGGCATGGCGGACCGTGTCGGTGCTGGCGAGCACTTCCGACGCCACCACGAAGGGGCAGGCCCTGATGGCGGCTTCCACCATGTCGGCATCCGGCATGGAATCGACCGGATTGGTGGCCATGATCCACAGCGCCTTGATGCGCCCTTCGGCCACCGCGCGAAACATGTCCACTGCTTTCAAGCCGGGTTTGTCGGCAATGGCCGGCGCGTTCCAGAAGCGCCGCACGCGGTCGCGATGCGCTGGCTCTTCGATCTCCATATGCGCGGCGAGCATATTGGCCAGGCCGCCGACCTCGCGCCCGCCCATGGCGTTGGGCTGGCCCGTGACCGAGAACGGCCCTGTCCCAGGCTTGCCGATCCGGCCGGTGGCGAGATGGCAGTTGATGATAGCGTTGACCTTGTCGGTGCCTTGCGACGACTGGTTCACGCCCTGGCTGTAGACGGTGACCGTCTTGTCCGTCGCTGCGAACAGTTCGTAGAGCCCGAGAAGCTCGTGTTCGCCGAGGCCTGTGGCGGCGGCGATGCCGGCAAGATCGAGCGCGCCCGCCGCCGTCAGGGCCTCCTCGAAGCCACAGGTATGCCCGGCGATGTAGTCGCGATCAAACGCGCTGTTCGCGCCGAGATAGGCCAGAAGGCCGCAAAACAATGCCGCGTCGCCATCGGGCGCGATCGCCAGATGCAGATCGGCTATATCGGCCGTCATGGTGCGGCGTGGGTCGACCAGTACGATCTTCATCTGTGGCCGCAGCTCGCGTGCCGCAGCAATGCGCTGGTAGAGCACGGGATGGCACCAGGCCAGATTGGAGCCGACCAGAACGATGAGGTCGGCCAGTTCCAGGTCCTCGTAGCAGCCCGGCACCGTGTCGGAACCGAAGGCACGGCGGTGGCCGGCCACCGAGGACGCCATGCAGAGTCGCGAATTGGTGTCGATATTGGCCGAGCCGATAAACCCCTTCATCAGCTTGTTGGCGACGTAGTAATCCTCGGTCAGCAGTTGGCCCGACACATAGAAGGCGACCGCGTCGGGACCGTGTTCGGCAATGGTGCGCGCGAAAGTCGAGGCGACAAGGTCGAGCGCCTCGTCCCAGCCGGCGCGACGGCCGCCGATTTGCGGATGCAGCAACCGGCCATCGAGACCTATGGTTTCGGTCAGAGCGGAGCCCTTGGAGCAAAGCCGGCCGAAATTCGCTGGATGGGCGGGGTCGCCGCGGACGGACACTTCACCGTCCGCGGCGACCGTCGCCAGCACGCCGCAGCCCACCCCGCAATAGGGGCAGGTGGTCCTCACCTCGCGTGCTTCCTCGATCTCCATGCCTTCAGGCCGCGCGGGTGGACAGCGCTTCGAGCGCCAGAAACAGGCGCTCGCCTTCGCGTTTCACTGGGATGGTGCGCACGGCGCCCTCGTCGACGCCGAGCGCCCAGCCTGTCTCCAGCGAAATCACCCAGTTGTGCAGGGGACAGGTCACCGCCGCGCCGTGGACGATGCCCTGGCTGAGCGGCCCGCCTCTGTGCGGGCAGTGGTCGTCGATGGCGTAGACCTGATCCTCGGCGGTGCGGAAGACGGCGATCTTGCCTTGCGGGGTATCGACGCAGCGCGCGCCGCGGCGCGGGATGTCGGAGAGGGCACCGATCGATATCCAGCTCATCTCCATCACTCCGCCGCCTCGGCAAAGCCGACCGAGGCCATCGGCCGGAACTCATGCTTGTCCTTGCCGGAGACGCGCTCCGACCAGGGATCGACCTGCGCGAACGTCTGGGAAAAGACGAAGCGGTCGAAATAGGCACGACGCTTCTCGCCATCCTCCATGATCTGTCGCTTGACCTCTTCGATGCCGACGCGCTTGGCCCATTTGTAGATGCGTTCGAGATAGCGCGCCTGCTCGCGGTACATCTGCGTCAGCGCCACGATGTGCTCCAGCGCCTCATCCTCGGTCTTGACGAGGCCGAGGACTTCGGTGCCCTTGATGTCGAGGCCGGCCGCGCCGGCGAAATGGATCTCGTAGCCGGAGTCCACACAGATCACGCCGACATCCTTGCACGTCGCCTCGGCGCAGTTCCTCGGGCAGCCCGACACCGCCATCTTGACCTTGGCCGGTGTCCATGAGCCCCACATGAACTTCTCGATGCGGATGCCGAGCCCCGTCGAATCCTGCGTGCCGAAGCGGCACCAGTCGGAGCCGACGCAGGTCTTCACCGTGCGTAGGCCCTTGGCATAGGCATGGCCGGAGACGAAGCCGGCCTGGCCGAGGTCGGCCCAGACCGCCGGCAGGTCCTCCTTGCGGATGCCCAGCATGTCAATGCGCTGGCCGCCGGTCACCTTCACCATCGGGATATCGAACTTGTCGACCACGTCGGCGATGGCGCGCAGCTCGCCGGCGCTGGTCACCCCGCCCCACATGCGAGGGACGACCGAATAGGTGCCGTCCTTCTGGATATTCGCGTGCACGCGCTCGTTGATGAAGCGTGACTGATAGTCGTCGGCATATTCGTCCGGCCAGTCGCAGACGAGGTAGTAATTGAGCGCGGGCCGGCATTTGGCGCAGCCGCAGGAGGTCTTCCACTCCAGCTCCTGCATGACGGCCGGAATGGTCTTCAGCCCCTTGGCCTTGATCAGCCGGCGCACCTCGTCATGGCCAAGCGTGGTGCAGCCGCACATCGGCTGCACGGCGGCTGGGTTGTACTTATCGCCAATGGTCAGCACCATCAGCTTCTCGACCAGCCCGGTGCAGGAGCCGCACGAAGCGGACGCCTTGGTGTGGGCGCGCACGGCGTCGAGGGACGTCAGCCCCGCGCCCCTGATCGCCCCGGTGATCTTGCTCTTACAAACGCCGTTGCAGCCGCAGATTTCCGCATCATCCGGCAAGGCTGCAACGGCCGCCATAGGGTCCAGGGGGGCACCCCCCTGGTATGACTGGCCGAAGATCAGGGTTTCGCGCATCGCCGAAATGTCGGTCTGCTTCTTCTTCAGGTCGTTGAACCAGGCGCCGTCGGCGGTCTCGCCATAGAGCACTGTGCCGATGATGCGGTCGTCCTTCAGGACAAGGCGCTTGTAGACGCCGGCGGCCGCATCACGCAGCACGATCTCCTGCCGGTCCTCGCCGTCAGCGAAGTCGCCCAGCGAGAACAGGTCGATGCCGGTGACTTTCAACTTGGTCGGCGTGTCGGAATGGACGAAGGCAGCAGCCTCGTCGCCGGCCAATTGGGCGGCCGCGACACGCGCCATCTCGTAGAGCGGCGCCACCAGTCCGTAGACCATGCCCCCCACCTCGGCGCATTCGCCGAGCGCGTAGATGTCGGGGTCGTTGCTGCGCATGCCGGCATCGACGACGATGCCGCGATTGACGGCAATGCCTGCCTCCTTGGCCAGCGCCGCGTTCGGCCGGATGCCCACCGCCATCACCACCAGCGTCGCCGGGATGACGGTGCCGTCGGCGAGTTCCACCTGCTCGACCTTGCCGTTGCCAGTGATGGCCTGGGTGTTGGCCTTGGTGATGACCTTGATGCCGCGCTCTTCCACAGCGCGCTGCAGCAGGTAGCCGGCGGCCGGATCGAGCTGGCGCTCCATTAGCGTCGGCATGACGTGCAGAACGGTTACGTCCATGCCTTGCGCGTTGAGGCCGGCCGCGGCCTCAAGCCCGAGTAAGCCGCCGCCGATGACCACGGCCCTGGCGCGCGACTGGGCGGCGAGCATCATCGCCCGGACGTCGTCGAGATCGCGGTAGGTCAGCACGCCCGGCAGGTTGTTACCAGGCACGGGGATGATGAACGGCACCGAGCCGGTGGCGATGACCAGCTTGTCGTAAGATTCGGTCACGCCATGGTCCGACGTGACCGTCTTCGCCGCCCGGTCGATGGCGACGATCCTGTGACCCTTGTAGAGCGTGATGCCGTGCTTGATGTACCAGCCGTCGCCATGGATGATGATTTCCTCATAGGCTTTTTCGCCGGAAAGAACCGGCGACAGCATGATGCGGTCGTAGTTCACGCGCGGCTCGGCATTGAAGATGGTGACCTGGTAGCGGTCCGGCGCCTTCTCCAGGAGATGCTCCAGCATGCGCCCGGGGGCCATGCCGTTGCCGATGATGACGAGTTTCTCGCTCATGATGGTGATCCGCTCCGCTGTCACTCTGCCGCGTAGGAAAGGTTTGATGCGTTGGCGGCCGCCTCGCGCTCAATCCGCCGGATGCTGAAATGCATCCAGGCAAAGCAGCCGACAACGATCAGGAAGAGCAGCATGAAGCAGCTCGACCAGACGCCGGTGAGGTCGTTCAGCGCGCCAAACGCGATCGGCAGGATGAAGCCCCCAAGCCCCCCGATCATGCCGACTACCCCGCCGACCGCGCCGACGCTCTGCGGATAGCAGGCGGGGATGTGCTTGTAGACAGCGGCCTTGCCGAGGCTCATGAAGAAGCCGAGCACGCTAGCGACGACGATGAAGGCGGGCGGGCCGATCTCGAAATGGAAGGCGATCGGCCCGCTGATGCCGCGCACGACGTAGTCTGCCGAGGGGAGGGACAGGACGAGAGTCGCGACGGCACAGACGGTGAAGGTCCAGTAGAGCACGGTACGAGCGCCAATGCGGTCGGAAAGCACGCCGCCATAGGCGCGGAAGATGCTCGCGGGGATCGAATAGGCGGCGCCGACCATGCCGGCGGTGGAGATGCCGAAACCGTAGACGCCGATCAGGTAGCGCGGCAGCCACAGCGACAGCGCGACGAACGCGCCGAAAGAGAAGAAATAGTAGAAGGCGAAGCGCCAGACCTGCAGGTTCTTGAGCGGCGCGAATTCCTGCGAGAAGCTCCTCGCAGGTGCTGTTTTGCCGGCACGGCGCTCACGAATGACCGGATCATCGCTGGTGGTGAACCAGAAGATGGCAGCCATGACGACGAGTGCCGCCGCCCAGATCAGCGCGACCGACTGCCAGCCCCAGGAGAGAAGCACGAACGGCGCCAGGAATTTGGTGACCGCGGCTCCGACATTGCCGGCACCGAAGATGCCGAGCGCCGTCCCCTGTTTGTCGGCGGGGAAGAAGCGCGAGACATAGGACACGCCGACGGCAAAGGAACCGCCGGCGAGCCCGACGCCAAGCGCGGCGATCAGCATCTGCCCATAGGTGTGCGCAAAAGCGAGCAGGAAGGTCGCGACCGCCGCTGCAAGCATGGTCGCGGTGTAGACCAGTCGTCCGCCGTAGCGGTCGGTCCAGACGCCGAGCACCATGCGCACGAGAGAGCCGGTGAGGATCGGCGTGCCGACGAGCAGGCCGAATTCCGTCTCGTTTAGCCCGAGCTCCTGCTTTATGCGCACGCCAATGATCGAAAAGATCGTCCACACCGCGAAGCAGACGGTGAACGCTATGGTGGACATCACGAGCGCCTGCCGGGGAGCACTGTCCTGGCTGGGCGCGGCTGCGAGATTTTTTGCGGTCATCTTGGGCTCCGTTTGCGGCGTGGGAGGCGCGGCGTCCGTTTGTTGATCATGGTCACGACGTGTCCTTCGGTCAGTTCGACGAGACCGGTGCGGTCGTCTCGGGGGCCTTGCCTTCGGGCGTGGCATCCGGGGGAAGCAAAAGGAGCGCGGCGGTGAACAGCGCCGCCGTCAGCGCGCTGCCGACGAGAAAGTCGCGACGCGTGAGGTCCTTGAGGCACGCGCCAGTTCCGATTCGTTTCGCCATCGTCGTCCCCGCTTGGATATGCCGGCGCCTTGCATTGCGTCCGGCCAAAACAAAAAAGCCGCCGTCCAGGTCTCTCGCGTCCGTACATCCGGGATCGCGTCTAGACCTGAGCGGCAGCTTTGCCTTCGGCGCCCGCCATTGGACGCCTGTTCCATTGCCCGAGAAGGGCTCGATTATCTCAAAGCAGGAACCGTGCCAGTTTTGGCATGAGAACGAATTTCAAGTGAAATCAATACGATCGTCGCTCGCATCGCCAGCGTGACCGGCTAGCCACGGGGTCAAACATTGGTCAGCGGCGTGGACAAGTCGCATATTTTTTGTGCAGCGCACAACGTTGGCGGAAATGATCAGAGGTGCGATACGGCTGACTTCTGGCCTGCGATGTAGCCGTCGATCTCGTCCGGATCGAAGGTCTGGCCGTCGAAGAATCCATCCGGTCCGAGCACCAGGCTCGCCCCCGCCGAACCCACCGGCGTCGCCACCTTCAGCGCGCCCTCGACCTTGGCGTTGGCGCCGGGAAGCGCGACACCCAGCGGTTTCAGCGCCGCGCGATAGAGGTCGGGCCGGTAGCAGTCGCGGGCGATGGCGAGATTCCGGGCCGTGTGCGCGATATCGCCCCAGCGCACCATCTGCGTATAGAACCACAGCGCATGGCTCTTCCAGGGAAAGTTCGCGGCCTTGTCGAATGGCACGAAGAAATCCTCGATCGTCCGTTCCACGCCCCCGCCCAATTTAAGCCGGCCAGTGAGGATCGGCATCTGCACCGAAGCCGGCAGCCCGAGGAAGCGGGATCCTGCCATCAGCTCCGCCAGTTCGTTGTGGTTTTCCCGGTTCTGGCACCAGCGTGCGGAATGATGGAGCGCCCGCAGCAGCGCCGCCAACGCGTCCGGGTTTGCTTCCGCCCAGGCCTTGCGCGCGCCGATCACCTTTTCGGGGCTGTTGCGCCAAAGCAGCGCCTTGACCGTGACCATGTGGCCCGTTTCGGCAGCGACGGCGGCGCTGTTCCAGGGCTCGCCGACGCAATAGCCGTCGATGCGGCCGGCGGCCAGCGCATCGGCCATGAAAGGGGGTGGCACGATTATGATCTCGATCTCGCGGGACGGATCGATGCCACAGGCGGCAAGCCAGTAGCGCAATTCGTAATTGTGCCCGGAATGGGGATGGACGACGGCGAAGCGCAGCGGCTCGCAGGCAGATGTCGCCCGCTCGCGAATGAGCGAGCCAAGCGCGGCCCCGGTGCGGGCGGGGTCGAGGTCGGGCACCGCGCCATGCGCTGCCATTCGGTTCCACACGGCGTTGGAGACAGTGATGCAGTTGCCGCCGAGACCGAGCGAAAACGGCACGATCGTATCTGAGGCGATCGGCGTGAGGCCGAGGCTGCAGGCCAACGGCATCGGCCCTAGCATGTGGGCGACGTCGAAATGGCCGATGGCGATCCGGTCGCGGATGTTGGCCCAGGAGGTCTCGCGCTGCAGCTTGAGTTCGATGCCCTCGCGGGCTGCAAAACCCATCTCCCGGGCGGCGACCAGGACGGCGCTGTCGAAGAGTGGCATGAAGCCGGCGGAGATTTCATGTTTGGAGTTCATCGTCACTCGCCCTTCGGCGGCGCAAGCAGCCCGGCGGCGGTCACCAGGCTCTGCGCGATGTCGCTGATCTTGCGGTTCTGGTTCATCGCCGTCTTGCGCAGCAGCGTGTAGGCGGCGTCCTCGGAGAGGCCGCGCGACTTCATCAAGATGCCCTTGGCGCGGTCGATCAGCTTGCGGTTCTCCAGTTCGCTGCGCGCCTCTTCAAGCTCGCGCGCCATGCGCGAAAAGGCGTTGAAGCGGCTCACGGCCATGTCGAGGATCGGCTTGACGCGCTCTTGCCTAAGTCCGTCGACGACATAGGCCGATACTCCGGCCTCGACCGCCGCCTCGATCGAGGCTTGGTCGGAGCGGTCGACGAACATGGCGATTGGCCGCTTCACCACGCGCGAGAGCTGGAACATGTTTTCCAGCATGTCGCGGTTGGGGTTTTCGAGGTCGATGACGATGACGTCCGGCTCGATCTCGGCAATACGGCGCGCAATCCCGGTGACGTCATGGATGACGGTCACCCGCTCATGCCCGGCCGCCCGCAGCCCGGCCTCGATGATCGAGGCACGGATGCGGTTTTCGTCGATCACCAGAACGGCGAGGGAGGCGTGGAACATGCCTCAATATGTCGAAGCCATGGCATTGTGCAATGCGCATGGCGGAATGGCTGACTTGGCAACGCCTTTGAATCTATCACGTTGACCCAGTCTCCAGTTGGCGCGACCTGACGAACAGGGATTGCAGGTACCACGAACGCCAGAGCCGGCTTTCCAGCTTAATCATCCGAAGATCGCGCCCCACAGAGTGGTGTAGCTGGCGGCATTGGTCGCCGCGCTCTCCGGCATGGGCCGGGCTGATCAGCGCGCCACGGCGGGCAGGCTGGTGAGGGGATCATCGCTCAATTGGCCGACGCTTTCCAGAGTCATGTAGCGGGCGCGCTGCACTGC
>NZ_VFVX01000051.1:0-25930 GCF_006442395.1 Mesorhizobium sp. B2-3-5 | reverse complement strand
AGACGTTCCTCCATCACCGAACACTCTCTCCACGGCATCAACACCTCCGGCCAAAAGCCAAAAGTGTTACCCATGTGACCGGTACAAATCGTCACCTATGTCTCGGGTCGCTCAGATTCCGCGCCAGGGCGCGCCGAGCTACCCAAGGGCGGTCTGTCACTCCATTATGGCTTCTCGCCCCTCGTACATCCGTGGGATGCAAATGGTCGAATTTCAGCCTGACGGTTGGCGCACGGTCACACCAAGGATTTCCACTCAAGACGTGAGAGGTTTGGTGGATTTTCTCAAAACCGTGTTCGGCGCCACTGGAGATTGACGGGTCGGTGCGCCGACGGAAGCGCGGATTGGCGACTCCATCGTCATGGTGAGCGGCGACGGCGAGCGCGAGGCGATGCCGGCCTTTCTTTACGCATGGTTTGAAGACGCCGACGAAACCTATCGGCGCGCCTCTTGATAATTGAGCTGGATAATTGAGGCGCCGCTATTGCGTATTTTAAAATATTAGATCACGCTAATATGCCGGACTTCAAAGCCGGCAAGGCCCGGCTGCTGCCCCCAACCCCAAGCTCCAGCAGCCGGGCCGCCTTCACCCCGAAATCCATGCCTGCCTTTGGCGATCACCCGTCAAATCGACATGAACGGCTGAGGAGGAACCAACGCATGTCGCGTTGAAACGAATTCATGCAACGCGCTTTGGGTATTTGTTTTATGCATGTCGTCCTCCCCATCGTCGGAACGGACATGGCGACGTGATCTATTGACGACCAGGTGCTGGCACTTCTGAGCGAAGGAAACGCGGGAAAAGCATCGGAACACGCCGAGCATACTCATCATATTCGGCAAAGGTCTGCCGCAGAATGGCTTCCTCATTCCTGGCGCGTCGGTACTGCAAAAGAAATTGCAGCCCGCCTAGCGCCACCATCAGCATTGAAAAATGCGAAATGACCATTCCGAGGACGAATGCCGCCTCGCAGATGTAAAGCGGATGGCGAACAATGGAATATGGACCAGAGGTAACCAGCCGCCGAGCCGTAGCCATGATGGAGAAAGAGCGACCAAGCCAGTAAAGGCAAAAAATCGAACTGACCATGCCGATGAAAATCAAGCAGAGCGCCCCCATTTGCGCGGCCTCGCTTTCCAATGCCGGAGTCAGAAACATTGCAATGATGATCAGGAACGTTCCGGCCACCGAGGTTACCCTGGGCACGAGTCCTCGAGCGGTTCCTTTTGGCGGGAGACGGCTGATCGTCAAGAAAACTTGCAGAGCCAATAACACCGTTGCCAAGGCTTGATTGACGACGGCCAGGGAATTTGCCGGCACGGTCTGATGGAAATAGGAGAACAACGGAATCGCGCTGAGAACCGCCAAGACCGTCATGATGCAGACGATGGCGATACGGCCGAGAAAATCTTCGTTGAACATTTTGCTACCCCCGCGAGGGCGCACTGAAGCATTACTTTCGTGCGGCGACAAGAAAATCGTTTCAGAAGCGTTAATGTCCAACCCGACAGTTTAGTCGAGATGCCTCGCGAGAGCCTCAGACCTCCCGAGTCCAAGATCACAGCAGACCGGTTAACTGTTTGGAAACTATCGCCTTGTGTGACCGGCCACTAAGTGGTTCACTCCTCTCATGGATGACGTTGAGGGTGGAGCCAATGGACCTCTTTGGTCTGCAAGCGCTGCTTATTTGTGCCCTGATCTTCGTACCGCTTGAACACGTCCTCGCCCTTCGGACGCAACAAAAGATACTCCGAAAGGGCATCGGCACCGATGTGATTTACGCGGTGGTCAATGGCGCGTTCCTCAAAATCTGCCTCGTCCTTATGGCGGCAGCGGCAATGAGCGCCTCGGCGTGGTTGATACCGCAGAGGATAACAACGACCGTGAGCGGTCAGGCGACATGGCTCCAGGTCATAGAGATCATCGTCCTTGCCGATATCGGCGTCTACGCCTCGCACCGGGCGTTTCATGCAATCCCGGCGCTGTGGAGATTTCACGCGATCCATCATGGCGTCGAGGAGTTGGACTGGATGGTTGCTTTCCGGGCCCATCCGGTGGACCAGATCATCACCAAGGCCGTCTCGCTTCTGCCAGTATTCTTTCTGGGATTTTCATCAGAGGCGATCGCCGTCTACTTCATCATCGCTACCGGTCATGCGCTGCTTCTGCACGCCAACGTCAGGATGAACTTCGGGCCGCTCAAATGGCTGATCGCAACGCCGCAATTCCATCATTGGCACCATGCCGATCAACGCGACGCCTATGACAAGAACTTCGCCAGTCATCTTGCCATCATCGATGCGCTGTTCGGAACGTTCCATATACCAGGCTCCAAAATGCCCGAGAAATATGGAGTCGATGAGCCGATCCCGACGGACTATATCGGCCAGCACGGCTACCCGTTCGTGCGTGGCGGTCAACAAGGCCAGAATACGGCGGATGCCATCGTAAGGCCGGCGACCGAAACATAAGCCAGATGAAGTGGCGCATCCGCGGCCCAGCGCCCGTCGGTTGTCACATCGCTAGAGAGTCCGGGACCAAAAAGCCGTATCCGACTTGCAATGCGATCATGCAAATCGACGCCACGGAGATCGGTACGCCAAAAGGGACAACACCTTTACGATCGAGGTGCTGAACGTAGACGCGGAACGCGCCTTGCGGCAGCAAGAACGGATTTTTCACGATCATGGCCGTGGCGAGAGCGAAAAGCAGCAGCAAGATGGAAAACCCGCCGAGATCACTTCCGCCGACCAGAAACGGCACGACCGCCATCAGCTTGACATCGCCCGCGCCAACCTTTCGTAGCACCCAGAATGGAAAGAGCGCCAGGAAGAGCACAAGCGCGGCGATAGCGCTCAGCCCCATGTCCCACCACGATCCGGACTGAAGCGACAGCAGCAGCAACGACCCTGCCCCCAGGCAGAGCAGCAGCAGCACGTCGCGATTGGCAATCTTCTGTGTCGTGAAATCCAGCCACGCAATCCTTGCGAGCAAGGGTATGGCGAGCGCCTTCAGCAGCAGCACCTCGACAAGCAGCATGCTAGCGCTCGATGTTCTGCACACTCGACGACAGCAGCTTCAGGTTGTTGGCCACGGTCGGGTCGTTTGGCGCCAGTTCATAGGCCTTGAGGAAACTCGTGCGTGCGTCCTGCAGCTTGCCGCGCAGTAGGTAGGAATAGCCGACATTGTTGTAGTACTCGGGCGATGCGCCAACCAGCCTGAACGCCCTGGCATAGGCACGGTCGGCGAGGTCGAAGCGGTGGATGCGGTCGCAGGAGGCGGCCAGCCCCATCCAGGCGCCACCATCGTTCGGGGCCAGTTGCGTCGCCTTGAAGAACAACGCGCCGGAGTTGCCGTAATTTTCCGCGCGGAACTGGTTCGTGGCCTCGGCCACGGCCTGATCCGAGGCGTAATACTCGACGTCGCTGACCGTCTTCAGCCCGTCGAAGGCGTCGCCAAACGAGGTTACGTCGCCTTTCGACGGCTCGTTGGTGCGCACGACTCCGCCTGTGGTGTCCGCACCCTTCGTTTGGCAACCGGCTAGCGCCACCAAAAGACTGGCCGCGACGACGGCTGCGAGGCGTATCGGCCTTGTCATTTTTAGCCCCCAAGAGTCCTTCGACTCTGTTTTAGAATCAAAGCATATCCTCATTTAGAAGAAAATGCCCTTCATTCGGATGAGCACAGGCAACATGACGACCATCATCACGACCGGAAAGATGCAGAGACCCAGCGGAATCATCATCTTGACCGGCAACGCGTTGGCACGTTCCTCGGCGTTCATGATTCTCTGGGTGCGCATTTCGTCGCTATAAATGCGCAGGGCGTCTGTAAGACTGGTGCCCAGCTCTTCCGATTGGCGAAACAAAACGGCCAAGGCGCGCGCCTCGTCAAGCCCGATGCGGTCGGCAAGTTCGCGCAGTGCCTCGCGCAACGGTTTGCCTGCACGCAACTGCAGGGTCACGATCGAGAGCTGAATGCCCAGCCATTTGTGGGTCCCGGCCAGTTCAGCGCCGACACGCTCCACTGCCGCCTCAAGGCTCATCCCGGCGTCAGCGCAAGTGATCATCATGTCCATGAAATCGGGAAAGCCGCGCCGGTACACCTGCTTTTGCCCGCTTTCGAAGCGGTCGAGGGCAATGCTGGGAATGACAAGGCAACCAAGCCCGATCAAGGCTGAACCTGCAAATGCCACCAACCCCGGCAATTGCGGCGGCAATACCCGCGATAGAACGGCATAACAGGCAAGGAAGCCGACACAGACGGCGCCGAGGCGAGAGAGCGTGTAAATGACCGGTGCGCTTGATTGGTAGAACCCCGCCCTGAACAGTTTCGCTTCAAGGGCATTCGGCACGCCGCGTTCCTTTTCCATGCCACGGAAATAGGCATCCACCGGCCGCTGCGCGGAAATCCTGTTGAGTTCCTGCTGGGCATAGAGCGATCGGCGATTGGTGATCCCCTCGGACAAAAGCGTTTGGGTAACCAGCTTCCTTGTCTGGAACACCGGGATGAGGATAAAGGCGCCCAGCAAAAAAAGCGCCACTGCCGCCAGGAAGATAGCGAGCGAGAGCAGCGTGGCCGAATTCCCTAGATTGGTAAACACGTCCATGCCCGCCGCTAGAAATCGAAGTTGACCATTCGGTACATTATGAAGTCCCCCAACAGTGCCCACGATCCGAAGATCACGAACACTGGCATGATGATCGGGTTACCCCAGACGTCACCGTAAAAATTCGGAGCAGCGATCGACAGCACGCCAAGCATCAGAACTGGAAATAGCGAGATTATCCAGGCAGACATGCGGCCTTCGGCGGAAAGCGCCCTGATCTTCATCCGCAGCTTCCTCCGTTCGCGTAATACCATCGATAGGTTCGACAATATTTCAGTAAGATTGCCACCGGTCTTTGCCTGGATGGAAAGCGAGACCGAAAGCAGATGCAGGCCTTCGAAACCGACCCGCTCCGACAGTTTTCGAACAGCCTGCTCCAGACTAAGGCCAAAACTGATTTCGTCGGAAACGATACCGAATTCAGTGCCAAGCGGATCGGGCATTTCACGCGCGACAAGTCCTATCGCGACGGTGGTTGGGTGACCAGCGCGCAGAGAGCGCACGATCATGTCGAGTGCATCGGGAAGCTGGACCGCAAATTTCTTGATGCGCTTGTTCCTGGCACTTCGCAGAACGAGAACCGGCAGAGCAAATCCGACAATCAAGAAGACGATGACGGCGACAATAACGGATAGGTGCAGAAGCAACGGCAAAAGGAGTGCCAGAACGAGGCCAGCAAGCAGGAAAACCGCGAGGAAAGCCAGCGGATTGCCGGTGATGCCAGATTGCGTATAGAGCCGGTTGAGCGCGATTGCGCCGAAAATGAAGTCGCCCGATGCCGTCAATCCGCGTTCCTGCAGCAGCCCCTGCAAACTCTGCTCGGCCGGCTTTTCTTCTCCCAGTCGCTGCAAGCGTCGATTTATGATGCCTGCCCGCGCTCGCCGTCCGGCGATTGAAAGAAAGAAAGATTCGGCGGCGAGGATGACCGACGCCGCCGCAAGCACATAGATGAAATAGAGGAGGGTCTGACCGGTCGGCATCAGAGTGGCACCTGAGGGTTGAACGCATCTTTTGCGAAATGGTGTCCCATTGCCGCGGCTTCGGGGGCAAACCGCGGCCGAACACCGGTGGCGCGAAATTCACCTACAATGGCGCCGTCGGCTCGGACATCACGGCGGACGAAGTGATAGATTTCCTGGAGCTGGACAACGTTGCCTTCCATGCCGGTCAGTTCCGATATGGAGGTGACACGCCGGCCGCCGTCCGAAAGGCGCTGCGTCTGTACGATGATGTCGATGGCCGAGGCGATCTGCGCGCGAATGGAATCATTGGTCATCGGCATGCCGGCCATGCCGACCATCTGCTCAAGCCGCGAGATCGCATCGCGCGGCGTGTTGGCGTGGATGGTGGTCATCGAGCCTTCATGGCCGGTGTTCATGGCCTGCAGCATGTCGAAGGCTTCCTCGCCGCGCACCTCGCCGACGATGATGCGGTCGGGCCGCATGCGCAGCGCGTTCTTGAGCAGCTCGCGCTGGCGAACCTCGCCCTTGCCCTCGACATTGGGCGGGCGCGTCTCCAGTCGGCCGACATGCGGCTGCTGCAACTGCAGTTCCGCCGCATCCTCGATGGTGATCAGGCGCTCTTTGGAGGGGATGTAGCTTGAGAGTGCGTTGAGCAACGTCGTCTTGCCGCTGCCGGTACCGCCGGAAACCAGGATCGATTTGCGCGATTGTACGGCGATCCGCAGCAGATCGACCATCGGTTGGCGAATCGAATTGAATGCCATCAGACGTTCGAGCGAATAAGGATTCTTGGAGAATTTACGGATCGAAACCAGCGGCCCGTCGACCGAGATCGGCCGCACCGCGATGTTGACGCGCGAGCCGTCTTCCAGACGAGCATCGACCATCGGCGCCGATTCATCGACGCGCCGGCCGATCGCGGAAACGATCTTGTTGATGACGCGCAGCAGGTGCGCCTCATCACGAAACCGGATCGACGTCTCCTCGATGACACCGCGCCGCTCGATGAAGACGCGCTTATGGGTGTTGATCAGGATATCGGCAATCGAGTCGTCCTTGAGCAGCGGCTCGATTGGCCCCAGGCCTAACATCTCGTCGGCGATATCGCTGGTCAGCTGATCGAGTTCGCGGGCATTCAGCGGCACGTTGCGACCGCGTACGAACTCGCGCACGATGGGTCGGATCTCATTCAGGATCTCGTCTTTCGATGCGCTTTCGAGTGACGCGAGGTTGAACCGATCAATCAGATGTCGATGCAGATCAACCTTCAGCGCCAGGAACTCGTCGCCATGAGGTTCGAGATCGACAGGCGAGGCGCCGCTGGCAACGGGGAGGACCGCGATCGACTCCACTCTCGGCTCGATCCGCGCCTCGCCACCCTTGATGAACCGCCCCAACATAATCCCTTATACTCCCTCCAGCGCATATTAGCGGAAACTAAACGTTAACCAAGCGGGGCACAAGCGTCGGGGCGGGCCACGCGTAGCCAATACTTTCAACATAGTTAAAACGCGTGCCAGGAAAATATCGTTTTTATTTCTGGCCGCCCTGCCGTCAAACATGAGTGGTGAACTAGGGTTTGGAACGCCTCGGGCACCTTGGTCGCTCCGACACGGGCATCCGCTCCATATCCGGCTATAACCCCTTAGATATAAAGGACTATGCTATACAGCTAAAATAGCTGATCCTTTATTAGGTTGGGTGCATAATTGTGAACGAATGGTTAAGAGCGCTTGAAAAATTAGACGAATCAAGCTCTTGCTGAATTTTAAAGCCGCGCTCGGCTCGGAAGTTCATGTATTGGGAAGTTAAGGAACCGTTAATCCCGTTTGACTCTGCAATTTCTCGGGACCTAGGATCGAGATGACGGGGGATGCTTGGGTATGGAGTTCATCCTTGGCTCTGTCTCGTCGGGTTCAAACTCCAAAGGGAGAAATTGACATGAAGAAGCTCATGACGATGACCCGGCAGTTCCGCGACGACGAAAACGGCGCTGCCATGGTCGAGTATACGGTGCTGCTCGGCATCATCACGGTAGCGGTGATCGCCACCGTGATCCTGGTCGGCACCTGGGTCGCCGGCAGGTGGACCGCGCTTAACGCCGCGCTGCCTGCGGCTCCGGCGGCGTAAGTCCCTTAACTGGTCCAAACATTCGGCTTGGGCCAGTTACTCTAATCTGGAGGTCCCGCAAGGCCTTTGCGTGCAGCTTAAGTTCGTTGGCAGGCAAAATACGCGCAAATACGTTCTTGGCAATGTACTGGCGTGTTGGCTGCCGACATGAGGGTGACGAGGATGCTTGAGTATGGATGTCATCCTCAGCTTGTCTCGTCGGGTTCAAGTCTCCGAAGGAGTAATTGGCATGAGGAAGTTCATGACGATGACCCGGCAGTTCCGCGACGACGAAAACGGCGCTGCCATGGTCGAATATACAGTGTTGCTCGGCATCATCACGGTGGCTGTGATAGCGACCGTTATTTTGGTCGGCACGTGGGTGAGTGGTCAGTGGACCGCACTCAACACGGCAATTACTGCTGCTTAGCGGCACTTTGGCAGGCCGGGCGAAAATGCCTGGCCGCCTCTTTTCAACCAGAGACAGGCGACCCTCGGGGGGACGTAGTCGATTGAGTGGGTTTGGGTCATGCGCGCAAATACCGTCATCATGATCGTCCTCGCCGGCGTGTTCGGCGTGCTTGCAGTGGTGCTCGCCAATGTCTGGCTGGCCAACCAGCGCAACGCGATTGCGCAGACGAATGATGTCCAGCGCGATACGGTCGTGGTGGCCGCGGTGGCGCTGAAGTTCGGTGACACACTTTCCGCCGACAAATTGCGCGAAGTCGCGTGGCCGGCAGGTGCGGTTCCGGCGGGCGCATTCAAGACAACGGAGGACCTCCTGACCAAGGACCTTCCCGCTGGCGGAGGCCCCAAGCAGGCGTTGCAGGCAATCGGCGTCAACGAACCCGTCCTTGCGAGCAAGATCACCGGCCCGGGCCAGCGCGCCACGCTTTCGGCATTGCTCGGCGAAGGCATGAAGGCCGTGTCCATCCGCGTCAACGACGTGCTTGGCGTCGCCGGCTTCGTCTTCCCCGGCGATCGCGTCGACGTCTTGCTGACGCGGACCGTGCGAAGCGACGAAGGCGCGGACCAGAGTTTTGTCGATGTGTTGCTGCAAGGCATGAAAGTGCTCGCGGTCGACCAGGTGGCCGACGAAAGCAAGGACAGCCCGACGGTCGTCAAATCGGTAACGCTCGAGGCCAGCACCAAGGACGCGCAGAAGCTGACACTGGCCGCGGGCGCCGGCCAGTTGTCACTGGCACTGCGCCAGGCCGCCGCCAGCAAGGGCGAGGCAACCGAGCGGGTCACGCTTTCCGACCTGACCGGCGAAATGCCGGCTGACGTCGCCAAAAAACAGGCTGAACTGGCCAAGCAGGCTGCGGCCGAAGCCGCAGCCGCAGCCGAACGTCAGCGCGCGGAGGATGACCGCAAGCGTGCGGATGACAAGATCACAGGGCTGGCCCAGGCCGTGGACCGAGTGGGAAGCCAGCTCGATCAGTTGAGCAAGGTGAAGCCAGCTACGGTCGTGGTATCGGCCCCGGCGCCGGCGGCGCGCGAGGTCGTGAAGGAAGTGGTCAAATATCTACCGGCGGAACCGCCACCACCGCCGGTCCGCGCCACGGTCGGCGTCTACCGGGGTGTGGTGCTCGAATCTTATGACGTGCCGAGACAGCAATAAAAAAGCGGCTCGGCTAGGGGGACTGCCCGATGCGGGACAAACGGGGTGAGGGGATGGGTGGAATGTTGGGAAGATTGACGGCCGCCCTACTGGTCCTATCGGCCATACTTGCGGCGTCCGGAACACAGGCGGCCGACCGTTTTATCGACGTGTCGAACCCCAGTGTCCACCGTGTTTTCCTGCCGGCGTCGCAATCGGTGACAATCCAGGTGAATGCCAATCTCGGCGACATCGTCGTCGGCGACCAGAAGATCGCCGACGCCCAGCCGATGACCGACCGCACGCTCTATGTCATCGGCAAGAGCGCCGGCACCACAACGGTCAATCTGTTTTCCACCGACAAGCGTTCGCTCGGCGTCATCCAGATCGAAGTCGGCGTCGACGTCAGCGACATGGCGCAGGCGATTCGTCAGGTGGCGCCAAGGTCGCGCATCGAAGTCGGCTCGGTCAACGGCAGGGTCAGGCTTGGCGGTCATGTCAAGGACGGCGCCACGCTGGCCGCGATCCTGGAAGTGGCAAAGCAATATGGTCCCGACGACATCATCAATTCCGTCACGATCGACGACAGCCAGCAGGTCAATCTCGAAGTGCGGATTCTGGAAGCCAAGCGCAATGCTGGCCGGGATCTCGGCGTCTCGATCAGGAGCACCAACAGCGACGGCACGACTCTAGTTGGAACCGGGATTACCGCCGTTGACAAAGACAAGGTCGTGCTCGGCACCGGAGGTTTTCTCAGTGACCTGCTGTCCAGCTCCACTCCATTTGGGGCGCTGCTCACCCGCGTCATCGACAGTAACATTAAAGTCGATTTGTACATCGAGGCGCTTGAGGCCAAGGGCGCGGTGCGCATGCTTGCGAACCCCAACCTCACCACGCTTTCCGGCGAGCAGGCCAGCTTCAACGCCGGCGGCGAAGTCCCTATTCGCACTCTCGACAAAAATGACCAGATAAGCATCGTTTACAAGCAATTCGGCGTCAACCTGGTGTTCACGCCGGTCGTACTCGACGATGGAAAGATCCACATGAACCTGGCGCCGGAAGTCAGCGACCTGACCGGCTTCACCACTGCCGGCGACCCGATTTTCACCAACCGCAAACTGTCGACCGTCGTCGAACTGCGCGACGGTCAGAGTTTCGCGGTCGGCGGACTTCTGTCCAGCAAGACCACCAAACTACAGAACCAGGTGCCATGGCTCGGCCAGGTGCCGATCATCGGGACGCTGTTCCGCAATTCGAGCAACCAGAAGGAAGAGACCGAGCTGGTGGTGATTGTCACGCCGCACCTCGTGCGGCCGGTAAAACCCGGCGAACAGCTGGCGACACCCTTCGACAAGACGCGGCCGGCCAACGACCCGGAGTTTTTCGTCCTCGGCCAGCTCGAGGTAAACAAGGATATGATCCGGAAATACGAGACAGGCGACGGCGTCACCGGCCCTTATGGCCACATGCTGAACTTCAAATCGAAGGACAAGATGCTCTATGTCAAGAAATAGCGCCTTGATCCTCGTTCTATGCGCCGGCGCGCTGAGTGGCTGCGCCGCGGACTATCTGAACCACTATGATTCGGTGACGCTCGCCGCCGGTGATACCCAAAAGTTCAATTCACTGTTGCAGACGGTTGACCCGCTCAATCCGGCTTCCAGGAACACGCATATCGAAGGCGACGGTACGCGCGCTGCAACTGTTGCCCACAACTACAAATTTCCACCGCCACCACCACCGCCGCCGGCTATCACGGTCAACGTCGGCGGGGCGGGTGTGACTACTACGACGCAGTGAACTGAACGGAAGGATGCGGTTTCAGCGCCAGGCCATACGAGGAGAGCTGGCGTCAGGGGAGCAAGGGCCATGCTGCGGACCATTCGCGCGTTCTGGCACGATCAGAGGGGAATAGCGCTGATCCTCGTCAGCGTGACGTTGCCGGCGATCATCGGCTTTTCGCTGCTGGCGATCGACATGAGCCGGGTCAATAACCTCCACAATGATTTGCAAAAGGCGGCGGATGCCTTTGCGTTAGCTGGAGCCGCCGAGCTCGATGGCTTGCCCGGTTCATGGGTCCGAGCCGAACGCGCCATGGCAACGCTGGTTACCAACCAGGCCGCATTCTCGACCGTTGGCTCTACTGGCCGGTTCACTTTGACTTCGGGGCAACCGGGCGGCACCGCACGATGCAACAGCGCCGGCAACATTTCGTGGTGTTTCCTCAAGACCTTACCCGCGTCAGACGGAACTCCGGTCACCAGCGCAAACTATGCCAATGCAACGCAATCCGTCGGCGAAGATGAAACCGCATTCATTGAAGTGAAGGTGGCACCGACCGGTTTCGCCGCAATATTCCCGGCGTCGTTCCTGACGGGCAATTCGGCCAGCAATGGCTTCAACGTTGCTGCCTCGGCGGTTGCCGGATTCACATCCGGCGTCTGCGATTACACGCCCGTTTTCATGTGCAACCCGTATGAGGACACAACCATTACCGGCGGCGTCACGCTGGAACAGGCGGCACAAACCAGGCAATACCGTCGCCGCCAGATCATGCTGCGCGGAGACGGATCCTACTTTCCCGGTAACTTCGCTTTCCTGGCTTCTCCATTTGGCAACGGCGCCAACCAGCTCGAAAAGATGCTCGCCGACTCCAAGCCGCAGAATTGTTATTCGCGCGACGGCGTCGACACCGAGCCGGGACAGAATGCGGGCCCTGTCGAGAACGGTATCAACTCGCGCTTCGGTATCAACTCGTCCAACTACTCGGACGGACCTGCGGTCAATGTGCGCAAGGGTGCCACAAACTGGGACCAGTACGTCGCGAGCAACAAGGTCACCTACGAAACGGACCCGACAAAAGGTGTCGGGCTTGAACGTGACTCGTGCCAGATCGCCGGCAACTGCACCATGATGGGCGGTCGCATGGGCGACGGAGACTGGAATTTCGCTCGTTACTGGGCCGCCAATCATCCCACACGTCCCGTGCCTGCGGCTCTGTCGGGAACCGGTGCCAATCTGCCGACGCGGTATGAGGTTTACCGTTACGAAAACGATCCCGACGGAAACCCCCTCACCAATGACAGTATCGTCGGCGATGCAGCGGTTGGAGGTGAAAAAGGCACGCCGCCCGCAGGAGCCGGCACCCCTATCTCGACGCCCGACCGCCGGTTGCTTTACGGCGCAATCCTGGACTGCAATGCGCTTCAGGCTTCGGGCACGAATTTCAGCGGCCGCCAGACGGGCATTCCTGTGAGGAGATTCGGCAGCTTCTTCATCACCGAGCCGATCAAGGACGGTAAGAATATTTACGTCGAGTTGGTCGACATCACCGGCAAAGGCGGCAATGGCACGCTCGACAACTACCTGCGCGACGAAGCGCAGCTCTATCGGTGACCGCGATGTTCAAGATGCTGTCCCGATATTTTGATCGATTTCGACACGACCAACGCGGCGCGGTGATTGTCGAGATGACATTGATCACGCCGCTGATGCTTATCTTGTCGGCCGGCGTGTTCGAGTTCGGCAATCTGATCCATGACAAGCTGCTGATGGAGGCAGGGCTTACGGACGGCGCTCGCTATGCCGCGCGCTGCAACAGTCAATTGTATACCGACTCCGGGCTGGCAGCGATCAACTGTGCGACGATTGCCGCGAATATTGCGGTGTTCGGCAACCCGACAGGGACGGCGCCGGCACGTGTCTCCGGCTGGCTGACATCGAATGTCACTGTGACCATGAACAACTCCTGCCAGGACACCGTGGTGGGCGGCGTCACCCAATATCGCTCCACCACGGCACAAGTCTGCACCGTCCGCGCGTCCGGCACCTACCCTTATAGCGGTGTCGGGATGCTGGCGTTCATCGGCGTCGGTCCGATAACGCTGCAGGGCTCCCACGACGAGCGGTTGATCCGGTTTTGATCATGATCAGGCGTTTCGCAAAATCGGAAGACGGTGCGGCGATGGTGGAAATGACCATCGTATCGACGCTGCTGTTCTCGCTTGTCCTCGGCTTCGTCGATTTCGGTTACGCCTTCTACCAATGGAACGCGGCCACCAAGGCGGTGCAGGTTGGCGCCCGGCTGGCGTCGATATCGGATTCGGTGGCAACCAACCTCGCGACCGCGGGCCCGATCGCGTCTCCCGGCGCCCCGATTGTCGCCGGCGCCTATGGCCCCTTCGTCTGCACCTACACCGCCGGCACGGGCGCCTGCAGCAACAGCGGCGGCTTCAGCGCCGCCAATTTCAGCCGCATCTTTCGTGGCGACACCGCAAACACCAATGACGACGCCTGTCCCAATCTAGCCGCAAACCAGCGGCCCGGCATGTGCCACTTCTTCCCCGGCCTGCTGCGGAGCAACGTCGTCGTCACCTACACGGCCACGGGCCTTGGCTATCAGACCCGGCTTGGCGGCCCGGTGCCTACGATCACGGTCAGCCTGCAGAACAGGACCTTCCAGTTCTTCTTCCTGGCGGGACTGATGGGATTCGGAACCATCACCATGCCCTCGATGCTGAGCACGGTCACGGGCGAAGACATGAAGAGCACGTATCCATGAACGCCATCAACACCAAGGTTCTGCCGACCAAGCGAAAGCAGGTCGCGCTGTTTTCGTCGGATCCGAATTTCAAGCGTGATGTCGCAACGCGGCTCGACGCGCTGGCGATCTATGACGTGCGGATTTCGGAGACCGGTGATTTTCTCAAGGGGCCGCCCGCCGATACGCGCCCGGGCATCGTCATCCTCGATCTCGGCGATGGCGAATTGCTCGCCAGTCCTGGCATCGTCGAGGCGCGCGCGCTGTGGGCGACCGTGCCGCTGATTGCGGTTTCCAATGAGTTGACGTCGGAGCAGACGCGCGTGCTGGTGCGTATGAACGCCTCCGACTGGCTGCACAAGCCGCTCGACGGCAAGGAACTGCTCAACGCCGTCACCTTCCACGACACCGGCAGCCAGGGAGCGAAGAGCCGCATCATCACCTTCATCAGCGCCAGCGGCGGCGCGGGTGCCACGACGCTCGCGCTCTCGGCGGCGGAGTTCCTGGCCTCGAAATCGGCCGAACGCGCGGCGTCGACCTGCCTGGTCGATCTCGATTTCCAGAGCGCCAATTGCGGCGCCTATCTCAACCTGTTCAACCAGTTCGATCTTGCCGGCATCATCGGCCAGCCGGATCGGCTCGATGTCGAACTCATGGACGTCATCAAGCTGTCGCGACCTTCCGGCCTCACCCTTTATGCCTTCGAGCGGCCGCAACTGCCATTCGAGCCGCAGGGCGCCGATTTCGTCTTCCGGCTGCTGGACCTTGTCGCCTACCGGTTCGACGACATCGTCATCGACCTGCCCAACCTCGAAACGCCCTGGCACGATTCCGTGCTGTCGACGAGCGACGAGATTTTCATCGTCTTCGAACTCAATGTCGCTTCGCTGCGGCAAGGCAAACGGCTCTACAAGAAGATCCGTGAGCTGCGCGGCAATGCCGTCAACATCACCCTGGTGGCCAACAAGCACAAGCGCAAATGGTTCGGCAACCACTTCTCGCGCAGCGAGCTGGAGAAGATCTTCAAGGCGCCGAACATCAAGTCGGTCGCCCTCGACAATGCGCTGCTGGCCGACGCCCTGAACCGGGCACTCCTGCCGTCCGAAGTGGACGGGCGGGCGCGCTTCAACAAGGATCTGAAGAAGATGTTCCGGGAGCGGCTCGGCGATGCGGCCCGCTAGCCTCCCCCGCTTTCGGCTGACGGCCGCATGGCTTGTCGGCCTGGCGCTGGTGCTTGCCGCCGCACAGATCGCGTCGGCGGGCAGCCGCCCGCCATTGCCGGCCATGGGTCCCAGCCTGCGCAAGATGGTGGCGTTTCCCACCGCCGAGAACGTTGGAACCATCATCATCCGCAAGCAGGAAAAAGCGCTCTACCTGGTGACCGGCCAGGGCAAGGCGCTGCGCTACCAGATCAGTGTCGGACGGGATGGATTTGGCTGGACGGGTACGGTCCAGGTGGGGGCGAAGACGGAATGGCCCGAGTGGCGGCCGCCCAGGGAAATGCGTGCCCGCCAGCCGGAGTTGCCGGAGATGGTTCCCGCGGGGCCGTACAATCCGCTCGGCGCCAGGGCGCTCTACCTGCTTCGGGATGGTCGCGATACGCTGTATCGCATCCATGGCACCAACGACCCTTCCGGCGTGGGTTTTGACGGGACCTCGGGCTGTTTTCGCCTGACCAATACCGATGTCATTGATCTTTTCAGGCGCGTGCCGGTCGGCACCAAGGTGGTGGTCCAATGACGACGATCAGCGATCCGGACGAGCTGGTGGCAGCGGTAGAACCGCCATTGCTCGACAAGGAGAAGAGCCGGTCCAGACTTGCCGTTGCCGTCAGTGTCGGCCTGACGCTGTTTGCTCTTTTGAACGCCACCGCGGCCGTCTATCTCTATCGTGGCATCAACGATCTGCGCGCGCTTGAGGCGCGGTTGGAGGACCTGGGCCAGTTCGAGCAGCGAATGAGCGCGCGGCTGGATACGGTCAACAACGGATTTCAGAGCCGGTTCGAGGCGTTGGACGATCGGTTGCGGGCGAGCTTCGGCGAGGTCAACGCCAACATCGCCCGGCAGGCACCGGAAATGTCGGGAAATCACGGTGGCGACGAGCCGCGCGTCGTGGAGCTTTCCCCGCCCGCCGAAGCGCCGGCGGCAGTTGCCAGCGCCTCCGAACCGGACGCCCAGCCTGCCGTCGAGGACCTGCCGCGGGCCGCTCGAAGGAAGCCGGCTCCGGCGGTGCCTCCAGCGCCAAACTCCAACTATCAGCGGATCGTATCCCCCGAGGGCAAGGTCACCTATCACAAGATAAACTGATGCATTGCCGCCGAAAAGTGATCTCGGGTTTGGGGACAACGGCATGCATGGAAACAAAAAACTGAAGCGCGTCGTCTGAATCCGTTTCGGCGCGACGCGCTCTAGGTTCTGCACTGGCGGCACAAACGCGGCGAACAGCCGGCGCCCGGCTAGAAATCTCTCTGCAGTGCCAGAACCCGGACACGCCGCGATTCAACGCGCATCCTGAGCTCACCCAGATAGGCAAAGTGACAATAGGCGCACGCCGCTACTCCCATGACCGACAGCAGGCCGTTCAGCCAGGTGAAGTCCATCACCAGTGAGAACTGAAAGCCGCTCGGCGCCGTAAACGCGGCAATGGTGCTTGCGGTCTGCGAGTGGCCGCCGATGAAAATCATCGATGCCGCGAGGATCAGGGTGCCATGGTTGACAAGAAAGAAAGCCGCCGAGCTTCTGGCCCGACATGCCATCCAGCAGACTCCCAGGACGGCGCCCAGCAAAGCAAAGTCCAGGCCCATCGATCCCCCCAGATAGAAATCGACCTGTTGCCAGAACATGCCGGACGACGGGTGCAAGGCAAGCCAGATCCTCCACATATCGGCGCTTGCTGGATAGGTTCCGAGCAGGACCGTGGCTGTTCGCTCTGTCGCCAGGATCAGCAGGACAAAGGCCGGGAAGGCGAAAAGCAAGAGTGGTTTGCGCTTCATGATGCCTCGCAATCTGGCTGGCAGATTACGCCGCATGGGTTGCGCAAGACTTAACGCGACGTTTTGCATTTGTATCGGCAACGGTCGGCAAGTGCGGGCGAAAGATCCCTCCGCGCACCACCGAGAATCTGCTGCCAAGAACTTCGCGCTTTCTTGCAGCGCCCTTGTTCACGGCCTTCACTCACAACCTCAGCGGGTCGGAGTTATGTGCCATTTTTGCTACATTCTCCAAACTTATGCTCGGAATCGCCGCTCCGCGTACAACTAAATCAGTAAATACTAACGCAATATGCGATTTTGCTGGATATTGAGCAAAGCCAGATGGGGTAGTTTGGGTTGCAGCGCTTTTCAAAAAAGGCGCGGGAAAACGTGGGTGGGAAAATGAAGACGACAGGTTCTTCGACCATTGGCAAGCGCCTTGGTCTTTTAGTGACGGTATCGCTTCTGGCTTGCGGCAGTGCCGATGCCCTGACGCTGAAGGAGGCCATGGCGGTCGCCGTGGAGTCCAATCCCGAAATCGGCCAGGCCATCGAAAACCGCGAGGCGATCGAATTCGAATTGCGTCAGGCGAAAGGGCTCTATCTTCCCAGTGTGGATGTGGAAGCATCCGCTGGGGCTCGCCGCCTCGACAACTCGTCCCGCCGGGCGCTTTCCATCGAAAAGGACAGCCTTTATCCGGCCGAGGCCGATCTCGTGGTTTCGCAAACGGTCTATGACAGCGGCGCAAGGCGGGCCGAGATGAACCGCCAAGCCTCGCGGGTCGATGGCGCTTCGTTCCGCGTGCTGGAGCGCTCCGAATTCATTGGGCTCTCGGTTGTCCAGGACTATCTCGAATATATGCTGCAGGCTTCAATCGTCACCGAAGCGAAGAAGAACCTGGGGTTCCATCAAGCAATTCTGCACGACATCAAGGAAGGTATTGCGGGCGGCGGATTGAACGAAGCCGATCGGCAACAGGCCGAGGAGCGGCTGTTTGCGGCCAAGGCCCGCATGCAGGAAGCCTCGGAAGAACTGGAGGCTTCGAGGATACGATTTTTCAAGACCGTCGGGAAGCCGCTGACCAATGCGTCGAGGCCAGGCGATGTTTCCGCTGCGCTGCCGAAGTCGCTGGATGATGCGCTGGGCCTGGCGCGGCAGAACAACCCGCGGGTCCACATGGCCAACAGCGATATCGACGCAGCCGCCTCGCTGGTCGACGCGGCCCGGGCGAAATACGGCCCCTCGATTGTCGCCGAAGGCACAGCGCGGGCCGGATACGATATCGACGGCGACAACGGCGACACATCCGACCTGCAGGCGCGTCTGGTGTTGCGCTGGAACCTCTATCGGGGCGGTATAGACAAGGCCAATGAGCAGGAGCAGATCCGTCGCACCAGCGAACAGCGGCTTGCCCTGCATCAGGTCCTGCGCGAAATCGAGGAGGCTGTCCGCACTTCGTGGGATCGCCGCTTCCGGCAAGCCGATCTGGCGAAAACCCTGAAGCTTCAGGCCGCCACCAATGAGAAGCTGGTCGCGTCGTATCGCGAACAGTTCAAGGTTGGGCAGCGCTCGCTGCTCGACGTGCTTGACGCGCAGAATACGCGTTTCAACACGGCGACGCTCGCCGATACCGCCTCCTATGCCTCGCTGTTCGCCGAATATCGCCTGCTGGCAGCGACGGGACAGCTTCTGAAGACGATGGATATTCAGCCGGCCAAGCAGGCCACGGCCTATGCGCAGACAGAGTTTGCCGTTCCGCCGACAGCGGACACCGAAACCTATGCACGGACGCCATCGGAGCAGAAGAACGATCTGCCTTTCGACATCCTTGCCCCGGTCAGGAAGAAATGAGGTTTTGACTGAAGTCCTGGCGGACGGGTCGTGAACAAACAGCCAAATATCCTGACCCCGAAAGAAGCCTTCAAGGCCTGCTTTTCGGCGGTTGCCGCCTATCTGGGCCGGCCGAGCGCGGAAACCGTGCTTTTTGCCGGTGTGCCTGTTTCAGAGACGCGCATCGAGATCACCGAGATCAGGCATCTTGCCGAGCGCATCGGCCTCGAGGTCAAGGAGTTCAATCACCGCGACTTCCTGAGCGGTCGTGTCGATCTTCCGGCGATTCTCTTCCGTGCCAGTCAATTGCCCATCGCCTTGCTGTCGGAAATTGACGCTGGAGACTATCTCACCGCCCCGCAGGAAGACGGGCGCACGACCATGGGCAGGTCTGAACTGGCCGCGAGTTACATCATCGGCGGCGCTTCCTTCTCCATCACCTACGCCAACGCCACCGAGGCAATGAGCGTCGGTTCGGCGCAGAAAATCGAACGGCGCCATTGGCTGACGGGTACGATGGGCGCTTTCTGGCGCACTTATTCGAAGGTCGTCCTGTCGGCGATATTCATCAACCTTCTGGCCATCGCCTCCCCGATCTTCACCATGAACGTCTATGACAGGATATTGCCCAACAAGGCGATATCCACGCTCTGGGTGCTGGCGATCGGGATCGGCGCCGTCATCCTGTTCGACCTGCTTCTGAAGACGGCGCGGGCTTCGCTGATCGACTATGCCGGACGGAAGGCGGATCTTCGGATATCGTATCTTTTGTTCGAAAAGGTGCTCAACTCGTCGCTGTCGGCGCGCCCTGGCTCGACCGGCGAATACGCAAATCGGATCACTCAATATGAGTTCGTGCGAGAGTTCTTTACCTCGAACACGATCAGCGTCTTCATCGATACGGCCTTCGTCTTCGTCTTTCTGCTCGTCATCTACGCGATCGGCGGCTGGCTGGTGATCATACCGGCGCTGGCCTTCGTCGCATCCGTCATGGTCGGCCTGGTCACGCAGCGCCGCATCGGCAAGCGGGTGGCCGCCTCGATGAACGAGGCTTCGCAACGCCAGGCCCTGCTGGTCGAGTCCATTTCCACTCTGGAAACAATCAAGTCGCTGCGCGCCGAAGCATATCTGCTGAGGAAATGGGGAGAGCACTCGAAGAACGCCGCCAACACATCCGAGAAGATCAAGCAGCTTTCGGCGGCCGCGGGAAACATCACCCAGGCCATTCAGCAGCTGGTGACCGTCGCCCTGGTCGTGGCCGGCGCCTATGCCTTTTCCGAAGGGCATGTCTCGACAGGAGCGATCATAGGAACGGTGATGCTGGCGAGCCGTGCCGTGGCTCCGCTCGGCCAGATCGCAATCACCCTGTCCAGGTTTCGTCAGGCCATGCTCTCGTTGAGGATGGTGAACTCGATCATGGCTCAGCCGGAGGACCGGCCGGACACGGTTGGCTTCGTCAACCGCCCCATCCGCAACGGCGCGATGGTGTTCAAGAATGTCGGGTTCATCTATCCCGGTTCGGAAAACGAGGTGTTGTCCGGCCTGAATTTCCTGGTGAAGCCGGGAGAGCGGATCGGCATCATTGGCCGTATAGGATCGGGCAAGACGACGATGGGGCGGCTGATCGGCAGGCTTTTCCTGCCGACCTCTGGAGAGCTTTTGCTGGATGGCATCGATATCCGCCAGTATCACCCTTCGGAGGTGCGCCGCGCCGTAGGCATTGTCGCGCAGACCGGCGATCTGTTTTCGGGCACCATCAAGGAGAACCTCCTGATGGCATCTCCGGAAGCAACCGACGAGGAGATCATCGAAGCCGCCAAGGCCGCCGGCGTCGATGAATTTGTCTCTCGCCACCCGCGCGGCTACGACATGAATGTCGGCGAGCGAGGCACCAATCTCTCCGGAGGTCAGAGGCAGACCGTGGCGATTGCACGACTGCTGCTGACCAAACCGAAAATTGTCTTTTTGGACGAGCCGTCGGGATCGATGGATCTGGCCTCGGAGCGGCAGCTGATAAAACAGCTCAAATCGGCTTTTGACCGGGATACGACGCTGATCGTCTCAACCCACCGCTTCAGCATGCTCGAGCTGGCCGAACGGCTTATTGTCATAGATCAAGGCCGGATCGTTGCCGATGGACCGAAAGAACAAGTCATTCAGGCGCTGCAGAAAAACAGCGCCTGAAGAAGAGAACCATGTCGAGCTCGGTCTCGACTTAATGGGGCATGGGAAATGCTTGCAAGGGAAGACCGCCCGCCGCTTTTTGCGACGGCGTCCATATTTATCATAGCGGCGCTCTTTGTCGCATTTATTGCTTGGGCGTCCTTTGCCGAGGTGGACGAAATCGCGCGCGGCGACGGCAAGGTCATACCGGCCTCAAAGACCCAGATCATTCAAGCCAGCGAGCCGGGTGTCGTTCAGGAAATAGCGGTGCAGATCGGCCAAATCGTCAAAAAGAACGATCTTATCATACGCCTCGACAACACGTTGAATACCTCCAGTCTCGGTGAACAGCAGGCGAAAGCGCGTGCGCTTGAAGCGCGCATCGCCAGGCTCAAATACGAACAGACCGGCAATCTCGCGGGCTCGTTCCCTTGCCCGCAGGACATACAGTCGGTTGCTCCACAAATTTGCGACAATGAGCAAAACCTGCTCGTCGCCCGGCGCGAGAACTTTGACAACAAGCTGTCAGTGCTCAAGTCGCGCCTCGACCAGCGCCAAAGGGAACTGGACGAGGCGAACGCCAATTCCGAGCGCCTGATCAAGAACCTGGCGGTAAGCGACCAGCAGACGAAGCTGGTCGAGTCGATGGCAAAGAAAGGCTTGATGGCCAGAACCGAGCAGCTGAAGGCCGAGCAGGAGCAAACCGAACTCAACGGCCAGTTGAATCTGGCCGGCGAGACGATAAGGAAAGCCAAGTCGGCGATCACCGAAGCGCAGCTCCAGGTCGATGAGCTGGGCCTGCAGTTGAAGCAGGAAGCACTGGGTGATCTGACACAGGCGCTCGCTGATCTTTCGGTGGTGGATGAGACCATCCGCGGTGCAACCGACAAGGTCGCACGCACCGACATCCGCTCTCCCGTGGACGGCATCGTCAACACGCTGGAGCTGAACACGGTTGGCGCCTTCGTGCAGCCAGGGGCCATCGTTGCCGGAATCGTGCCCACTTCCGAGACATTGCTGGTCGAAGCGCGTGTTTCGCCACGCGACGTCGCCTTTATCCGTCCGGATCAGGACGCCCTGATAAAGGTCACGGCCTACGATTTCTCGATCTTCGGCGGCATCGAAGGCAAAGTCTCCAACATCACCGCGGACAGCCTTGTCGACCAGAAAACCGGAGAGCCGTACTACCAGGTTCGTGTTGCCACCGAAAAGTCGACGCTCGAGAGAGATGGAAAGGCCTATTCGATCATCCCCGGCATGATCTGTTCGGTCGACATCAAGACCGGGCGCAAGACAATCCTGACCTACCTTTTGAAACCGATCAACAAGGCGCGAGAGGAGGCAATGAGTGAACGATAGCGTCGCCTCCTCCGCTCCACCCCAAGGTGCCCGGCCGCTCCTGCCCCTCGCAACAGAGGATTTTGGGCTGGAATTCCGGGTTGTGACGCGCGGTGGCGTACGGCGCGGCATACGGCTGGAGCGGGCTTTCTGGATTTCGCTCAAGCAGATGGCGGAGAACAGGCGATGCACGATCGGTATGCTGATTGACGAAATCGCTGGCAATCACTCCGAGACGGGAAACCTGACGTCGGCAATCCGGGTGGCTTGCATACGCGCACTTGCCGACGAAAACCTGACTTTGCGCAAGCTGGCATCGATCAAAACGATCAACGCCATTCTGGTCGCTTGTCCCTCGCCCGCCTTCGCTCTTGCATCGTCGAAGAAGATCCTGACGTTCAATGCGGCTTTCCAGCAACTGGTCAAGCGTCAGCTGCCCATGACACCGAACGATGACGCGCGCCAAGACCTCAAGCTGGCATTGGACATCGGTGTGGCCGACATATTCGCGCGCCTCGACGCCAACGGCGAAACCCCGGTAACAAGCGGCTTCGTGATTGGCGCCGGCGAACGTCGCTATCGAGGCCAGTTAAACGCGGTGCGCGCGCCGGTGCTGGAGCCCGAATTGCTGATGGCGTTTGTCTTCAACGGCTGACTGCTCAATGCGGGGGTGGAGGCGTCCGCCCTGGCCGTCACTGACCATCCATCAAACCCTCGCCGGGTGCGACCGACTGGAAGCCACCCTTGAGGTCGGCCACTTGCGCGGCGCCGGCTTTCGTCCCGTGAATCCAGGCCCGATCGGTGCTGAACGAATACAGCGGCTGATAGTCTGGGAGGTCGCTATCCCTGAGGACTTTATTGCCAAGGCTATCCAGAATGAACACGCCGCTTGCGGTGCTTACCGCAAGCACGGCATGAAAGAACCTGCGCTTGCGATCCTGGAGCACCACCAGCGACATGCTTTGCGCCGGAATACCCGCCTGCAGCAACGCCGTCATCTTGAGAATGGCAAAATCCTCGCAGTCGCCAGCGCGATTTGCAAGAACCTCCGAAGGTTTCGCCCAATAGTCGAGCTTGCCGTATACGTCGATGTCGCTTTTGTAGGCGATGAAGTGATTGATGCTGCTGTTGACGAACGACAGTTTTTCGCTGAAGGGCTTGCCCCGAGCGATCGAGACGATGTTGGCGAAAATCTGGCTCTTGCGTCCGCAATCGCTGTCCGGCGTGCAACTGGATATGGCCTGGTAGACGGGTGCCCAGCGCGCCGAAACGGGAAAATTATGCATGGACAGGGCAACCGACCCGAACACACCCGGGATGATCGTCGCCGTCTGCATTGGGTCGATACCGGGGTTACCTTGCGCCGTCGACGTGCCGGTCTCACTATCCGCGGAAACGCGACCGTAGCCGTTCAATGCAATACCGATCTGGCCAATGCTGATCTGGCCAATGCTCACCTGATAAGGCGCGACGGGCTGCCAGGATTGATACCGCTGCAGGGAAATGCCGCCGAGACAAGGCGGCGCCTGAACCGTCTCCAGGGCCGGCTTCCCGGGAAGGGAACCCTTGAAATCCTGGCCGGCAAGGGCCGGCTGCGCCAGGCCCGCGAGGCCAGCCGCCAGCAGGAGCAGTTTGATTCGGGTTGTTCCTGGAACATTTTTTTGTTTTTTCATAACGCCCACCTTTGACTGCGGACGCTACCAACCCTGTCTCAAATTACTGGAAAGGAAGGTGGGTAACTTTCCAAAAACATGCATCAGCTATTTTGTGTAAAATTTTATTCATATTTATACTTCTGTTTACCAAAACTCCCCACCGATACCGGCTACCGAACTCATCCTATCAGGTGAGATATAACATATTATATGTAGGCCGTTTACCAAGCGTAAAAAAGCTTATCGAAGACATATTCAAATATATAGAATAGATTGACGGACCGTTGCAAAACCGACGCATCGCCTGTCTCTTTCCGGGAAATGCCGGAGGGGTTTTAGCTATGGCGACCAGTATTGAGTTGGACAACGTTTCGGGTTCGTGGGACGAGCATCACGTCTCCGGCGATCATCATGATCTGACAGCGCAGGTGCAGATTGCTCAAGCCGCCCCGGCGGACCAGACAGCGGCGCCGGCTCAAACCGCACCGGCCGCGGCGGAACCTGTGCCGGTCGATGTCGGTGGCGGCGCGCCCGTGAATGCTCCACCGGCGGCGAATATCCAGCATGAATACGTTGCCGACGCGAGCAACATCGTCAAACTCCCAGCCAATGTTTCGATCGACAACATCAAGGTCGACGGTCACAACCTCTTGCTTGAACAGGCGGACGCCTCCGTCATCGTCATCAAGGACGGCGCCTTGAATGTGCCGACCTTCGTCATCGGTGACGTCGAGGTGCCGCGCGTTGCCTTGATCGCGGCGCTTGAGGCAAGCCACATCGATGTCGCCTTCGGCGCGGACGGGTCGATCTCGGCTGGCGGAAATGGCTCGCAAAGCAGCGCTGGTGGAAATTTCGAACAGCCTGCCGGCGGCATCGGCGACGGATTTGGACTATCGGCGTTGCTGCCGCCGACCGACCTCCAGTTCGGCCAGCCGGATAACCGCGAGCTCTTCACGGGCCTTGTCAGGCCAAATTCCATACCGTCGATCGGGCTCATCGGGGAGGCGACCGTCTCCGAAGCTGGCCTGCCTGCACACAATGGCGAACCCGCCGGTTCGGCCTTTGGCTCCAATTCGGAGATGACCTCCGGGACTGTTGGCTTCACATCGCCGGACGGCGTTTCGCAGGTCACGCTCGGCGGCCATGCCCTGACCACAGTGCCGCAGACCTTCACCGACGCCACGGGCTCGCTGACGGCGAGCTATGTCTTCGATGCCGCCACCGGTATCGGCACGATCACCTACTCCTATACACTTGCCAACAACACCTCTGGCGACAACACGAGCGTCACTTTCGTGGTTGGGGTGACGGACGCCGACGGCGATGCGGCACCTCCCGGCAACCTGGTCATCAATATCGTCGACGACGTTCCGACGGCGCATGCCGACGCGCTGACGATCGCGGCGGCGGACTTTGCCGGCCATGGCGGCAACGTCATCACCGGCGCCGGCGAGGACAGCCCGGCCGTGGCGGCCGACGTGCAGGGCGCGGACGGCGCCAGCGTGACCTCGGCCTATGGCAAGGACGGCGCCGGCTCGGCGCAGGCCGTGACCGCCGGCGGCGTGTCGGTCGCTGGCCAGTACGGCACGCTCCTGCTGCACGCGGACGGCTCCTACACCTACACCCGCGCGGCGGGCTCGCCCGGCGGCGTGGACGACGTGTTCCATTACACGCTGACCGACGGCGACGGCGACCAGTCGCAGACGACGCTGACGCTCCATATCGGCGATGCCGGCGTGACGGTGACGCCGCCCGCGATCGGCACGGCCGCCGACACGGTCTACGAAGCAGGCCTGGCGGACGGTTCGCAGCAGGGCCTGACGCAGACGGTCGCCAGCGGCACGATCGCGGTCGGCGCGCCCGACGGCGTCGCCTCGATCACGGTCGGCGGCGCCGCGGTGGCGTTGGACGGCACCCACACGACGGTCGCCGACGGCACGCGCGGCAGCCTCGAAGCCTGGTGGAACGGCACCGCCATCCAGTACCAGTACACACTGCAGAACAACCATCTCGAGAGCCCGGCCGCCAACAATGGCCAGGACCTCGAGGCGCAGCCGCAGTTCGCCGTCGTCGTCACCGACCAGGACGGCAGCACCGGCAATGGCGACCTGACCATCAACATCGTCGACGACGTTCCGACGGCGCATGCCGA
>NZ_VFVX01000050.1:0-26097 GCF_006442395.1 Mesorhizobium sp. B2-3-5 | reverse complement strand
GGCCGAGCGCTATGTCAGCGACGGCATGATCCCGGAGGCCGATGATGTTGTGCGGCTGACCAGTATTTTGGGCCGCCCCCTGCACACCTATCGCGACTTTGCGGCCGGGGTCGCGAGCGCAGCCTAAGGGCCGCGCCATCCGCCTCTCGAAAACGACAAGGATGCCCGCCTGTGCCTGGACCGGGCGTCCCGTCTTCTGCTGAACGACGATGGCGCGAGTTCGGATCTCCAGTCCCACAACCAGGTCGCGAATCCTGATCTTAATCAGGTCGCAGCCGCGGAGCTTGCTGTCGATTGCCAAATCGAACAGCGCACGGTCGCGAACGCGTCTCTCGTGATCGAGGAAGAAGCGAACCGCCCAGATATGCTTCTGCGTAAGCGGACGCTTTGTTCCGAGCTTCTTGCCGGCGCTCCAAGCGGCGCGCTCGCGCCCAGCGTCATCGTATTGAGAATGGCCCATGTGAGTTCTCCTCGGCCTTGATTGGCCAGCGGAGAAACGGCGCCGCGATCCCACTGCTCGGGGGCCGACAGCGGATCGGCAGCTTTGAGCTCCGAAACCCAAAGAACGGACGTACAACTCGAAGGGACCGAGGTCTCGGATTGGCCCTCAGCCGACATTCGGAATCGACGGGCGGGACCAGACGTCAACCCGTTTGGTCGGACAGACCCTCCGTGCCGGCACGATTGAGCGCAAGGCTGGGCTCCTGGGCGAAGAGTTCGGCGAGGAAATCGGCGAAGACCCGGACTTTGCTAGCGAGGAAGCGGCCCGCTGGCCGCACGGCCGTGATTGCTAATGACCTCGGCGCATAGTCCGTCAGGATGTCGCGCACTGCACCTGACGCAATCTCTGCTCCGAATAACCAACCGGGAGCATGAGCGATTCCGCTGCCGGACAGGACGGGGGCTCGTATTTGTTCCGCATCGTTGGTGCGGAAGGCGCACTTGGGATTATGCATGACGGGACCAAAGCGATCCCGGAACCCCCATACGCGGGGCGAACCCTGCGGCGCGTATATGATACAGGAATGCTGTTCCAGTTCGGCCGGTATTGCCGGCTCGCCGTGAGCCTCGAGATAAGCGGGAGTCGCCACGGTTACGACCGGCTGGCCGGCGACAATGGGACTGTACGCCCCGGTCAGGCGGTTGGCGAATCATTCGGCAGATTTGCCCCCCGTTGGTTCATCAGCTTAAGTCAGCGGCCGGCCTCTTCCCGCCGCCGGGCGTCTTGGCTGTTCAGCCGATCGGCCATTCTGTCCGCATCATCGGCATTGAAGCCGACCATGACCCTCTTATCAGACTCGGCGGGCTGGCCGGTGAAGACGTCGAAAACGGTCCAGCTGTCCGGATGGTCCATGCGAAGCGCGTAGCGATTTGCCATATCGCGTCCCTTTCATTTTCGCCCGGACCGTTGAATGTCGGTCGGTTCAGGCCTGCATAATGAAAAACACTGCCGCCAAGGCAACGACCGTCCATAGCACCACGCCCGGCTTCCAAAACAGGCCCCTGGGTGACGAGAGACCTTTCCTCACGCTAGCCCCCACGTTCTTCATGCTCCTGGATCTGGTCGACATCGCGGCAACGGCGACCGGCGGCTTGACCCCAAGCCTGCCGAATACCGGAAGCAGTGTCGGTTCACGCACGGACTTCTCTTGACCCCGAGGTCTCAGTATCCCATCCCGCCCATGCCGCCGCCGGGTGGAGGCGCGGCTTCCTTGGCTGGAATGTCGCTGATCATCGCCTCGGCCGTGATCAGCAGCGCCGCGATCGAGCCGGCATCCTGCAGCGCCGTGCGCACCACCTTGGCCGGGTCGACGATGCCGGCCTTGATCATGTCGACATAGACCTCATTCTGGGCATCGAAACCCTGATTGTGATCCTTGCTGTCGGAGAGCTTACCGACCACGATCGAACCCTCGACGCCGGAATTCTCGACAATCTGGCGGATCGGCGCCTCGAGCGCCCGCAGCACGATCGAGATGCCGGCCGTCACATCGGCATTGGCGCCGGTCAGCCCATTGAGCGCCGACCTGGCCCGCAGCAGCGCCACACCGCCGCCCGGAACAATGCCTTCCTCGACAGCGGCGCGCGTGGCATTCAGCGCATCGTCGATGCGGTCCTTCTTTTCCTTGACTTCCGATTCGGTGGCCCCGCCGACGCGGATGACGGCAACGCCGCCGGCGAGCTTCGCCAGCCGCTCCTGCAGCTTCTCCTTGTCGTAGTCGGAGGTCGTCTCCTCGATCTGCGCCCTGATTTGGGCGACACGCGCCTGGATGGTGGCCTTCGGGCCGGCGCCGTCGATGATCGTCGTCGCGTCCTTCTCGATGAGCACGCGCTTGGCGCGACCGAGCATGTCGATGGTGATGTTCTCGAGCTTGATGCCGAGATCCTCGGAAATCATCTGGCCTGATGTGAGCACGGCAATGTCTTCTAGCATCGCCTTGCGCCGATCGCCGAAGCCCGGCGCCTTGACGGCCGCTACCTTGAGGCCGCCGCGCAGCTTGTTGACGACCAGTGTGGCCAGCGCTTCGCCTTCGACGTCCTCGGAGATGATCAGCAGCGGCTTGCCGCTTTGCACGACCGCTTCGAGGATTGGCAGCATAGCCTGTAGGTTACCGAGCTTCTTCTCGTGGATAAGGACATAGGGATCCTCCAACTCGGCGCGCATCTTCTCGGCATTGGTGACGAAATAGGGCGAGAGATAGCCGCGATCGAACTGCATGCCTTCTACGACGTCGAGTTCGGTGTCGGCGGTCTTGGCTTCCTCGACGGTAATGACGCCGTCATTGCCGACCTTGTCCATCGCCTTGGCGATCATCTCGCCGACAGAGGCGTCGCCATTGGCCGCGATAGTGCCGACCTGGGCGATCTCGGCCGACGACTTGACCTTTTTGGCCTTCGCCTTGATTTCCCCGACGACGGCTGCGACCGCCTGATCGATGCCGCGCTTGAGGTCCATCGGGTTCATGCCGGCGGCGACCAGCTTGGCGCCTTCGCGCAAGATCGAGGCGGCCAGCACCGTGGCTGTCGTGGTGCCGTCACCTGCGAGGTCGTTAGTCTTGGAGGCGACTTCACGCACCATCTGCGCGCCCATGTTCTCGAACTTGTCAGCAAGCTCGATTTCCTTGGCGACGGTGACGCCGTCCTTGGTGATGCGCGGCGCGCCATAAGCCTTGTTGATGATGACATTGCGGCCCTTGGGGCCCAGCGTCACCTTGACGGCGTTGTTGAGGATCTCGACGCCGCGCAGCATGCGGTCACGCGCATCGGTGGAAAATTTGATTTCCTTGGCAGACATTTTCTTATCCAGTTCGGGTTTTGGGAACAGCGAGATCAGGCGGCCTTCTTGACCGCTCCGGCTTTGTCGGTGCTGGCCATCTCGGTCTTGTCGATGATGCCCATGATGTCGGCTTCCTTCATGATCAGGAGGTCTTCGCCGTCGATCTTGACTTCCGTGCCCGACCATTTGCCAAACAGGATGAAGTCGCCCGCCTTGACGTCGAGCGCGATCAGCGCGCCATTTTTGTCGCGCGCACCTGGGCCGACAGCGATGACTTCGCCTTCCTGCGGCTTTTCCTTGGCATTGTCGGGAATGATGATGCCGCCTTTGGATTTGGTGTCGCTTTCGGCGCGCCGGATGATGACGCGGTCGTGGAGTGGCCGGAATTTCATTGGGGACTCTTTCTGGGACCGTCATTGATGGCGACCTTACCCTGCCTATAGGCGCATTGGCACTCGATAGATAGGAGTGCCAGAATTAATTCAACGAATATCCAAGAAATCGAACGAAATAATTCGAGCCCACAGAAAATCATTCGTATTGGATGAAAACTTCTGCCGCTTTGAATTTCGCGGACGCCTATTTGTTATTCCAAAAGGGATAAATAAAAGGCGTCGCGATCTTGTTTGGAACTCAATTGAGGCGCATATGTAAATTTCGTTGATTGGGTCGAGTTGGCTTTGTGTCAGAGCCCCGCCCTTCACAACTGAATTCTCGAAAACGAGTGCATGCGCCGGTCCGGCGCACATTTCGTTCCGTTCGAACCCCTGGAATGACATCGACGCTGACCACGGATGGACTGGCAGCGTCGGGCATCATTCCGGCGGTTCGAGTGGGAATGATACGGAATGCGCAGGCGCGCGTTTCCGCTGAAAGCCGCAACAAATGACCAGCCGCACCACACCAACTGTCGTTCGCTTCAAGTCGGCGTTTTCGCTGCCCGGCTTTGATGCACCGCAACCACCCGGAGAATATCGCGTCGATCATGACGAGGAGTCCCTGGAAGGGCCATCCCGGATCGCATGGCGCCGCATGACCACTTTCATTCACCTGCCGGCGATCTCCGCAAGCGGAGCTACGCAGCAGATGGTGCCAATCGAACCGGCATGGCTCCAAGCCGCACTGGAGCAGGACCAGAGACAATCATGAGAACCACAACCCTGATGCAACGCAACGCACGCCCGGTCCGCCGCGAAGCCGCAACGCATCTATTTGCCGTCGGACAGGCTGTCCGGCTGAAGGGCGGCTTCGGCACAGTCCCAAAGACTTCGGAAATCTACCGCATCACAGCCAGACTCCCGCCGAGGGGAGATTCGCCGCAATACCGCATCCGCAACGACAGCGAACTTCATGAACGGGTGGCGACGCAAGACAGTCTCGAACCGGTCGACACATCGCCGGGTGACAGCATAACGCTCATCGAAAGGACGTTTGAACGTGTCAAAGGGACAGAAACGCTCGAGCCGGGAGATCAAGAAGCCGAAGCAGGAAAGGTAACGCCCAGCCCTGAAATCGCCTTCGGCAGCCAGGTCAAACTTGCTGCCCGTGCCGCGCGTAGCAAGGCCAAGGGTTGAGGACGCGGGACAGGCAGGGATGACGATGAAGATCGTGGTCGAGTTTTATCGCACCCGAGCCGCCGACGACGCGCATGCCCTGATCGGCCGCGAAGCGGCGGAAGCGGCCGACCTCGATGATGCGATCGAAATCGCGCGGCGTTTGGCACAAACCCTAAACATGCCGCAGCGGCCAGACGCCATGATGATCGCCGATGCGAAAGGTGCAAAGCTCTATTCCGGCGTTCTCATCGGGGCGGTGATCAACGAGGAACGGCCAACATCATGAGGGGCCATAACAACGAAAGCTTTTCGGACGAACTTCGCCGCGCTTGCAGTCTGGGAAAATGAGGGCGGCGCGTCTGGGCTCGATTCTTTTGAACATCAGATGGCCGTCGAGTCGCAGTTGATCGTTCCTGCACCGATTTCCATGTTTCAGTGGAAGTCCGGCACACGAGGATGGGTGATGCCATGACCGACCTTAGTCGATCGGACGCTACGAGGTGGGCAAGATCGACATGCTGATCCGCTACGGCTATGAGATCACGCTGACCTGCCAGCAACCGACCGCATTGGTATGCCTGCTATCGGTCCACGACGACCGCGCGGCGGACATCAGGATCCCTGAAGCGATCTTGACCACGCCCGATGTTCCGACATCGACCTACCATGATTTCTTTGGCAACAGGTGCCGGCGCTTTGTTGCCCCCGCGGGCGACCTGACTATGTGGGGCGATGCAACGATCGAGGACGACGGCAAGACAGACAGGCTGCTGCCAGCTGCCCGCAAAGTAGCCGTGTGGGATTTGCCGGACGCCTGCCTTGTCTACCTGATGGGCAGCCGCTATTGCGAAACCGATCGTCTCAGCCAGACGGCATGGGACATGTTTGGCGCCACTGCCCCAGGTTGGGGCCGCGTGCAAGCAATCTGCGACTTCGTCCACGGTCATATTCAATTCGACTACATGCAGGCCAGATCGACGCGAACGGCGTTCGAGGCGTACCAGGAACGCATAGGCGTCTGCCGCGACTTCGCCCATCTCGCGCTGACTTTGTGCCGCTGCCTCAATATTCCTGCACGCTATGTCAACGGGCATCTCGGCGACATCGGAGTCCCGGTCGTCGACCCCATGGACTTCAGCGCCTGGATCGAGGTCTTCCTGGACGGTGCTTGGCATACTTTTGATCCGCGAAACAACACTCCCAGGATTGGCAGGATCGTCGTCGCCCGCGGCCGCGATGCGGCCGACATTCCGCTCATCAACTCCTTCGGCCCGCATGTTCTCAAAGGGTTTCGGGTCTGGACCTATGAAGTGCAGGACCTTCACCCTACATAAGCAATTTGCGGAGGGGCGCAGACTTTCGACTTGTTGAATGTGGGCGGCTGTTGGCGCCGAGCGGATCGTCTGCTCGTGGCGCTACCGCAACTTCCAGCGCGGTTGCCTGCGAAGTCAGCTTTCGCGGCGCCGCCGGCAAGGCGCCCGAGCGGCGATAAAGATAGAGGCAGCCATTGCGGCGCAGCAAATCCGCGGCATCGGCCTGTGCCGCCATCTCCTCCCAGGCCGGCAAAGCATCCGACAGCAGGCCGGCCATCACCAAGGCATTGGCATGAGACGACAGGCATCAAACGAAACCGGGAAGCTGAAGATGCCCGGCCGACAGCAAATCCGCCATCGTTGTCAGCGCCGTGCGCAGGTCGTCCTGCGAACGCGCGGCGCCGACATTGATGCGCACGCCGTGCTGGACGGGTTCGCGGCCGACAGCAAAGGCATCGCCCGGCAGCAGGGCGACGCCGCGCTCCAGGCAGGTGCGCGCAAAGCCGGCGCCACGCCACGGCTCCGGCAGGCGCAGCCAGGCATGGGTCGCGCTCGGCTGGCTCTGGACGTCGTAGCGGCCGAGGATCTCGCTCAGGATCGCCTGGCGCTGGCGCAGTTCCTGTTTCTGCACCTCGATGATGCGCGCCGCGGTCCCGTCTTCGATCATCCGCGCGCCGATCAGCGTGGTCAGCGGGCTGATGCTCCAGCAATTGATGCGCAGCGCCGCCGCGACTTGGCCGGCAATGGCGCGTGGCGCGATAACGAAGCCGAGCCTGAGGCCCGGCGCCAGGCATTTCGACAATGCGCCGATATGCACCATGAGCTCCGGCTCCAGGTTGGCGAAGGACGGCAAGGCCTCATCGGCCAGCGGCCGGTAGACGTCGTCCTCGATGATCATCACATTGTGGCGGCGCGCGACGCGGCAAGCTCGCGGCGGCGTGCTTCGCTGAGCGTGATCGTCGTCGGGTTATGCAGCGTCGGCACCAGGAACACCGCGCGGGGGCGCATATGCGCGCAGGCAGCGTCGAAAGTGTCCGGCCGCATGCCGCCGCGATCCATGGCAACGCCCCTGAGATCGAGCCCATGCACCCGGCAGAGCGCGTCGATGCCTGATAGGTCACCTCGTCGGCCAGCACCACCTCGCCCTGCTTTGTCGCCGCGCCCAGCAGGCAGTCGAGCCCGTGCTGTGCACCGGCCGCCAGCACCACGCGGCCAGGGTCGCGGTCGCCGGCAACCGTCTTGAGCCAGTCGGCGATCGCCGCGCGCGCCCAAAGCGGCCCTTCCGGCGGATGGTAGTCCTGCAGCGAGGCATAGTGCGGGTCTGTTGACAGGCGCGGCAGCAATGCGGCCGCCAGCGCATCGAGATAGGCCGAAGTGGCCAGACCGAGAGATCGATGATGCCGCTCTCGTCGCTGGGTGCGGAGACGAAACTGGGCCGCTCGCCGGCCTGGCGCGCCGCCACCGTGGTGCCACGGCCGGGCCGCGCCTCCAGCAAGCCGCGCTGCTGCAGGGTCGCCAGCGCCCGTGTCACCGTGGTAACGTTGATGCCGAGCGCGCGCGCAATGTCGCGCCGCGGCGGCAGCCGGTCGCCGACCGCCAGCGTGCCCGCGCTTTTCACCGCCCGGGTTGTTGTAGCGGCTACGGCACGTCCGCGGTCTGAACGCAGAAAAGATGGCTTTCCGGTATCAGTCTTCGACGCGTGTGACAGGTCGATTCCTGGTACGCCAATATTCTCGATAATGTGGACGCAGCGAACCAAAACTTCCTCAACCCTCCGCTTGGGTGAGGCTTCCGAGCGCTCCGCCGGTCAAAGTGCCTTTGATGTGAGCCACGATTATCTGGATGGCCTCATCGCGGGAAACGTCGTCGCCCGCGGCCTTGCGGAGCCACATTCCGTCAACGAGTGCACCCACCGCCAAGGAAGCTCCGCGCAGGCTCGTGGGATCCAGCACGCCCGCGAACGCCGAACCCAGGTTTGACTTTAGGCGCCGATAAAAGATCGTTTGCAACAGTGCGAATTGGGGACTGCTTGCAGCCGCCGCACAGACGGACAGCCAAGCCTTCGCCACGTTGGGTTCGAATGCATTCTCAGGAAAATTTCCCTCGACGACGGCGATAAACCGCTGCCAAGGCGTCTTCGCTGCTTTCAACCTCGCGACGACCTCCTCCATCAGGATGCGGTTGTTGTGCCGCACCATCGCAAAGAGAACCTCGTTCTTGCCTTTGAAATAATAGGCCAGGATGCCCGGCGACATGCCGGCTTCACGGCATATGCGGGCCGAAGTCATGCCTTGCAGCCCATGCTCAAGGAACACACGGTGCGCGGCCGCCATCAGCTCGACACGCCGGATGTCCTCGATTTTCGTTCGCTTGCTTTGAGTCGCCATTGCCCTTTCTAGCAAAAAAGATTCTTGTATGCTTGTACAAGATTCTGTATTAGCATACAGCACAGAGATCATACTGTCGATGACAGTCCGTCTCACCGAGTAAAATGGGGAACCTCAATGCGCGCCACATTCGTTTTCGCTTTGCTTTCAGGGCTCATCGTCTCACCCGCCATGGCTGCCGATGCGGCTCAGTGCCAGAAGGTCCGCATGGCGGATCTTGGCTGGACCGATATCGCCCTGACCAACACCACTGCGGAGGTGATCCTCAACTCCCTGGGATACGATGCCTCGCAGACCCTTCTCGGCCTTGGCGTTGCTTACTCGGCCCTCAAGGAGAACGACATGGACGTGTTTCTGGGTAACTGGCGACCGGTCCAGGACGAGGAATACAAGTCCTACTTCAATGAGGGATCGGTCGAAGTGCTTGGTGTGAACCTGGAGGGTGCCAAATACACGCTCGCTGTTCCGCAATATGTTGCGGACCAGGGGGTGAAGAGCTTCGATGATCTTGCCGCGCATGCCGACAAGTTCGGCAGCAAGATTTATGGCATCGAGGCGGGCTCGAACAAACCGCTGCTCGACATGATCGCGGCCAACCGCCACGGGCTCGGCGATTGGCAGATCATCGAGTCGAGCGAGGCGGCAATGCTGACGCAGGTTTCCAACTCCGTTGCGGACAAGAACTGGGTCGTGTTTCTCGGCTGGGAACCGCATCCGATGAATCTCGATTACAAGATAACCTACCTATCGGGCGGGGACGTCGAGTTCGGGACGAATTTCGGAGGTGCCACAGTCCGCACTATTGCCCGCAAGGGCTTTACTGCAGAATGTCCCAACGCGGCCAAGCTGTTCGCCAATCTGGTCTTCGATCTCACTTATGAAAACTACGGCATGCGGATGATCCTGGGGGAGGGAAAATCCGCCGAGGAAGCCGCCCGCGAGATGATCAAGCGCAACCCGGACAAACTGGCGAAATGGCTGGACGGCGTCTCGACCTTTGACGGTCAGCCGGGCTTGCCGGCCGTGAAAAGCGCGCTCGGTCTATAGATGAGCCACAGCATGCTAGCAGCCGTCCTGGAAGGTGCGGGCCAGCCGTTGCGCATCATCAGAGTGCCGCGGCCGGAACCGGGTCCCGGAGAAATACTGGTTCGTCTGGAGGCTAGCGGCATATGCCACACCGATGTGCATGTGTGGCAAGGGCATCTGCGGCCGATGTCAGGGCAACAGCCCGCAATTCTCGGCCATGAAGGCGTCGGCAAGGTTGTGCAGCTTGGCGCCGGCGTCACGGACTGGCGCCTGGGCGAGCGTGCCGGCGTCGCCTGGCTTCACGATACATGCGGCCGCTGCGATGAATGCCGTTCGGACATGGAGTCGTTCTGCCAACACCAGCGGGCGCACGGGTTCGATGTTGCCGGCACCTTCGCCGAATATGTCGTTGCCGATGCGCGTTTTGCCGCGCGAATGCCCGAAGACGGCGATGCCGCGGTGCTGGCGCCATTACTGTGCGCTGGCCTGACCGCTTATGGCGCCGTGATGCGCGCGGGGATTGTTGCCGGAGAGACCTGCGCTGTGTTCGGCTGCGGCGGCCTTGGCCTCTATGCGGTCCAGATCGCGCGGCGGCTCGGCGCAACTATCGTCGCCGTCGATACGGATGAGGCCAAGCTCCACCTTGCAGCTTCGCTTGGTGCCGATCATGTCTTGCTTGCCTCGCCTGGTCTGGCCGACAAGTGGCCGGTGAACCTACGTGCTCATGTCTGCATCAATTTTGCGCCGACGCCAGCAACGTGGGATGCCATGATCGCAGCGATCCGTCCGCGTGGTAGGATCATTGCGGCGGCGATGGTCTCGCAACCTGTGCCCCTCAACCAAGAATGGCTCACCGCTACTGGCGTCTGGATAACAGGTACGAGTGTCGGCACGCGCGCGCAGATGCATGAACTGATTCGCCTACATCAGGCGCAGGCGTTCGAGGCACAGGTACAGCGCGTCACGCTCGCCGAAGCGACCAGTGCGCTGAAACGGTTGAAAGCGGGAAACGCCGAAGGACGACAGGCGATTGTTTTCGGTGGCGGTATCTGACGATCGTGGCGGCGCGGTCGTGGAATCTCCTCGAGATCGCCCCCCCCGCGATCGCTCAAAGCTCTTATTTATTGAAGCGAGTCGCGGCTATAGGTCTATGGTTTTATGCTTGTCGCTTATGCCACCTGGCTGCTGCGCCTTGTTGCCCTATTCAACCGCGAGGTGCGGGACAACATGCATGAAATGGCACCATGAAGCGCGTTGAGGGCCGTCGCGGCAGCGAACGCCTCGGCCGTTCCCTGATTTCGGCGACCGAGGCATCGAGTGCCACCGGCAAAGAGCCTGATTGCGTACGGGCTGGTCTAAGGCTCTCGGGCTAATTCCTGACATTCCGCAATCCACCCCAACTCGCCGTTCCTCGAAGCGCTCTGATTGCCGAGCTGCCGCGTGGCCGAAAGAAAGCGTGACAGCCGTCAAGCTCGGCCATGCGGCATAATCCAGCCTAAGCCATAATGCCCAAGTTCGTGCAGCGCCGTGCGGTTGCCAGTTGATCGACTCGAAATACGCTGCTGGCGAAGGGACCCGCACAAAGTCTCGCACCAGGTCGTAGGACGCTCGGTCGCCGCCGATGTGGAAGGCGACCCGGCCGATCAGAGTCTCGACCCGCAGCTCGATCTGGCAGGGCGGTGGCGGCGACGCCGCGCTCGCGATGCCCCCGGGCAGGCTTTCGCACGGGTCGGCTTTGAAGACCGTGTAACGTTTGAGGAACGGGATGGCGGCGGCTTCATCTCCAGTCTCCCCGGCGCGCTTCTTCGCGGTCATCAGGGCAGATTTCAATTTGACGGAAGCGATGGTGCTCGGCAAGATCCGCCGTAACGTAGCTGAATTGCCCCGCATTGCTCCATTCAATCTGGAATGCTTGCAGATCAAACAGCCTTCGCATTCCGCCGTCGTCCACGCGCTGGCGGTACCGTTCCGGCCGGAGACTTGCCAAGTGCATCGAACAGCGTGCCCAATTTGTCCGCGATGGGAGTGCCGATGCCGGTGCACGGGTCGGGGCCGATGCGCGCGCGGAAATAGCCGTTGTCGCCGCTGGTTATGTCGTTGAAGCAGGTCTGGTTGAGCCAGAGTCGCGGCGTCACCAGACCGAGCTTGCGCCCGAATGCGGCAAATAGCCCGGCATAGAGCGGCGCCACGGCGCTGGTTCCCCCGATCACTTCCTGCCGGCCGTGCACGAAGACATTGTAGCCGGTATAGGGGTCGGCATTGGCGGAGATATCGGGCACCATGCGGCCCGGCCCGTGCGGCGCCCCCGCCTGCCATGCCGGCATTGGGCGGAACAGTTCCGAGAAGCCCCCGCCTGTCCCCGAGCCGTTCGGGTTGCCGGGGTCGTCGTTCCAGACAGTCTCTTCCGCATTGGCGCCGTGGGGCTTCATGGTGCCGCCGCAGCCAACGACGAACGGGCTGGACGACGGCAAGTCGACATTGGCGGGGTCCGCCCCGCCATCCGACGAATTGTTGTCGCCAGAGGCGGCGAACACGATCATGCCGGCCTTGCTGGCGGCCTCCGCCGCCTTGTTCAGCCTGCCGGGATAGTCGATGCCTGCCATTGCCGCCGCCTTCCAGTTGGCCTCATCGGAGCCCCAGGAAACCGAGCAGACGTCGCAGCCGTCGGCAGCAGCTGCGGTGATCGCAGTCGCCATCGCGCCCCAGTCACTGGCGTCCGCCCAGTAGATACGGATGCCTGCCGCCTCGCCCGTGGCCGCGGAATAAGCCGCGGCGGCGACTTCGATGTCGAGCGCGACCTCGCGGTCAGGGTCGGTGGCTGGGCTGCCTGAGCGCTTGTTCGGATCGTTGCGGCCGGCCCCGATCGACACGTCCACGATGGTCGGTACCGGCAGGCCCGTCGAGCGGAAATAAGCATCGATATCCTTCTGCACCCAGCCCCCGCTGAACTCGATAATCGCAATCGTGCCGCCGCCGGCGAGGCCACTTGGCCAGGAATAGGCTCGACACAGATCCGGCACATTCCAAGGCTCGGCGCCGGCCACGGCGGGACGAAAAGCGACGTCGCCGATGTCAGGAAGCTTGAAATAGGGCCGGATCATGTTGGGCACCGCGCGCGACAACGCCGCCCTGGCGTGCAGGCGGGCGCGGCGCGTGCCGACGGCCCGGTCGTACATGGCCGCGAGGTCGGCTTTCATGGCCGTTCGCGAAGCGCCGTCGAGATAGATCATATGCCCCGAGGGGTAGTTCCTGATCGTCAGATTGCCGCGGACCCTGGCATCGTTCAGCGGCATGGCCTCCAGCGTCAGCCTGGTCTGGAAGAAAGGCGTCACTGAATCGTAGTAGCCGTTGGCCGAGAGCACGAGCAGGTCTGGATTGGCCGCCATCGTGGCGGCGAGATCGCCAGCCGTATACAGCGTCGGGTTGCCTTGGCTGTCCGGTTTCTGCATCGTGCCCGCCGGGTCGGTGTGACTGAAGTCCCAAAATTGGAAGGCCTGGTCATTGAGGTCGATGAAGTTCGACGTTGCCGCGAATTTTAGGTCGTTGTTGAGACATTGTGGTGTAGACGCCACCCACGGCCGCCATTGTCGGGTCGTTCATGCCGCCATCGGGCGAGACAATGGCGGAGATGCCCGTGTCGATGCCGGTCACGCGCCCGTCATAGGCGCCCAGCGCCAGCCCTTGGTCCTGCAGAAGCTCGACCAGGAAAGCGGCATGGCCGAGCCGGTCGGCAGCCTCCACGTTCAGCCGCCAGCCTCCGAGTTCGCCGACGGAAAGGCCGAGGTAGCGGCTCAGCGTCTCCACCGCCGCGGGGTCTGCCTTCGGGAAAGCCTTCAGTGCTGCGGCATAGGGGCCCTGCGCGAACTGAGTGACGGTCCCCATGTATGAAGCGAGGTCCGCCGGCAGCGGCTCGATGCCGGTCTTTTTGTGAAACCATGCATCCGCGGCAAAGGTCGGCATCAGACCGACCGCGTTGGAGAAGTTGGCGGGATAGTCGAGCACGCTGGACTGCAGCGTGATGCCGTTGAGGTCGATGCCGTCCTCGTGCAGCAGCCAGGCCAGCACGCAACTGCGTGCCGTGCCGTAGGATTCACCGAGCAGGAAGCGCGGCGAGTTCCAGCGGTTGAATGCGCCGAGATAGCGCTTGATGAACTGCTTGATCGAGACGGCGTCCTGATCGACTCCCCAGAAGTCGCGGTTCTTGAAGGGCGCGATCGCCGCGGAATAGCCGGTGCCCACCGGGTTTATGTAGACCAGGTCACTGCGGTCGATCAGGCTGTCGGGATTGTCCTCCATGGCGTAGGGCGGAGGCGGCGTGAAGCCCGGCATGCTGGTTTTAATACGTCTGGGCGCGAAGGAACCGAGGAGCAGGAAGACCGACGACGAGCCAGGACCGCCATTGTAGAAGAAGGTCACCGGGCGAGTGGTCGCGTCCGCCCCGTCAGCCGTGAAGGCGACGTAGAAGACCTTGCCCGCGGGCTTCGAACTCGACGGATCGACCGAAACGAGATGACCGGCCTTGGCAGTGTAGGGAATGGAAATCCCGTTCAGCGTGGCCACATGATGGGTGATGGCGGCGTTCTCGGTCGCGTCCGAAACAGAGTCGTCCGGCCCCGACCCGTAGACGGTGGTGTCAAGGAAAGGCTGTCCTGGCGCCGCCTGGCCAGCGCCCGAGCCGTTGTTGATCGTCTTCGCCATCGCCGGCCTCCAAGACTTCGAGTTCACGCCAACCGATACTGCTCGGTTGTCCCCCGCCCCGGCCAATGACTTTCCTTCTAAATTTACTAAATTCTTATTTTACTGTTCTCTAATGTATAGCAATTCAAATAAGACAATACGCCCGTTCAGCAAAGCCTACAAGTTCTGAACATCGAGGCCCGTCACTCGGATCGGCCGCCACATTGCCAAGGCGCATTGACGGCATACCAGTCGAGCCATGTTAGGCGCACCCACAGTCATGCTCGATGAAGTCGAAAACTGACTGGCCTGGACAGCGGCGCACGCTTGGAACCTGGTTGCGTTTGCTGCGGCCCCAGGGAATCGGATCACGGACACTCGAGCTTGAGGTCGTCGAAGGCATGCAGTTCGATCGCGGCTATCTCTCGCCCTATTCCATCACCAATCAGGACAAGATGCGTGTGAAGCTCGACCAGCCATATGTCATGGTTTACGAGAAGAAGCTGTCAAACCTCCAGGCTCTGCTGCCCGTATCTGCCCTTCGCTCAGGCTGCGGACAGTTGCTCTTCCACGTGGTCTCGAAGCTCTATGAGCGCACCAGCATCATCATCACCACCGACCTGGCTCCAGCGAATGGCCGAGCGTCTTTGGCGACGCCAAGATGACGACCGCGCTGCTCGGTCGGCTCATCCGTCATTGCGAGATCGTCGAAACCGGAAACGAATCCTGGCGCTTCAAAAGCTGAGGTCCAAAAGCCAATCAGCCGCGCCCGATCAGGCTGCGCAACCCCGACCAGCTTCGCCTGATCGGGCGCAAACCGGCTGCCCTTCACCAACCCCAAACGGGGGTCCCTTCTACATGAAAACCCACGGCCCGATTCCGTGGTCGTTGACAGCAAGCTGCATGACCTGGTGGGCTTTTTGCGCTAACTAACGAGGCAGACCACCCGATGAGACTTCTACTGAGCGTCAGCATATCAACGCGCGACGTTGCACGCTTCTAGAATATGCGCGTACCGGCGAACCATGATGTCGATCCCAAAACGGGTCTCAACAGTAGATTGGGCCGCCTTGCCGAATTTCCGAAGCAATCGCTTTTGGCTCTGTAGTTCAATAACCCGCTCGGCAGCTTGGCACGCGTCTTCCACGATAAAGCCGTTTACTCCGTCTGCGATCTGATCAATTACGCCGCCAGAACGGTTGGCAATCACGGGAAGGCCCATCGCCATAGCTTCCAACGAGGCATTTGGACAACCTTGCCGCTCGGAAACCATTATAAAAATCTGCATATGCCCGAGGAATGGCCTCACGTCTTCCTGGGCCCCTGTAAACAAGACGTTGCCTGGTGCACGCGCCTGCATTTCTCTGAAATAGTCGCCGGTTTGGGAGTCCGGACCGCCGACGATAGTCAAAGAAGTGCGCGGCGAACGCTCAGCCAGAATCTCCATCATGTCGAGAAGGAAGTCGATCCGTTTGTCCGGAACTATGCGGCAGCAGGTTCCAATCGCAAACGTAGGATCCCAATTAGCTGGAAGAAGATGCTGAGCTGGCGGAAGCGGAATGAAACTTGGCGGAAGACGCACTCCGTTCGGAACGACATGTATCTTAGATCGATCCGGGCACAGGGAAGCTGGCGGCACGCCGTCCTCGTACTTGCTCACGAAGGCATCAAGGCGGACAAAGTACTGGGCGGCCGTGAAGGCGATGCGACGCTGAAAGCCGGATGCCGCCTCAAGTTCATCAAACAGCATTGGTCCTGGGCTCACATCAACGATCCGCAGATCGCGCCGAACCAGGATCTTGGTCAGCAGAAGCTTCGTCTCCGGAGCCACATTCCAGAAACAGACGACCCGAATGTTGAGTTGATCAATCCATGTTAGGATAAGCTCAACTCGTTCAATGAGGGTGTCGGCGCCTTCCGCAGACATTATGGGGATTTGAAATTCATCCAACGCACGCTTGTGCGTAGCCGTCGGTGCGCCACGGAGGACACCCAGGACAATTTTTTGTCCCGCCGCATAGCCGGACAGAAGATTAACGAGCGACGTTTGCGGCCCTCCAATGTAAAGATTTTCGGTGAGCAACAATGTCCCTGATGGGGGGATCAATTGGGCCACGCTGCTAGCAAAACCGTGCTTGCCTAATAGCCGCCAGAGGTGGGGGACTACCATCGGTTCAGTGCGAAGCACCGGCAGCACGCGCTCGGCGCGCGTTGCAGCCTTCAGGATACCTTGCACATAGGCGTCGATATCCGAACCGTCCTTAACGAGGACAGCATCCGGCGGAAGCACTTCAGCGTTGCCCCCTGCGCCGGCGGTGACGACCGGACATCCCGTCTGCAAAGCCTCCAGCAGCGCTACGCTCAAGCCCTCATAGATGCTTGTATTCAGGAACACGTCGAACGCAGCAAGGTAAGGCTCAGAGGGATCCACGTCACCGGGCATGATCATGTCGGCAATTACCCCGAGATCCACCGCCAACCGGCAGGCTGCCTCGTAGGCGGATCTGCCTCCACCGTAGGCGTGGTCCCAGCCTCCGAGGATCATGAGCCGAGCCGGGACATGTTGCCGAAGCGCGTGCAATACCTTGACCGCCCGGGTGTACGCTTTTTGGGACTTGAACTGCCCGACCATGCCTATGAGCACGGTTTGATTGTTGAGTGCCCATTTGTCGCGAATATCCCGCCGGTGAGCCGCCAACTCGGCCGGCGTGAAGATCCGCTGCAATTCGTGACGAATGGTGACCGCCGGCCGAGATCCAACGACCTGGAATTCCGCCGTGACAGCATCCGATACGCCAATCACCATTGGGACGTTGGGGTGGTCGTATGTGGCCGGCGGATCGGTCCAACCAGGGCTCATGTTCTGCAGTACTGGGATTGTGGTTATGCCCATGTCCCACAAAACGCGGAGGTTCTCGGCAGGGATCAGATGCGTATAAACCACCACAGGCGGATTCTGAAGCATGTGCAACGCGAAGGCCTTTAAGCTGGCACCAATGTCAGCCGGGTTCTCAGCATACATGACACTTAGATTACCACCGGCGCCAACCGAATACTGGCGCTGCGATCGATGCAGGACATACAGAGTCTGGCGAAAGTCTCCGCTGCTGCCTTGTAGCGCCTTCATCGTTTCGATGACGCTGCGCTCGGCACCGCCCCTAACCAGGCTTGGCAGCAGCACATTGAACTGGCTTGGCGAGCGAGCCACGTCTCGTGGGAATCGTATCGGCAGCGGTGTTGGAGGCCGCCCAAGCTTGACAGGTGCCGCCCTTGGCGTTCGGGTATTTTCTCTTGCGTCGATTAGCCCGTACTTGCGATAAAGTTCCCATAGGGTGCTTCCAGGCCGGGGAGAGTCCTTGTTAGGAACATAGTCAAGGAGCTTGCGACCTCGGTAATCCCCCCGGTCAGCTTCGAGGGTGCGCCACATCTCGTTGATCCAGTGGATTGCCCGCCACTCACGAGGCACTTCCACCATTTCCTCCACCATCGGTCTGATGAAGTCCATCCAGTGATCCGGATTTGAAATGTCCTGGATGATCGAGTGTTGCAGGCCCATCGCCTCGACGTGCCGGGTCAGGATGCGGTTCGGCAGCAGGTAATCGCTCTCGGGCGTTACCGTCTTCACGGTCTCCCGGTACACCTTCTGCATCAAAGGGCTGCCAGCAGGCGTCTTAAGGATGCTGCCTATGACACCGATTCGGTGAGGTCTGAAAGCATAGTCGCCCGGGAAGTCGAACGGACGAAGGCAAGTTACGTCCATGTCTACCCAGATTCCACCGTGCTCATGGAGAAGTTTGTATCGGAATAGGTCCGAGAACGGTGCGCCGAAGCTCTGCCGACCGACCCCGGTCTCCGGATCGGCATTCGTCTTGGCAAAGACCTTCGTCCTGGGAACAATTGTCTCTGCGGGGCGAAGCAATACATTGCGGGGAAGATCATAACTGGAAAGGTCATCGTAAGCCCACAGGTGGAACTTGTGGCCAAAGTGGGCAAAGGAATGCAGGGTCAGAAGTTCGAGACGAGAAAGGCGCGAGCCGAACCACATGCCGTGGACGATCCTATTGTCCTCACGCATGCGCGAGCCGTCGGGCCATAGGTATCCGCTCCCTTCCCTGCCAGACAACCCGACCGAAAACCCTCCGACAGGCTGGCGATTAAACTTACCGTACTCTAAGCTTTCGCACCGAGCCAACCTGAAGCCCCACGAATTTGGCCATGGCACAGAAAATCCTATGCATCACGGCGGGTCAACGTAGCGGTACGACTGCTTTGCGCAGCCTCATCTCGGCGGATCAGCGCTTCAAGGATCTGGGCGAGATTTTCGACACCTCGATCTTGGACCAGCCTCAATCATTCTTCGGATATTGTCACAAACGCAGGCTCCAGTTGGCCGACATAATGTCCGGACCCGACGCTGAACGACTGTGTAAGGACTATGTCGCATTGCTGCAGAACGTTGCGGCGAAGAGTCACTTGCTGATCGATGTAAAATTCAACTCCTGGGGCGAAATACGCATGCCTTGGACTTATATGCACCAGGAACCGTTCTTCCTTTCACAACTAAAATGGATGTCGGCCAGGTTTATCTTTATATGGCGGCAAGACCTAGTCGGTCAGGTTCTAAGCGATCGAATCTCGGATAAGCTAGGAAAATGGCACAATCTGGTTCCCGACGATGCCATTGAGCCTTTCAATCTAGACGTCAATAAACTCGCAGCTCGTGCGAAGTTGCTCTGCCAATCTGAACAGTATTTCTACAACAACCTGTCTTCATATCCGGAATCATTGATTCTGTGCTACGAGAACATGTTCACCGCTCAGGGCGGATTGGAAGGCGATGCTTCCGCTGCGGTGCGCGCACTGGTTGATGAAGACCTGAGGTTTCCTGAAAAGGGTATCTACCATCAGAATCTGATCAGCAAGGCCTCGATCATCTCCAATTATTCCGAGATCGTGTCGGCCGTTGAACGCGTCGCCCGGGACTACCGCGACCCGGCCATCGCGCGGGCGTTGCAACGAGGCTGACTCCGCGCTTTGGCAGCAAGAGTGCCTCAAACAAACTGGAGTGTCTCAAACTTGACCCACGCCCCGCTGATCCTCTCAGCCTGCTCAAGCAGAGATACGGTGATCTCCAGGTCGAACGTCCCGACCATGTCTTCGGAAGCACTCAAGAAAGCGAAATTGACTTCGGGCCCGTCCAGGCTGATCTCGCGCCGGGCGATCGGAGCGCCGCTTGAGGCGACAAGAGAGAGCGCTACATGAAGCGAGGCTGGAGCCTCTGGTGAGCGTCTGATGCCCGGGAATACGATCCCGCTACACTCGTTGCGTCTCAATCCCCTGACAGTGACTGACATCGCAGGCTCACCTCGCCGGTTGGCGTGTAGAATGAGTGGTGCCAAGCTGAGATCGGGAGGAATCCGGGACCACGGGTTTGGCCCACGAATGGTGATCTCCCAAAAGGCGCGGTTCGGAGTCTTGGCCAACTGTGGCCGGGCGACAACCGAGCGTAACTCCTCCTGGATCTGGAAATCGGCCCGGGGAAATCCCTCTAGAGCCGAGTGCCATTCCGAGAAGGGAATGTGGTTCTGCCAGGGAATTCGGCAGCACTCGATCAATGCGGCGGCGCTGCGTGAAGGCTCTTCATAAAGACGTATTGCCCCGATATCGGCGTCATCATTGGCTACACACCGCTCACCGGGCCAGGACTGGTAGAGATAGAGAGGGCCAAATGCCTGGGAACTGGCTTGTCGCAGAGGTAGCCGGATGTCGTGCAGGGCGATCCACGCGCCGGGTTCGACCAGATCCAGGATAGACAGCAGATCGAGGCACGGCCACGGATGCATATGATTGGCGTCGAGGAACACAAAGTCAAACCGCGCTGGCCGAGCTGGCCAGTGCCGGATGTCCGTTGACTTGACACCGGTGGCAAGCGTCAGGTTGGTCGGCGCATTGTCGAAAATGTCTTTTATGTGGGCGCCCACAGGCCTGGACGGATCGTCGTAGAAGACCTCAAGTTTGTCGAAGGAGTAGAGCTGGCTTTCGCGCAGTCGATCGGCAAGCAGCGTGGCCAAAAAGACCGTGGAAACGCCGGAAGCGACGCCGATCTCGGCGAGTGCGCGAGGGCGCTCGCGCATGATCAGGTCGAATAAAAAAGCCGCGTCCGCGCGACCAATCGAACCCGTCGCCCAAGAGGGTCGCGAATAGCGCGCGCCGACATATGCCGCTGCTTCATCAGAAGCGCCAAGATCGTCAATTCCCACTGGGCCACCCTTTTGCGCGCAAGCCGCGATGATACCGGTTTTGTGAATCATTGGCCACGCTCGGCGGGCAATGGCACCAAGCGGGAGCATGATTTGGTCTTAGGCGTGGGGCGGCGGCGAACGTGGTTGGAGTCACAGGGTTCTCGGCGAACGCCAAAAAGCTTTCTCGTCGAGAGCGGGACGCATGGTGATCCCAGATAGTCGGAAGTAATAACCGTCGCGATGGTGTTGGAACAGTTTTTCGCAAAGGTGTAACTGGAACACGCCCTTCTTCTAGCCTATCATGAGTGGGGAGTTGGGGCAGGTGGACTGAATGAGCCGGCTTATTGTTGAATTGACTGGAAACCGCGACGTTTGCGGTCGGCTTACTCTCCTTGATGATGCGGGCAAGCCGGTCTGCGGACCATTCGCGACCGCCGCCCGCTCCAGCGACGTGCTTGCTGCAGCAAACGGCAATCGGCAGCGGGCCTCCCAACAGCGCTACGGCGACACGCCTACCGGGCGGTATGTCGTGCGCCATTTGTTCAAGAGCAGCAAAAGAAATGGATTTCCGCCCAGTTGGTTTGGCCCCAACGGTATCATTGTGATCGAAGGAATTTCCGGCAATGCGGCGCTGGCGGAGGCTAACGGCCGCTTTCATTTCCTGATCTGCGGCGGAGAGCTTTCGCCGAACGGAGAGCTGCGTTCCACAGCTGGCGGTCTTCGAATAGAAAATGATGCGATGGGTGCGCTCTTCCCCGCGATGATGGAGGACCCATGCACATCGTGCGAGATTGTGGAGCGTGATCGCATAGTAGACAACAGGATTGTATTCCTCGATCGGACCTGCAGTTGGCAGGATCCAATCGTTCTGCCAGGTTTTCCGCCGCGTCACGGCCTGAAAGCGCGCAAGTCAAGGCAGTTGGGGGCGGCGGGCTTTGGCGGGGCGATGATGCTCGCCATGACAGTTTCATTCGTGACAGAAACCACATCGCCGGTAAAAGCTTCAATGCTTCAGGCGAGGCCGAGCCACGCGTGGGGGGGAGCGGAAACGGGGCAATTTCTGCCGACGGCCTCCATCATGGACAGGCATTTTGTCAAGTTGGCTTACGGCACCGCCCCGCCCACTCGTAGCGCGGTCGAACTGAACATGGACAATTTTGTCAACTATATGGATGAAAAATCGGTCGACGCCTCCACGCACAAATGCGGAGCAGCTTGCCGGGACGGGCTGAAGGCCGGGGGCCTAGACGTGAGCGGTCACCCAAAAAATGCAGGCGACTACGGCCCGTTCCTTGAGAACCTGGGCGCGTCAGCCGTTTCACACACGAATTCCGACACTCCGCCGGCCGATTACAAACAAGAGAAGGGCGACATTGCCGTGTTTCAGGTCACTACTGCGCGCCCCAATGGACACGTTGAGGTGTGGGATGGGAAAAGGTGGATATCGGACTTCAAACAGAACAATTACTCGCCTTATCAAAAGAATATACCGCCCAGTACCATTTATAGATTCCCTAAGAAGAAATGAGTTAATCGGGTGAAAAGCTACAGAACTTACGCCTATATTACGATCGTCGCCTTGGCGGTTTGTGTAGTGGGCATTAATAATCAAGCGGTTGCCCAGCCGACTGCCGTTCAGTTTACTCAGGCGTTTTACGATTGGTATGGCCCCGCGGCGTTCAAAAACGCTGATCAGGCGTACGCAGCGGCGATTTCTGACCACGCCTCGGAATTCGACCCTAGGCTACTTGAGGCACTGAGGGAAGATCTTGCGGCTCAATCAAAAGTTTCCGGTGAAATTGTCGGGCTTGACTTTGACCCATTCCTGTTTAGCCAAGATCCAGCTGAATTTTATCAAGCTGGCAAGTCTAGTAACCACGGCGGCGTCTATTCGGTTGAATTGCATGAAGTTGTGGGCGCCAAACCATCGACCGCAACCGATGTGACAGCCCAAATAGAGATCGAAAACGGTAGCTGGCGATTTGTTAACTTCGTCTATCCCGACGGCAACGACCTGCTCAAGGTTTTAGAAATACTCAAATCCGACCGTGAAAGTCCGGCCAAGTAAGCCCGGATGATAACTGCCGGTAGCTTTTGAACTTGAGATGGGTGCCGGTCCTGGTAGGCACACTATGTTGACATTGTGCTACATTAATTAGCGAGCAATGGCGGCGTGTTTGATCGCCTGTTGAATGGGCGAGCATCTGGCAGGGAACGATCCTTGCGGACATTCGACCTGCCATGGCAATTTACGCTCGAAGCGGCAATCCAAGTGCGGCCTGGCGGAAACCTTCATGCCGCGTGACATAGCTCCAGCTGGGCACATAGTTGCAAGACGAGGAGATCATCGCCCGGCTTGCCGCTGATTTGCACACCGACCGAGAGCCCTGAACTATTTTTGAAATACGGACACGACGCGGACGGCTGTCCTGAGATGTTCGATGGGATGGAGTAGGGAGCGAACCTGTAACCCGCCGCGTTCCAGGTCTCGACATCTCCAAATGCCCTGAAGCTCAAGGATCCGACATTCGGAGGGTCGGTCGCCAGCGTCGGCGTCAAACAGACATGGATCGATTCCATCGAACCCAGGTAGCGTGAGGTATAGATCTCGCGGGCGGAGCGTGCCCGCTCATGTTCGCCATTTCCCCCCGCCTTGGCCTTTTCCAGAAGATGCCACGTCAACGGCTCAAGCTCCTCGGCTGCCGGGGCTCTGCCGAGGTCGCGTGAGCGTTCCTCGACTAGGCGCACGAGGTCGAAAATCCACAGGTGATCGAACCAATTGGACGCGTCGAGACCCTCTGGATAGCGATATTCAACAATGCGGTGCCCGAATGATTCCAGAACCTGAGCCGCCCGGTTCACTGCCTCCTGCTGGTCCGGACCACAAGGTCTGCCTGCCGGGTCAGTACAGCAGACCCCGACTGTTATCTGCCGTACAGGTCTATCGAGGCCTTCGAGATAGGAATGGCGCTGTGGAGAGAAATCGGCGGTGATGTCGAGCGATGCCGCGCTGTCGCGCACGGTGCGCGTGATAACGTGATCGGAGTTCAGCCCACCTGCAATCTCATCAAAGTACGGCCCTGTGGGATTGAAACCCCCGGTCGGCTTGAACCCGAACACGCCGCAGCACGCAGCCGGTATTCTGATCGAGCCACCTAGGTCCGTTGCGTGGGCAATCGGCACCATTCCCGCAGCAACCGCAGCGGCCGCCCCCCCGCTGCTTCCGCCCACCGTCAGATTGAGGTCCCGTGGGTTGCGCGTTGTGCCATACGCCCGAGGCTCCGTGACGAACTCGGCAGCAAATTCCGGCGTGTTTGTCTTGCCCAAGATAGCGAGGCCAGCACGGCGCCACCGATCGACCATGATGCTGTCAGGCTTTGCTGGCGCACCCTTGAAGAACGCCGAACCGAAGGTCGTCGGCATGTCTGACGAATAGAGGTTCACGTCCTTCAGAAGGAGGGGCACACCGCGCAATGCACTGGCAGCACCGGTATCGGACCTCGAACAGCTCGGGTCGAAATTACGCATGATCACTGCATTGAGAGCGGCATCCCTGCTTTCAATGACGCTGATCGCAGCCTCGATCACTTCGCGCCGAGAAATCTCTTTTCGTTCGATCAGACGCGCCAAACCGACGCCGTCTTGAGCGACATAGTCCGACACATTCATTCGGCACCCCCACGCGCCAACTGACTGACCAGCTGGACGACGTAGTTCTGGAAAATGGCCAGGGCATTCTCGGTGGTCACTCGGCTGGTTGGTTGAGCCGCTTTGACCCAGAGCCCGTCGATCATTGCCAGGAGACAGTTGACCGCAAAGTCCACCTGCCCTTCTGGAATGAGCGAGCGAAGGCAGTAGGCGATATTGCTCGCCAGACGCTTTTCGTAGATTGCCTGATAGCGCATCATTTCGTGATTGCCGCGCAGAGCGGCCCAAAGTGCGAACCACGCCGTTGCCACCGCCGGCTGAAACTGCTCGGCATCGAATTGCGCTGAGGCGATGGCCAGAAGGCGCTCCATCGGCGTCGAAGCCGTCCGCAGCCTGGCGATCGTGACGCGTGACAACTCACGGTTCAGGTGACGCAGGACAAGCGTGTAGAGCTCGTCCCGGCTGCCGAAATAGTGGGTGATAAGACTAGGCGAGATTCCCGCCTTCATACCGATCTGGCGGATCGAACTCTGCTCGATGCCAAGCTCGTGAATGGTGTCAATGGCAGCCTCAATGATCTGCTTCTGCCGAATAGGTTGCATTCCCACTTTTGGCATCGGTCCCTCCTGTTAGCGCCATCTTGCATTTTTTTATTGTACACGCCAACAAAAAAGATATGATTGTTGGAGCGTTCAACAAAAACAGGGGAACTCCGATGAAAGCCTTTGCCCTTTATGCAAGCGCCGCGCTGACCATCTTCATGGCCGCCGCACCTGCGCACGCCGATCCCGAGAGCTGCCGGAAGGTGAAATTCTCCGACCTCAGCTGGACGGACCTTTCGCTGACGAATGCGACGGCGTCCGTCATACTGACTTCCTTGGGCTATGAACCGGAACAGACCATTCTGGGTCTGCCGGTGACCTTCGAAAGCTTGAAAAACAAGGATATCGACGTTTTCCTGGGAAATTGGCTTCCCGTCCAGGAACAGGAATTCAAATCATACATCGACAACGGCGATGTCGATGTCCTCACCACCAACCTGACGGGCGCCAAGTTCACGCTGGCCGTGCCGACCTATGTCGCGAAGGCGGGGGTGACCTCGTACGATGATCTTTCGAAATTCTCTGACAAATTCAACTCAACGATCTACGGCATCGAAGCGGGCTCAAACCAGCCGCTGCTCGATATGATTTCCGCCGGAAGGCACGGTCTCAAGGACTGGAATGTCGTCGAGTCCAGCGAGGCGGCTATGTTGACCCAGGTCGACAAGATGACCAAGGGAAAGGAATGGATCGTTTTCCTGGCTTGGGCGCCACATCCCATGAACCTCAAGTTCGATCTGACTTACCTGAGTGGCGGCGACAAGGAATATGGTCCCAACTTTGGTGGGGCGACGGTTCGGACGCTGACGCGCAAGGGCTACCGCCAGGAATGCCCGAACGTGACCAAGTTCCTGGAAAACCTGCACTTCGACATCGACTATGAGAACAATGGCATGAACGAAATCATGACCAACAGCGTCGAGCCGGTAGACGCAGCGCGCAAATTGATAAAGCAGTACCCCGACAAGCTGACCGCATGGTTGGATGGTGTGAAGACGTTCGACGGCAAGGACGGTTATGCTGCAGTCAAGGCAGCTGTGATCACAAACTGACCATCATCGCCTGATCGGTGATCTGCGGGCATTGACGAGCCTCGGGACGATACCTCCCCCGCCCAAGTGCCGACGGGGGAGCTCTGGGAACCTGCTGCCGACCACTACTCCGTCTCTCATCAAAAGTGTGCTGGCGCGGAGGGAGCCATCGTCGTCGAGGCGCGGAAAGCACATCGGCGTTGCCCTCATGTGCCTCGGAGCAAGGTAAGCGCTGTTCCGGCGGCACCTTTCGGAGGTCGCCCTGAGCGAGGATGTTGGAGCCTTTGAGGGCTTCGACACATGACGATTTCAGAGCTTACGCTTAAATCCAGCGATCC
>NZ_VFVX01000005.1:0-290528 GCF_006442395.1 Mesorhizobium sp. B2-3-5 | reverse complement strand
GATGCGTCGGCCTCTCGTCCGCCACCGCTCCCGCCATCATAACGGATTCGGCAAATGACAAGTTACAAGGATGCCGGCAGGCAGGTGAGGGGCAGCGCCGGCTTTGGCAATTGATCACCGCCGCCCTCTTCCGATCCCCTCATCGGTGTCGGCGAGCAGCTTGTGCACGGCATTGCGGGCCGCCGCCGGGCGCTGCAGGCGGATGTTCTTCTCGATCGCCTCGTGCAGCTTCTGCGCCCGCCGCTGGTCGCCGACCTGCCGCGTCGTGAAGACGAAGAGATGGTCGAGCGCGGATTCGATCAGCACGCCGAGCGGCACCAGAAGGTCGTTGCCCGAGGCCCGCAGGATGGCGAGGTGAAAGCGTGTGTCGGCGCGGATGCGCTCCGGCAGGCTCGCCGCCTCGCCCATCTCGCGGCAGGCCAGGCTGATCTCGGCCATCTGCTCGTCGCTGCGCCGCATGGCGGCGAAGGCGGACGCTTCCGGTTCGATGATGTGGCGAAACTCCTGGACGGTGCGCAGGAACGCTTCGCGGTCGGGCGCCGTGGCGTACCAGGCAAGCACGTCGCGATCGAGCAGGTTCCAGCGCTCCCTCGGTTCGACCCAGCTGCCGATCTTGGGGCGTGATGCCAAAAGGCTCTTGGCCATCAGCATCTTGATCGCCTCGCGCACCGCCGAGCGGCTGACATTGAAGGTCTCGGCCCATCTGGCCTCGTTGGGCAGGATGCTGCCGGGCGGATAGTCCCCACGCACGATCCGGAGACCAATCTCGCTGGCGAGCGAAGCATGAACACTGGACCCGGGAAAGTGCGCCGCATCCGCCCTGCGCACGGCAGGCTGATCGCGACCGGCTGGCGCCTTGGTCCTGCTGGCTTTTCCCTTTGCCTTCTCGTGCGGCATCCACGTTCCAATAGGTCGGCCGGCTGTCGGCCGGATTGATCCGAACCTGCGCGGGCGCGCCGATCCTGTAGCCGAAAATCCAAATTGTGGACGCGTCGAAGCCGGAGCCGGTGGCTCCAAACACAGCGTCTTCTTGAAGACTTCGATAGACCGGGGGCGCTCGCTGCCGAGCACCCCCGGACCGAAAACCTACTTCTGGATGCAGGTATCGACTGTGTCCTTGGTGCATTCGTCAAGGCCGGTGAACACCGGATCCGCGACCTTGGTGCCCTTGACGAGATCGATCATCACCGACGGGGCCTTGTAGCCCATCTCGAACGGCCGCTGGCCGACCAGCGCGGTGACAAGGCCATCCCTGGCGATCGCCACCTCGTCGCCGATCGTGTCGGCGGCGCCTATGACGAAGTCGTTCTTGGCGATCCGGTCCTTCAGCGGCCCGAACAGGTCGCGGTAGGGCTGCGGCGCCCCAAACAGCGGCCAGCCGCCCATGATGCCGAACGCGTCGAGCTTGGGATTGGCGGCGAGGATATCGGTCATCGCCTGCACGCCTTTGGCGCCGTCATCATTGGTGAACACCGGGCAGCCGGCGACTTCGGTCCAGCCACCCTCACCTGCCAAAGCCGCAAGTCCTTCCTTGCCGGACAGCGCGTCGCGCATGCCTTGCGCGCGGCGCAGGATGTTGTCGGCAGCCGGATTGCCCTCGATGGTGCAGATCGTGCCGCCCTTCGGCTTGGCCTTCTTGATGTATTCGCCGATCTTCTTGCCCATCAGATAATTGTCTGTGCCGAGATAGGTCTTGCGAAGGGCAGCGTCCTCCTTGGTCAGGTCGGCGTCGACGGTCATGATCGGGATCGTCGGGTTGGCGCTCTTGATCGTCTGCGCGATCAGCGGCGCGTTGGACGGCGAAATCGCCATCGCCGCCGTGTCGGGTTTGCTCAGCATGTCCTGCACGATCTGCGCCTCGCCGGCCTCATCCGAAGTCGACGCCGGACCGGTGTAGAAGCATTCATATTCTGCGCTGGCGTTTTCCTTGTTCCATTTCTCGCAGCCCTGATGGATGGCCTCGAAGAACGGATTGTCGAGACCTTTCACCACGATGACGACCTGCTTCTTGGCCAGAGCCGGCCCGGCGCCCAGTGCCATGGCGGCGACGGCGGCGAGCAAAACTGTTTTCCTCATGTCAGTCCTCCCTTGGAAACAGACGGACACGGCGTGCCCGCCACACGAACCAGCCCGGATCGAGACGACAGAGGCGCGAGCGCTCGTGCCACCAAGCCAGGCCGATAAGCATTTTCAGATGCGAGCGGACCGGCAATCGCCGGCACGATCGATAATCTTCAGCCGCTCCCGCCGGCAATGATGGCGTCACGGAGACGGCATGTCTTCCTCCGGCGCCAAGCTAATAACGGCGAAGCGTCAACGTCAATTGCAATTTGTCCTACAAAACGGATTTTTCAAAACGGTATCGCCTATTCGTCTGACAATTGCCGGTTCCTATTCATCCGACAATTGACGCCCGCGCGGCCATTTGCGTAAATGACGGCATCGCTGTTCCCGGGAGGAGCTGGAGGAGAGCGATGCGAGGCTGCGCCGGCCATGGGCAAGCGGCAAGCACGGGAGGCAAAGGCTGGTGGCTGTTCTCGAACTCACCAACATCTCGAAGCATTTCGGCGCCATCCAGGCGGTCAATGACGTGTCGCTGTCGATCGAGCCCGGACAGGTCGTGGGCCTGATGGGCGACAACGGCGCCGGCAAGTCGACGCTGGTCAAGATGATCGCCGGCAATTTCCGCCCGAGCCACGGCGTCATGCGCATGGACGACAGGGAACTGATCCTGCACAAGCCGGCGGAAGCCCGCCAGCACGGCATCGAGATCGTCCACCAGGACCTCGCGCTTTGCAACAATCTGACGGCTGCCGCCAATGTGTATCTCGGCCGCGAGCTGCGGCGCGGCGTCGGTCCGTTCCGCATCCTCGACTATGCCGCCATGTACAAACGCGCCGGCCAGCTCTTCGCCGAACTGAAGTCGGAGACGCGGCCGCGTGACCTGGTCAAGCAGATGTCGGGCGGCCAGCGCCAGGCGGTGGCGATCGCCCGCACCATGCTGTCGCAGGCCAGGATCGTGCTGATGGACGAGCCGACGGCGGCGATCTCGGTCAGGCAGGTCGCCGAAGTGCTGAACCTGATCCGCCATCTGCGCGATCAGGGCATTGCCGTTGTGCTGATCAGCCACCGCATGCCCGATGTCTTCGACGTCGCCGACCGTGTCATCGTCATGCGGCGCGGCCGCAAGGTCGCTGACAAGACGATCGCGTCCAGTTCGCCCGAGGAAGTCACCGGGCTGATCACCGGCGCCATCGAGCAGGTGGCATGACAGCGTGAAACCCGGATTTCACCACGACGGCACGCATCGGCGCTGGCAGGAAAGAACGATAATGGCAGTCACCCTTGACCAGACGATAGCGCAGAAGCAGCACACTTTCCTGTCGCGTCTGTTCTCCAGCCAGACCTTCTGGGTGGTCATCGCCGTTATCCTGGCCTGCGTCTTCCTGTCGTTCGCCACCGACGCCTTCGCCACCTCGAAGAACCTCTACAACATAACCCGCAACATCACCTTCGTAGCAATCGTCGCGCTCGGCATGACTTTCGTCATCATCACCGGCGGCATCGACCTGTCGGTCGGGTCCGTGCTGTGCTTGTGTTCGATGGTGCTGGCCGTGACCATGCACGCCGGCTATTCGATCGAGGTCGGCATCCTGGCCTCGATAGCCACCGCGCTCGCCATCGGCGCCTTCAACGGCGTTCTGATCGCCTATCTCGGCTTCCCGCCCTTCGTGGTGACGCTGGGCATGCTGTCGATTGCCCGCAGCCTTGCAATGGTCGCATCCAACAACACGGTCGTCTTCCAGTTTGGGCCCGACCACAACAAGCTTCTGGCGCTGGGCGGCGGCGCCTGGCTGTTCGGCATCGCCAATCCTGTGCTTTACATGATCTTGCTGACGCTGATCACCGGCTTCATCCTGCGCTGGACGAAGTTCGGCCGGCATATCTTCGCCATAGGCGGCAACGAGCATGCCGCGACGCTGACCGGCGTCCCGGTGAAGCGGATCACGGTCGCCGTCTACATGATCTCGGCGCTGTCGGCCGGCGTTGCCGGCATCATCCAGACCGGTTGGCTGGGCGCCGTCACCACCAATCTCGGCACCGGCATGGAATTGCAGGTGATCGCCGCCACCGTCATCGGCGGCGCAAACCTGGCCGGCGGCGTCGGCACAGCCTTCGGCGCCATTGTCGGCGCGGCGCTTATCGAGGTGATCCGCAACAGCCTTGGCCTGCTCGGCATCAACGCCTTCTGGCAAGGCACCTTCATCGGCGGAGCCATCCTGCTGGCGGTGCTGTTCGACCGCATCCGCAATTTCAGGCGCAGCGACTAACAGCCTGTCGCCGTCGAAGCATTATTCGTTCCGGTTCCTATCGTTCAGTCTGGCCTGTCCTTCGACCTGCAGCTTTTCCCGGCCCAGAAGAAGGACGGGCTGACATTGGTCGGGGAAAATCCCGAAACCAATTTCATCCTCATCCTTGCCGGAATGCTGACTGGCATGGAGCCAGAAACCACGGATGCCTGGAAGGAGAGCCTGCGCACGCTGTCGGCGACACCCGATTCCCACGCCAAGCTCTCCGGCCTCGGCAGGTTCGTGCATCGCAATGATGCGGCGTTGATCGCCTGCATCATCGACAACGCGATCGACATTCTGGGCCCGGACCATCTGATGTTCGGCTCGAACTTTCGATCGAGAAGCTCTGGACCAGTCACGCCGAACTGATCAAGGCGTACCGCGATGCGGTGGCGAAACATGGGCCGACCGCGGAAGCTGATATCTTCTGGAACACGGCCGAGCGAGTTTACAAGCCTGTGTAAGCGCCCGACCTCGCCTTCTCCCACAAAGGGGAGAAGGCGAAAGCCAGCGGCAATCCCTTACTGCGTCGGCAGCATGCCTTCGACGTCGCCCGCCGCGTCGGCGAGCGCGTCCTTGGGCGACGCCGACTGGTCGACGATCCGCGACAAATTGTCGACGATCGTCTGCGTGACCTTCACACCGTTGGTGCCGGGGAAGGCGTACCACGGAATCATCCGCGGCATCTGGCTGAGGCCGGCCTGGAACAGCGGATTCTTCTTGTAGAAATCGCCAAGATAGTCGGAGGATTTCGCCGCGAGCTCGTTGTTGGGGACGTAGCCCGTGCCGGGCACGACGACCGACGCACCATAAGGGCCAGCTGCGAATTTCGCGAACTTCCAGGCGGCGTCCTGCTTGGCGGCATCCTTGGTCAGGATGACCACGGCGTTGCCGCCAGTCGGCAGATGGCCGTTGACCGGATCGATCAGCGGGATTTTGGCCGTGCGCAGCGTGAACTTGTCGCCGACATTCTTGATCGTGTTGACGAGGGCGCCGGTGGTCTGGAATTCGAAGCCGACCTTGCCGGCCGCGAAAGCCTGCTCGCCAGCCGGCTTGGTGAAGACCGGCATGCCGCCCTCCTTCACCATCCGCTGCAATATCTCGACCGCCTTCCCGCCTTCCGGTCCGTTGAAGGCGACCTTGCTTTCGTCCTCGTTCAGCATCTTGCCGCCGGCGCCGAACAGCAGCGCCGAGAACATCCAGTCGTCGCCCTGCCAGCGGAAGTCGATGCCGTCGACGCCGTTGCCGAGCGCCTTGATCTTGCCGCCGAGCGCGATCACCTCGTCCCAGGTCTTGGGCGGATTGTCCGGGTCACCACCGGCGGCCTTCACCAAGTCGGCATTATAATACATGATCGGGTTCGAGGTGGCGAAGGCCAGCCCAACCTGCTTGCCGTTGACCTGCGCCAATTTCAGGATGGTGTCGGAGAAGCCGAGCTCCGCCATGTTGCCTTCCTTCTTGACCAGCGGGCCGAGATCGACGGGAACGTTGCGCTCGTTGAGCATGCGCAGGCGGTTCAAGCCGATGAAGGTGATGTCGGGCATTTCGTCGGTGCCGGCCTGGCGAAGGATAGTCTGGATACCTTCCTCGTAGGTGGCGGACGGGCTTGCGAACTGGATCTTGATGTCGGGATTTTCCTCCATGAACTTCTTCGAGATCGTGTCCATCACGTTCTTGAAGAAGCCTGGCATCGGGTAGTGAACCGTCAGCGTCGTTTCGGCATAGGCCGGAAGGGCCGCCGCCAGCGACAGCGCCGTTGCGGCAAATATCCTTGAGAAATGCTTCATTGCTCGTGCTCCTTGTTGTTGGTCCGGTCAGCCTTTGAGACCGGTCATGGTGATCCCCTCGACGAACCGCTTCTGCGCGAGCAGGAAGGCGGCGACGAGAGGAAGGGTGATGATCAGCGTGGCGGCCATCAGCGCGCCATAGTCGTCGCCGGCCTCGGCGGCCCGGAAATACATCAGGCCGAGCGGCGGCGTGGCGTAGGCCTGCTTGCTGACGACGATCAGCGGCCAGTAGAGATCGTTCCAGTGCGCAACGACGGAAAAGATCGCGAATGCGGTGACGGCCGGCCATGCATTGGGCACGATGACGCGCGCGACGATGCCGAGCTCGGACATTCCGTCGAGCCGTGCCGCGTGCAGCAGGTCGTCGGGCATGGCGCGGAAGAACTGCAGGAACATGAAGATCGCGAACACCGATATGGTGAACGGCGCCACCAGCGCGGTGTAGCTGTTGAGCAGGGACAGCCTGTCGAAGCCGACATAAAGCGGCAGCGCCGTCGCATGGATCGGCACCAGCAGGCCGAGCATGACCAGCACCATCATCAGCCGTGCGGCCCGGAACTTCAGCTTGGCCATGGCGTAGGCGCAAGGGATCGCGACCGCGACCTGGAAGAAGAAGATCAGGCCGCACACCACCACGCCATTCCACAAAAGCGTTGCCATCGGCACCTTGTTCAGCGCCTTGGCGAAATTCTCGGCGAAATAGAAATGCTGAGGGATGAGCGACAGCGACGACGTGAAGATGTCGCTCTGCGTCTTGCCCGCCGTCGAGATCATGAAGATGTAGGGCGCAAGGATCATCAGCGCGCCAAGCGAAAGCAGCGCGAAGCGGATGATGCGGCCTGCGGGGATGGCGGTGCTTCTCATGTGTAGTGCACCCGCCGGTCGAGCACGCGGTACTGCAGAAGCATCAGCACGACCAGAATCGCCAGGAAGACGACGGTCATCGCCGAGGCGTAGCCGACGCGCAGATAGACGAAACCCTCCTGGTAGATGGTGAAGAGCAGCACTTCGGAGGCCTTGTTGGGGCCGCCATCGGTCAGCATCTTCACAGTTTCGAAAACCTTCACCGCATTGGTGATGCTGATGGTGACGACGAACAGCGTCGTCGGTCCGAGCATCGGCCAGGTGACCAGGAAGAAGCGGTCGAGCGCCGATTTCGCGCCGTCGACGTGAGCAGCCGCGTAGAGCTCGCGCGGGATCGCCGTCAGGCCGGCCAGGAACAGCACCATGTTGAAGCCGACCGACTGCCAGATTCCGATGATCGACAGGCTGTAGAGGACGGTATTCGACGCGCCAAGCCAATTCGGGCCGGGAATGCCGGCCAGTGAAAGCAGCGCGTTGAGCGGCCCGATCGTCGGGTGGAAGATGTATTGCCAGACAGTCGCCATGGCGACGATCAGCGACGCGACGGGCAGGAAATAGACGGTGCGGAAGAAGCCGCGCGCGCGCCCCTCGCCTTCGATCAGCAGGGCGACGCCCAGGCCGAGGACGATCGAGACCGGCGCGACGATCGCCGTATAGACCGATGTGTTCCACAACGATCTGCGGAAGGTGCGGTCGCCCAGCAGATGCGCGTAATTCTCGAAGCCGACCAGGCGAAACTTGCCATAGCCGAGTTCGAAATCTGTGAAGCCGAGGAAGATCACGGCGGCCACGGGCAAGAGCACGAACAACAGCAACAGCACGATGGCCGGCAATGCCAGAAGCCAGGCGGTCCGGTCTTCGCTGCGCCGCCGAAGAGCGGCGGCACTCGGGACCTTGCCCGCCACCGCAACGCTAGACATAGGCCGGCTCCTGCCGCGCGCCCGTCGTGCCGGCGATGCGCAGGCGCCTTCCCTCCGGCCCAAAGACCATGGCCTGCTCGATGGACACAAGGACGCCCACCAGCATTCCCGCGATCAGTTCCCTCGCCTCGTGCGGCACGAGCTTGGCGATGACGGTCTCGCCAGAGGCGTCGAGCCGGCAATGGGCAATGACTTCCGACCCGAGGAATTCGAGACGCTCGATACGCCCGGCAATGCCGCTCCGCCCGTTTGGTGACAGCTTCACGAACTCAGGCCGGATGCCGAGGCTGACCGGGCCGGTCGCCACTTTCTCCAGCAGGGCCAGCCGGATGCCCTCGAAGCCGACGCGGCCGCTTTCAGCCTGCGCCTGGACGATGTTGATCCTCGGCTGGCCGACGAAACGCGCGACCTCGATATGGGCGGGATCGTTATAGATCACATCGGGCGCGGCCAGCTGCAGCAGATTGCCGCCGATCATCACCGCCACACGGTCGGCCATCGAAAGTGCCTCGGCCTGGTCGTGCGTCACATAGAGCGTCGGCACGCCGGCGCGGCGGTGCAATTCGACGATCTCGCCGCGCGCATGGACGCGCAGATTCGCATCGAGGTTGGAAAGCGGTTCGTCCATCAGGAAGATGCTGGGCTGCCGCACCATGGCGCGAGCCAGCGCTACGCGCTGCCGCTGGCCACCCGACATCTGCCCCGGCTTGCGGTCGAGCAGATGATCGATCTTCAAGACAGTCGCCATCTCGCGGACGTCGCGTGAAATACCGGCGCGAATATCCTTCTGGCCGGGCAGCAATGAGCCGATCACCGGCAAGCGCTGCGCCCCGCTCAGCCGCTTCATGGCCAAGGGAACCGCGATGTTCTGGCCGGCGGTGAGATGCGGATAGAGCGCGTAGGACTGGAACACCATGGCGATGTTGCGGTCGGCCGCGGCGACCGGCGACATGTCCTTGCCGCCGACGACGATTTCGCCGCTGTCGGCATGGTCGAGCCCTGCCAGAATCCGCAGCAAGGTGCTCTTGCCGCAGCCCGAAGGACCAACAAGAGCAATGAACTCGCCGGGTTCCACATCGAGGCTGATACCGTTCAGGATGGCGTTGCCGCCAAACGACTTCTTCAGGCCGCGAAGCGAGAGCGCGCTCATGATACGACCTTCTTGCGAACCTTGTGCGCCTCGTGCGGATAGACCTCCTCGACCACATCGTCGAGGACGTGAATGGTCATGCCTGGAATAGTGACGATCTCGCTGGAGATCGTGTCGCCGAAATCATGCACGACTGCACCAAGCAGCCGCTCGCCCGGCATATCGCGCTCCATGTCGCCGACGACGAAGGCCGCCGACGGGCCCCACACCAGCGACGTGTTATCGTATTTGCCTTGCCACGCCCGGTGCAGGTGACCGCTTGCAAACAGCGCGACATCGTGAGCGGCGATCAGATCGTAGAGGCGTTGGCGGTGTGCCGGGCGGATGCTCCAATAGCCGGTATCGCCCTCACCCGGTTCGTCGATAAAGAGCGGCTTGTGGGCGAAGAGCGCGACGCGCCGGTCGCCGCGGCTTTCCAGCACGGTCCGCAGCCATTCGAACTGCGCCTCTTCCTCGGCGTCGTCGAAACCCATCAGCAGGCTGTCGAGCCCGACGAGCCGCCAGCTTCCGGCGTCCTCAATCCAGTAGTCGGGGCCGACCAGCCGGCGCCAGCGCTCGAGCCGCCCGGCATTGACCGGCTGCAGCGAACCGGGCAGATGGCCGACATCGTGATTGCCGGGCACCAGCAGCATCGGCTTCGAGATTTCCTGCATCATATCCATGCAGAAGGCGATGTCGTCGTCCCTGTCGGCGCCGTCGACACTGAGGTCACCGGTGTGGATGACAAGGTCGGCGCCGCTCTGCTCGATCCAGGCGGCCAGCGGCTGCCAATTGCCGTTGAAGTGCGGCTTGGTTGGGCTGAAATGGGTGTCGGTGATCTGAACGATTTTCATGACGGCTCCACTGCGAGAGCCGACGCCGGAGAACCCCAGGCGACCAACTTCGCGTGGGGCTTCCATAGTGCCGTTACATGTCACTTCCTTAACAACATGGGGACAAATGTTCCCGCCATGCCTGCTGAACGCATAGCCTGTTTACAGCGGCCGGCCCAGAACCTGGACCATATGCCGTTTGGCACCGACAGTGACTGGCCCTGCCGTCCGCATCAGTTCGAAGCCTTGCCCATGCCAGAAGCGAAGAGCTTCTTCATTCTCGAAGAAAACGCCGAGTTCCACCCGTTCGACCTGCTGGGATTTCAGCCACCTGAAAAGATCGCGGCAGAGAACCCGCCCCAACCCTCCACCGCGAAGCCCTTTGTCGATCATGAGCAATGCGATCCACCAGCATCTCGTGCGCGGATAGTCGCGGTCGCAGGGCAGTAATCCGACGAGTGCGCCATCGATTGCTTTCAGCCCAAATATAAACTTGTCTGCTTCCGTCCGGTTTGGCGGAAAGTTCTCAAACTCCTCTTTTGCATTGGCCGCAGTGGGCGATTGACCTGTTTCCAGTATGACGTAGTCCGAGCAGGCCTGGTACAGCGGCACCAGTCTCGACGCGTCAATTCCAATCAGCCCTTCGATCTCGTATCCGCAGAGCGAAATTGGAAATGTTGTATTTTTGTCCATGAAGGTCTGCCCAGAAAGCTCGCTTACTTCACTTCGAATTGCGGATCGGTGCGGAATTCACCGCGTCGGCTGGAAATTCGATTTCAATTTGCTCGCCGCGTGGCCGGAAACCTCGGCACCCGCCCCCTGCGGCAGCACGAGGAAACGCAGCGCCGCCACCAGCCCGATGGCGCCGATCGCGAGGAAGGCGATTCGAAAATCGACGAGGCCGAGTGCTGGCCCACCCCTGGCGATCTGGGACAGGTTGAGGATCGCCGCCGCCACCGCGACGCCGAACAGCGTCGCCACCTGCTGCAGCATCGAGGACAGCGTCGCCGCCGAGCTGCGTTGCGCCGCGGCGATATCGGCGAAGGCCAGCGTGTTGAGCGCGGTGAACTGCATCGAACGCGACAGGCCGGCGATCAGCATCAACACGACAACCAGGGCCTGCGGCGTCTGCGGCGAGATCGCCGCGCAGGCCATGATCGAGGCCGAGGCGATGATGCCGTTGACGACCATCACCGAGCGAAAACCGAAACGCCGCAGCGTCGGCGTCGTCACCGTCTTCATGCCGAGATTGCCGAGAAAATAGGCCAGGATCATCATGCCGGCATCGACGGGCGAGAGGCCGAAGCCGACCTGGAACAAAAGCGGCAGCAGGAACGGCGTGGCGTTGAGCAATGGGTGCGGGGCGCGCCAGAGATGCCGCACCGCCAGCCAGCCGACGACGATCCCCGCCGCGATCAGCAGCACCGTTGGCAGCATGCCATCCTCGGGATGCGCGATGCGCTCGAGGCCGTAGAGCAGGCAGGCGAGCCCGAGCGAGGTCAGGAAAAATCCCGGCCAGTCGAGCGGCTTGGGATCGGCCTCCCGGTCGCCGGGGATGAAGCGGGCGACAAGCGCCAGCCCGACCAGCCCAAGCGGGATATTGATGAAGAAATTCCAGTGCCAGGACAAATAAGTCGTGATGAAGCAGCCGAGCACCGGCCCAACGACGGGCGCGAACAGCGCCGGCCAGGTGATCAGAGCGGTGGCGTTGAGCAGCTCGGACTTCGACGCATTGCGCAGGACGAGGATGCGCCCGACCGGCGTCATCAGCGCGCTGCCAAGGCCCTGCACGGCGCGCGCGGCGACGAATTCTGTCAGATTCTGCGAGAAGCCGCAGGCGAGCGAGGCGAGCGTGAACAGCGCGATCGCGACGAGGAAAATATTGCGCGCGCCGAACCGGTCGGCGAGCCAGCCCGACAGCGGCACGAACACCGCCATGGTCAGCATATAGACGGTGATGCCGATGCTCATCGCCACCGCCGGGACGCCGAAGGAGGCGCCCATCTGCGGCAGCGACGTCGAGATGATCGTCGAATCCAGCAGCTGCATGAAAAAGGCGATGGCGACGATCAGCGCCACGCGCCGCGCGTTTGTTGCTGCTGTCGTCGTCGGTTCGGAAGGGGCTTCGTCTTGGGAAAGAGCAGTCATGACGACCTGGTTTGAACAGCATCCGGCTGGCTCAGTCCATAGATTATCCAACAAACTTTCGTGCGGCCTGTTTGCCTGTTATGGAGGGAGTGGGGGCTCCCGAGGAACAGTGCGCGCATGAAGCCCATCTATATCGACTATCTCAATGCCCTCGACATCGACGCCCTTGCCATGACCGATGCGGAAATCATCGGCGCGGTCGAGGCCGGGCTCGTCGCGCAAGGCAAGGGCCAGACTGTGATCGAGCCGCGCGTCCATCTCGAACCCGACCCGTCCTTCCATGGTCATTTCAACGTACTGCGCGGCTATGTGGCGCCGCTCGATGCGGCGGGCGTGAAGATCGTCGGCGATTATGTCGACAACTATCTGCATGGACTGCCGTCCGAATTCGGCATCCTCAATCTGTTCGACCCGCGCACCGGCACGCCGCGCGCCATCCTCGACGCCACCGTCATCACCGACATGCGCACCGGAGCTGTCACCGCCATCGGCGCGAAGCATCTGGCGCGCAGGAATTCCAAGGTGCTGGCCCATATCGGCGCGCGCGGCACGGCCTATTGGAACGTGCGGCTGCTCGACCATCTCTTCGACTTCGACGAGATCCGCGTCCATTCGCGCCGCCCGGAAAGCCGCGACGGCTTTGCCGCCAAACTGTCGGCCGATCTCGGCAAGACGGTTACGGCGGTGGCCGATTGGGAAAGCTGCGTCAAGGGAGCCGACATCGTCGTCGAGGCCTCGCGGCTGCCGGAACCGCAGCCACTGCTCAAGACCGAATGGATAAAGCCCGGCGCGCTCGTGATACCCTACGGTACGATGAGCGCGGTGGAACTGTCGCTGACCGACATCATGCATAAGATGGTCGTCGACGACTGGGGCCAGTGCAAGAGCGGCAAGTTCGGCTCGCTGCGCGCCCATGTCGAGACCGGGCGGCTGAACGAAAAGACGCTGCATGCCGAGCTTGGCCAGATCGCCGCCGGCCTGAAGCCGGGACGGGAGAGAGACGACGAGACCATCCTGTTCTGGCATCGTGGCCTGTCGCTCTCCGACATTGCGCTCGGCAAGGCGATGCTGACCAAGGCGGGAGAAAAAGGCATCGGCCAAAGGCTGCGCTTCGCATGAGCGCGCTGGTCCTCACCGGGGCCGGTGTCGGCATTGCCGATGTCGCCACCGTCGCCCGTGCAGGGCGCAGGGTGGAAATCGGGTCGGATGTCATCGGCAGGCTGGAGAAGGCGCGAAAAGTGCTCGATCATGCCGCCGCCTCTGGCCAGCAGATCTATGGCCTGAACACCGGACTTGGCGCCAATCTCGGCACGACGGTCGAAGGCGATGCCAGCGTTTTCCAGCGCCAATTGCTGGAAGGGCGCAGCGGAGCGGTCGGCGAAAGGCTGCCGATCGAGACTGTCCGCGCCACCATGGTCGCGCGCGCAGCGATGCTTTCAGCCGGCGGCTCCGGCCTTTCGCCTGCCGTGTTCGTGGCTTTGGTCGACGTCCTCAACGCCGGCGTTCATCCGGTGATGCCATCGCTCGGTTCCATCGGCGCCGGCGACCTAGTGCTGATGACCGCGCTCGCCCGCCTGCTGATCGGCGAAGGCGAGGCCGACTATCAGGGCCGGCGCATGCCGGCGGCAAAGGCGCTGATGATGGCCCGCCTCGTCCCTGTCAGCCTGGCCCCCAAGGATGGGCTGTCGCTGATCAACGCCTCGGCGGTCTCCGCCGGCAGCGGCGCGCTCGTGGTGACGGATACGCTGTCAGCCCTTGTCCAGCAGCAGCAGGCCGGTGCGCTGACCATGGAAGGTATCGGCGCCAACCGCACCATCCTTGATCCGCGCTTGCACATGGCACGCCCGGCGGCTGGTCAGCAGGAAGCCGCAAAGGCGCTGCATGACCTTCTCGCCCGTGACGTGGCGCCCGCGCCCACCACCTTGCAGGACCCGCTATCGATCCGCTGCATGCCGTCGATCCATGGCGCACTGATCGAGGCGATAGGTCAGGCAAAGCGGGCCGTCGAGATCGAGCTCAACGCCGCTGCCGACAACCCGCTGGTGCTGGGTGATGACGGCGTGGTGATGTCTGCGGGCAATTTCCACACCGCCGCACTCTCGCTCGCCTTCGAGACACTCAGCCTGGCGATCGCGCAATGCGCCGCGGCGAGTGTGGCCCGCTTCATCCAGCTCACCGGTTCGGGCCGCAACGGCCTGCCCAAATATCTGTCGCCGGTGGGCGGCGCGTCGGCCGGTTTCGTGCCGCTGCAAAAGACGGCGACATCGATCCTGGCCGCCATCCGCCACAAGGCCAATCCGGTCATGCTCGATTTCCTGCCTGTCTCCGAAGGGGTCGAGGATCATGCGACCCAGTCACCCCTGACCGTTGCGAAATGCGCCGGGATGATCGCGCTGTGGCGGCGGCTGATCGCCTTCGAACTGATGGCCGCCGCTCAGGCCATCGACCTACGTGAAGGGTTGACGCTGGCACGACACACATCGGCCGTCCACACCGCGATCCGCAGGCTGGTTCCGGCGCTGAAGGAGGACAGGCCGCTCGGCATAGACGCCGAAGCGCTCCATGCCGCGCTCGCCGGCGGCTCCTGGCAGCCGAGCTTACGTCAGGCCGACCTTGTCCAGGAACAGGCGTAGCTCGGCCGGATCCATATGCACGATATGCCTGTCCTCGGGATAGGCACCGCTGTTGACGTCGGCGACATATTCGGAGAACGCCGCCACCCGCTCCGCTTGCAGCCGGTCATACTCGGCGGCGAAGTTGCGATAGACCTTGGAATGGCGGGGCATGTGACCACGGTTCTGGCCAAGAATATCGTCGGCGAACAGATATTGCGCGTCGCAGCCCGTGCCCGCTCCCATCGACAGCATGATGAGTGATGTCCGCTCAGAGATCGCCTTGGCCACCTCGGCCGGCACAACCTCGATCTCGGCGCCGACGGCGCCCGCCGCCTCAAGTTGCTTCACTGCTTCAAAGACCTGCATAGCGGTATCGGCGGTCTTGCCGACAGCCTTGAAGCCGCCTGTCCAGGTCGCGCGCGACGGGATGAGGCCAACATGGCCGATGACGGGAATAGCATCATCCGCCATGCGCTTGATGGTGGCATAGCCGGCGCTGCAATAGACCGCGTCGGCGCTGGCCTTGTAGAGGCGGAAGGCCCAGCGGACGAAATCATCCGCCGTGCCGATCTCGAAGAAATTCTCGCCCGGCATGGTGAACAGGCTGGGTGCCGCATCGCGGTATTGCCGGTTGAGCACCAGTTCGGGCGGCACCGAGACGATGTCGACCCCTGCCCGTTCGGCGGCCTCGGCCTCGTCCAGGGTCAGCACGCGCAGCATGGTCAGTTGGCGCTTACCCTTCATCGCGCGCAGATCGGCGACGGTCGGTCTCTTTCGGCTCATCGAACTTGTTCCTTCGTTGTGTGGGCGGGAGGCCATGTCGGCCGATCAGTCGATCTCGATCATCACCTTACCGGCCTCGATCTTTACCGGATAGGTCTTGAGATTGACGCAGACCGGCGCGCCCCTGGCGTGGCCGGTCTTGTAGTTGAAGCGACCATTGTGTTTGGGGCATTCGATGATGTCGTCCATCACCAGCCCGTCGGCCAGATGCGCCTTCTCATGCGTGCAGTAGCCGTCGGTGGCGAAGAACTCGTCATCCGGCGAACGGTAGACCGCAAAGGTACGGCCAACATGATCGAAGCGAATGACATCCTCTTCCTCGACGTCGTCCACAGCGCACGCTTCAACCCAATCGGCCATCTCGGTCTCCTCAGGACATTGGTGATCGCTACTCGGCCGCCGCCGACATATCGACCTCGTGGAACTCGCCGCGATAGGGCCTGGCCGTCGGTGGCAATTCGCGCTTGAGGTAATAGTCCTCGTATTTCAACTGCCTGAGCAGCACCGGCCAGACCTCGCGATAGGCGTGCCACATAGACGGGTTCGGCTCCGGCAAATCGTGCTTGATCAGCTCGTGCAGCCTGGGCAGCGCGTGGTACGGCACCATCGGGAACATGTGGTGTTCGACATGGTAGTTCATGTTCCAGTAGATGAACCGGCTGATCGGGTTCATGTAGACGGTGCGGGTGTTGAGTCGGTGATCGACGACATTGTCGGCAAGGCCGATATGCTGCAGCAGGCCGGTCAGCACCATGTGCCAGGTGCCGTGAAGGCGCGGCAGGCCGATCAGCACCAGCGGCACCCATGATCGCAGCGCGATCGCAAGAGCGATCGTCGCGACATAGATGGCGATATGCCAGCGGGCGGCCCCCACAGCTTTTGCCCATTCCATCTCAGGGATGTAGCTCTTCTCTTCATCGGACAGTCGGCCAAAGGCCTGACGCGCCAGCGTCGGCAGCGAATAGCGGAAGTCGAGAATGCCGGTGAAGGCCAGCGCCGCCTTCAGCAGGTCCGGCGGACGCATGACGGCGATCTCGGCGTCGCGGCCGACGATAATGGTGTCGGTATGGTGGCGGGCATGGCTCCAGCGCCATTGCACGGGATTGCGCATCAGCATGAAGGAGGCGATATGGTAGACGACGTCGTTCATCCAGCGCGTGCGAAAGGCCGTGCCGTGGCCGCATTCGTGCCAGCGCGAGTCGCTCGACGAGCCGTAGAGCACGCCGTAGACGAACAGGAACGGCACCACCCACCACGAGCCCCAGAACCAGACGATCCCGGCGGCGGAGCCCAGGATCGCCGCGAGCCAGATCGCCGTATCGCGGATCGCCGGTCCGTCGGAACGCTGCATCAATTCCTTTATCGCCTTGCGCGGGACGTCGGTGTGGTACCACTCGGCAGAGGCAAGCCCGGTCTCGATCGCCACCCTGGTGCTTTCGCCGACAAGGCTGTAATCGCGCTTCGCCATCGTCTTCTCCCGCTGGCCTCAAAGGCCGTTGGCGCGGAATTTCCCGTCCAGAAACGTCTTGGCGCGCGGCACGTCATCCTCGGTCAGATGCTCGATGATGACCGGGATGTTCGGGTGCTTTTCGCTGAGCCGCTTGAGATAGAGGTCGTAGTTGAGCGAGCCTAGACCAGGTGCGGGCAACTCGATCTCGCCGACACCACGGAATGTCAGCCCTTCATGGGCGTTCTCGTCGCCAATGTCGGCATGCTTCTCCGACTTGTCGCCGCCCGAGCGCTTGACGTCCTTGGCGTGCGCGATCCTGATCTTGTCCGCCAGCGTGTCGAACACCTGGTTCAGCACCTGGTCCATGCGATCGATGTTGTGCGCCTCGAAATAATTGGTCGGGTCCATCAACAGGCCGAGCCCGGGGTGATCGACCTGCGCGAACATTTTCACCGTCTCTTCGACCGAGCCGACGACATTGTTGACATAGGTTTCGAGCAGGAACACCGCGCCGTGGTCATAAGCCGTCCGGGCAAGGTCGGAGATCACCTTGCGGCATTCCTCGAAACCCTCTTCGGTCTTGTTCCTGGGATGATGCACCCAGTCGGATTCGGTGTTGTAGGTGCCGGTTTCGGAGATCACATAGGGCGAGCCGAAATCGCGCGCGTTGCGGATGATCTCCTTGATATAGCCGACGCGCCTTTCGCGCTCGGCTTTGTCGGGATGGATGATGTTGGTGTAGCCTGAAATGCAGCAGACCGGCAGATCGTGATCACGGAATGTATCGCGGACCTTTTTCGCCTTGTCCCCAGTGATCTGCCCGGCCGACAGGTCGATATCCCTGAAATGCAGGTCGAGTTGTACTGTGTTGAAACCGAGCGCGCGGATGCGCCTGGCGGCCTCATCCAGCTCGTAAGGGAAATAGCCTGTAAAGATACCTGCCTGCATCATGGGGTGAAGTCCTCCCGGTAAGCGATTCAGTGGCCACACCAATCCGTGGCCGGATGTTCAGTCGGCCGAGATTTCGGAGAGCCTGACAGTGCGACCTTCCGCCATCGAGCGATAACCGGCCTCGACCAGAGCCATGGTCTTGACGTTGTCGGCGACCGACAGTGCCGGTGGCGTGTCGGTCTTCACGGCATATTGAAGCTGCTCCATCACGCCGATGAAGGCGTGCGGGAACCACATCGTATCCCAGCTTGGGCTGACCCATTCACCGCCGGTCGTTTCGGTCGAGGCGTAGGTCAACGTCGAAGCCACGCCAGTCGGCCAGCCGATCGTGCCCTTGGCGACGCCCTTGGTGCCGTCGACACGCCAGTGGATGAGCTGATCGTCTCGATAGCCCTGCTGACGTGGCCCGGACCACACATCCTCCAGCGACACGGCCAGCACCCCGGAAGGGAACCGCAAGGTCGACACCGTGATGCCGTCGGAGTGCTCGAACGTCGTGCGCGGATCCTTGCGCGTCAGCGTCGTGATCTCCAAGGGATCACCGAACAGGAAGCGCAGCACGTCGAGATGATGCACGCTCATATTGGCAAGTGTAAGCCGGTCGTAATCGGCGAGGAAGGCCTGCCAGTGCGGGATCGCGTGCATGTCGATCTGCGCGAAGACGATGTCGCCGAGCGCGCCACTGTCGAGGATCTGCTTCAGCACGCGCATCGACTGGTCGTAACGCATGTTCTGGTTGACCGAGAGGATCTTGCCTGAAGTTGCCGCCTCATCGCGAAGTTTGACAGCTTCCTCGACCGAAAGCGCCAACGGCTTCTGCGCCAGGATCGCCTTGATGTGCTTCTGCTTCAGCGCATGACGGATCAACGCCGGCTGCTGGTCGGGAGGAAAGGCAAGGTCGACGATCTCGACATTATTGTCTTCGATCAGCTGCTCCGGCGTGTCGTGCACGGTCGGGATACCCCAGCGTGTGGCCACCTTCTCGGCGCTGGCCTTCGTCCGCGAGGCGATCGCCACCACTGGAAATTCGGCTTGCGCATAAGCGGCCAGGTGGCACTCGGCCATGATCATGCCGGCGCCGACGCAGCCGATCCGGTATTCCCTGACGCGCACCTTGACGTCCGGCTCGAATCCCATGCTCGCCATCCAGTCCTCCCGTCGAGGACTGGATATAACGCTATGGCCCCGGCATCGGCCAAGGCCTGCACCATCATTTCCCATCAGGACAATGGAGGTGAAAGCCGTGAAGGTTAAAAGCAAAAAGGCCGGCTCAGTTGGGCGCGGCGTCGAAAATCGCGAGGCGATGTTTGCCCTTATTGGACCGCTGCTCCCTCGGCAACCGCGGCATCGACAAAGCGGACGATCGCCTTGCCATCCTCATCAACACCGATGAAAATCCGCTCACCAGAAACAATGCCGGCAACATCACACACCACCAGCGGCATGCTGATCCCGTAAAGGAACTCCGCCACGATGGCGCCGACGGCCAGGATCGGGTCCTGCCGCTCAATGAGAATTCCGGCCGGCGCCGTGCCCCTGCGGATCGCCTCCGCCAGTACCGAGGATGAGGAGGATGAGCCCCGCCCGCTTGGCATGACCAGGATCTTGCCGGCGACATTCTGGCTGAGACCGGGATGGGAATGGTCGATGATATCGCCCGTCTCCGCATCGACGCCGCCCCAGAAGCTGAGCGGCTGCGAAAACACCAAGGCCTGCCCTTCCGCGGTGCCGGCCAGCTGAAATGTACCGGATCGCTCGACAACTTCCGTTTCCACCGGCAACGTCATAACACACTCCGCACGACATGCCCGACAGCGGCGGAACGGATGCAGTCCCTCATCTCGGCGAAAGCGACAGTCACGCCGATATTGCCCGGCGCGTAATGCGCCCACTTGCCCGAATTGGTCATCACCACGCCGTCGAGCCGTTCAAGAATCGCAGTGACATAGGTGCAGGTGTCGGCGACGGGGATCAGGCCGAACGCCTCCGTGCCATCAAGCGCGCCCTCCTCCTGCAGCCGCGTCAGCGTCGCGCGCCCGGTGTTGACATAGATCGGAATGCCCCTGCCCGGCGCGACCTCGCGCAGCATGGGCAACAGACGCGTCCATTCTTCGTGGGAGAAGTGCGGCGTGCCCAGCGACACGGCGGAGAGCGGCGCACCGTCGGCCACTCCAGACAGCCTGGCCAAAGCATGATCGATGTCGGCACGGCTGATGCGGATAGTCTCCTCGGGCGCCATGCCCTGGAATGCGTCATCAAGCGTTCCCGCTTCCGGCGTGATGCCGACCGCATGAAACAGCGCCACAGCACCTGTCGTTGCCGCCGCGGCACCCAGCGCCTTCAACTGGTCCTCGTCGCGCGGCCGCGGCAGGCCCGCGATCACCGGAATGCGGTCGCCGCTCGCTTGCCCGATGATCAGCCCGACGCCGACGAACAGGCTGTCGCTCGGTTCCGGATCGGCAACCGCCAGTTCGAACAGGATGCGGCCGCGCCGGTTTTCGCTCAGATGCAGGCCCCAGGCCGGCGCGCGTCCGGTCATGGCGCAGCACAGATCGATGAAGTCGCCATAGCGGTTGGTGCGCGCGCCGATCACCGAATTGGCGAAGACGATGGCGTTGGATTCACCCCAGGCGATCTGCTGGCCGAATCCAGGCCGAAAGCGCGTCTGATAGGGCGCGCAGGTGAAGGTCGCCTGACAGCCAAGCTCCAGATGCGCCTTCATCAGCCGCCGCGCTGGCACTTCCTCCGCTGCCGCCATCTTCACCATGCCTGGATGGATAAGGTCGAACGAGCCGACATTGAGCGTCGTCGGTACCAGCACGCGGCCGCCGCCCTCGACCAGCCGTTCGACGAAATCGAGCCCCGCCTTGCCGTGATAAAGGCAGCCATCGATGTGGGCGCCGGTGATATCGAGCAGGCTCTCGGCTCCAACCGCGTTGGAGAAGGCGACGAGGATTTTCATCGCGGCAGCGGCCGAAGGACCTTGCTCGCCGTCGAACATGGATTGATCTCCGACAGTCAATTCCAAAGTCATCGGTACTCCAGCAGCTGACTCGACAGCATGGCGGGACAGCGCCCTCCTCTGCCCTAGCGGCCATCTCCCCCACAAGGGGAGATGGGCAGCTTCGGCCTTATTGCACTTTTTGCAACGTGGAATTTCCGCGAAACCGGCGATAACAGCCGATCTCCCCCTTCGTGGGGGAGATCTCCGGCAGGACAGAGGGGGGCGCGAAGGAACGCCAATAGTTGCAGCTATTTACAGCGCCAACTATCCCGCCGCGATCAGCACCGTGCTCTCCGGCGACCAGCGCAGCACCACGTCCTGCCCTTCCGCCAGCCGGTCCATGCCGGTGTTCTGCACGATGACCTTCAGTGTCTGGCCGGCACGCTCGACGAAATAGGTGCTGTTATTGCCGGCAAAGATGCGCTTGGAGACCTGCCCTCGCAATTCGTTGGCGTTGGCGGCGTCCAGAACCCCGGCATCGGCCGCGATGCGCATGCGTTCGGGCCGCACGGCACAACTCGCCTTGGCACCGGCGGCAATCCTGTCTCCCACGCCAGCGGCGATCGCCGTCCCGTCCGGCAGGCGGATGCCGTTGCCGGTCGCGTCGCCGCGAAAGATGTTGGCGTCGCCGAGGAAAGTGGCGGCGAATTCGCTCTTTGGCCGGTCGTAGATCTCCTCCGGCGGCCCTTCCTGCACCAGCCGGCCGTCGCGCAGAATGCCTATGCGGTCGCTCATCGTCAGCGCTTCTTCCTGGTCGTGGGTGACGAAGATGGTGGTGATGCCGATCTCACGCTGGATGCGCTTCAACTCGATCTGCATGTCGACGCGCAGCGCCTTGTCGAGCGCGCCGAGCGGCTCGTCGAGCAAAAGCACGCGCGGCTTGGTGACGATCGCGCGCGCCAGCGCCACGCGCTGGCGCTGGCCGCCGGAGAGCTGGTGCGGGCGCCGGGCGCCAAGCTTGCCGAGCTGCACGAGGTCCAGTGCGCGCTGCACTTCCGTGGCGATCACAGCCTTCGCCGCGCCGCGCACCGACAGGCCGAAGGCGACATTGTCGGCAACGCTCATATTGGGAAACAGCGCATAGTTCTGGAACACCATGCCGATGCGCCGCTTCTCGACCGGTACCCGCTCGACGCTCTCGCCGCCGATGGAAATACGGCCCGAGTCGGGAAAGTCGAAACCGGCGATCTGGCGCAACAGCGTGGTCTTGCCGCTGCCCGATGGGCCAAGCAGCGCATAGAAGCCGCCATCGGCGAAATCGATGGACACATCGTCCAGCGCCTTGTGCGCGCCGAAGCTGCGCGAGACGTTCGATACCTGCACGCCGGCCATTATTTCTCTCCGCCGAATTTGAAGAAGCGCGCCGTGAGCAGCATCAGCGCCATCGACACGACAATGATGATGGTCGAGACCGCATTGATCTCGGGCGTGAAACCCTTGCGGATCGCGGCATAGATTTCGACCGGCAGCGTCGTCTGTCCCGGCGTCGACAGGAAGTAGGAGACGACGAACTGGTCGAACGAAACCGCAAAGGCGAACAGCCCGCCGGCGATGACGCCCGGCATGATCCAGGGCAGCGTGACGCGATTGGTCACCTGCCACTGGTTGGCGCCCAGCGAACGCGCCGCCTCTTCCAATTCCGGCGCGAAGGTCTGCAGCCGCGCCGAGACGACGACGATGACATAGGGCAGCGCCAGCGCGACATGGCCGAGCAGGATGGCGAACAGGCCGCGCCCGATGCCGACGCCGAAGAAGAAGATCAGCATCGCCGTGCCGGTGATCAGCCATGGAATGGCGATCGGCGGGAACAGCAGCGCCTGCAGCAATTTCTTGCCGCGAAATTCATAGCGAAAGAGTGCCAGCGACGCCGCCGTGCCGAGAACCACGCAGATGATGGTGGCGATGACGGCGATCTCGAGACTGTTCCAGGTGGCCGAGATCAGCTGGTCGTTCTGCCAGAGCGAGGCATACCAGTCCGTCGTCCACTCAAACGGCAGTTGGTAGAAGGGCGAGACATTGAACGACATCAGCGCCATGATGATGATGGGCAGATAGAGGAAGGCGAGCAGCATGAAGATGTAGAGCCGGCCGAGCCATTCCAGGATGCGGGTGGTCATCATCACGTGGCCCTCTTCAGCACCGGCGAGGCAACCGCCAGGATGACCAGCACGACGGCCAGCAGGATGAAGGAGAGAGCAGCCCCCAGCGGCCAGTTGAACACGGCGACGAACTGGTCCTCGATAACGGTGCCGTAAAAAGTGCCGGTGCGTCCGCCGAGGATGCGCGGCTCCATGAAGGAGCCGACGACCGGCACGAAGATCAGCGCGGCGCCCGCCACAAGACCGGGCATAGACAGCGGGATGATCACCCGCTTCAGCACCTGAAGCCGCGAGGCGCCGAGCGAACGCCCGGCCTCGATCAGCGAGTCGTCGATTGCCTGGAGGGTCAGGTAACAGGTCAGCACCATATAGGGCACATAGGAGTGCACCAGCCCGATGATGACCGCCGGATAGGAATACATGAGGTCGATGTTGATCTTGAACGGCAGCACGGCATTGAGCGCAGTGTCGAGGATGCCGCCCTCGCGCAAAACCATCGCCCAGGAGAAGATACGCACCAGCCCGTTCGACCAGAACGGCAGGATGACGAGCAGGAAAATCGCCTCGCGGCTTCTGCCCTTCAGTACCTTGGCCAGCACGTAGGCCGCCGGACAGCCGATGATGATGCACCACAGCGTCACCTCGAGACCGAGGCGCAGCGAGGCCAGCAGCAATGTCAGATAGAGGCTCTGCGAGAAGAAGGCGGCATAGTTGCCAAGCGTGAATGCCCATGGCTTTCCCGACAGCGGCAGGTCGGTCATGAACGAGAAGAAGACCATCGCCGAGAGCGGCAGGAAGATCGCCACGGTCAGCCAGAGATAGGCAGGCGCCAGCCACGGCAACGCCTTTCTCAGCCCGTTGCGCGATGCGATCGCACCCTGCGCTGCCATGAGAACCCTCCTCCCCAGGATTGAGGAACCAGCCGGCGCGAGCCGCCGGCTGGTCCAGACATGAACTTTACTTCACATCGACCTTGAGCTGCTGCCAAAGCGCCAGATAGGCTTCGCGCTGGGCGTCGGTGATCGGCGCCTGGAACTGGATGCGCTTGGCCACCGCAGGGTCGCCCATCACCTTGCGGTTGAAGGCATCCCCCGGCAGCGCTTCCACCGCCTTGGTGTTGGCCGAGACCGGAGCACCGACCTTGGTGACCCATTCGACATAGAATTTCGGGTCGATCATATAGTTGATGAAAGCCTCGGCGCCGGCGACATTCTTGGAGCCGACCGGAATGGAGAAGGCGTCGAGCCAGGCGACGGCGCCTTCCTGCGGGATGACCAGTGAGACCGGCAGCTTGAAGTGGGTCTTGGCGCGGTCGGCCGAGCCGCTCCAGTAAGTGCCGATGTCGATCTGGTTGGAGGCGACCATCTGGTTCCAGTCGTTCTCCGAACTCCAGAAGGTCTTGATCTGCGGCATCAGCGAGGTCAGTTTGGTCTTGACCGCATCCATATCCTTGATGTCGTTGATATTCTGGCCGGTGGCGATGGCGCCGAACTGCACCGCCTCGACAGCGTCGTCGCGGATGATGACGCGGCCCTTATGCGCCGGATTCCACATCTCGGCGATCGACGTCGGCGGCTTGTCGAAGGATTTTTCGTTGATGGCGAGCGCCGTCAGGCCCCAGACCCACGGCACGCCGTAGACCTTGCCGTCATGATCGAGCATCGGCGACCCGGCCTTGTCCTTGCTGATGTCGGCATAGTTCGGCAGCTTGGAGACATCGATCGGCTGGATCAGCTTTTCGGCCATTGCCTGGTCGTTGAAGGCGGCATTGATCATGACGACGTCGTAGAGGCCCGGATTGGTCCTGATCTTCGTCAGCATCTCCTGTTCGGAATTGAAGAAGTCGTTGACCACCTTGAAGCCGGTCGCCTTCTCGAAATTGGCGACCGCCCAGGGTTCATCGGCGCCGTAGCCTTTCCAATTGAGGACATGCACTTCTTCGGCGGCCTGGGCAGCGAAAGCAAGTGCGGAGGTGAAGACGGCGGTTGCCGTCAAGAGTGCAGTCAAGTCAGGCATGCGCATGGTTCGTTCCTCTCTGTGTTTGCCCGCTTCCGGGGCTTGTCAGGCTGTCTGATGGGCCTTCTTTGTCTGGCCAGGTGTGCCGGTCGAAGGACCGTCGACCTGGCTCAGGAAAATCTGGATCTCCGCGTCGGTCGGCGCTGACGAGCCACCATGGCGGGTAACCGAAATGGCGGCCGCCGCATTGGCGTAGCGCGCCGCCTCGAAGGGCGGCACGCCGCGCGCCAGCGCGCTGACGAAGGCGCCGATATGAGTGTCGCCGGCGCCATTGGTGTCCACCGCCGCCACCTTGAACCCGGGAATGGTCTCGGCGGAACCATCCGCCAACCGCATATGGCAGCCCTTGGCGGCGCTGCGGATGATGACGCCATCGGCTTTCGGGCAATGCTCCGCAAGCAGTTGTGCCGCAAGCGACTCGATGTCGCCGGGCCCGGCAATCTCTCGGGCTTCAGTCGTGTTGCAGCTTAGCCAGGTGGTACGAGCCAGAACACGCTTCAGGATGGGACGAGCGATGTCCGCAACGACGGGCGCCGGATCGAAGACGAAGGGAACGTCTTCCGGCAGCGCCTCGATCCAGTCGGTGAGCGCCTCGCGGCTCCCGGTATAGCTGAGCGTGTAGCCCGAGGCGAACACCCAGTCGCCCGGTAAGACAACCACGGGCGCCATCATGCCGAGGCTAAGAATGCTCTCCGCACCAGGCCAGGACACGAAGGTGCGTTCGGCATCGCTTGAGATCATCGCGACGCAATTGCCGCTGTCCATGGCAGGCGATGGCGGCGTCAGCGTCTCTATGCCCTCGGCGGCAAAGGCGGCGCGCAGGAAATCGCCATTCGACCCGCTGCCGAGCTGGCCGCCAAACACCACTGTCATGCCGGTCCGGCTGGCCGCGACCATCATGTTGAAGCCGCCGCCAGCGACTTGGGCATAGGTTGACGCCGTCTTCTCCGTGCCCGGCGCCGGCAAGGCGTCAATGCGGTAGACGTAGTCGACCACCGCGCTGCCGATATGGACGAGCCGCCCACTCATGCCGCCGCATCCTTGCCGGAGCCGGCTTTCGCCAATCGCGCCGCGACGAGGTCGCTGGCGAGTTCGCGAACTTGCTCGATGTCGATGCCGAGGAGGCGCGCGATGTGCTGTCGCGGCAACTTCGAAAGCCCGGTGCAGGCGCCGGCCATGCCGGCGGCGATGGCGCCGATCGTGTCGGTGTCGCCGCCGAGATTGGCGCTGATGACCGCCGCTTGCCAAGGATCGCCGCCCGCGACTTCCAGCACCGCGAAGGCGGCCGGAACGGACTCCTGGCTGGCGACGCCGGTGCCGACCAGGTCGGTGATCATCCGTATCGCGTCCGTCGTCGCTTTGCCCCGCACCAGATCCTGCGCCCAGACGATACGCGCGGCGATATCGCCGCCGGTCACCCAATAGCCGAGCGTCGTCCCTCGCCTCGCCGCCGCGACGGCACTGTCGGAGGCGGCGCGCCAGTCACCGCCGGAAACGCCGCGGCTGACAGCGGCCGCGACGGCAGCGGCAGAGGCAATGGCGATCGAGGTGTTGTGTGTCGCCCGGCAGGTCTCGGCCACCTTGGCGACCAAAGTCTCCAGCGCTTCGACCGGCATCATGATGCCGACCGGCGCGATGCGCATGGCCGCACCATTGGTGTCGCCGCCACGCCCCGCGTCCTCGGCTGGCACACCATTGTTGATGGCATCAATGGCGCGCTTGGTCGACGGCCCGAGCAGATCGTAGCTGCCGCGCGCCTTGACGTCACGCTCCCAGTCGAGCAGCGCATTGACCCAGCGCGTGTGGTCGAAGCGGTCGCCCGATTCGATGAGGATGCGGCCAAGCAGCAGCGCCTGTTCGGTATCGTCGGTGATGGTGCCGGCCGCCAGCCCCTTCGATACCGGATGGTCGGCAACGGGCGCGACGAAATCCTCGACATGACCGTAGAGCTCGGCGATCCGCGCCGGCGACAGAAGCTGTGTCGGCATGCCGAGCGCATCTCCCAGCGCTCCACCGATGAGAGCGCCCATGGCGCGGTCGATCATATCCGTGCGTTTGTCCGACATTGCTCAGAACCTCATATGCAGCGCGAAATGCGCGGGGTTGAGCAGACTGGTGACATATTCGATCGGCCGGTCATCAGCGGCGCGGGTCAACCTGCGACCACGCAGGAATGGCGTGCCCTCAGGGCAGCCGAGGATGGCCGCGTCCTCGGCATTCAGCATCTCGATCCCGATCCATTCCTCGCCATGATCGGGCACGAGTCCGGCGGCGCGCAGCGTCTGGTGCAGCGATCCCTCACGCAGGCCGCGCAGCGGAACGTCTTCGAGTTCCGGCGACAGCGGCAGTCGGCTGCGCTCGATCGAGATCGCATGACCGTCGCTGGCGTTGGTGCGTACACGATCGACGGCGATGAAGGACGGGCTTTCGATCTCAAGCAGCGCGGCAAGCTCCGCATCTTCGATCACCTCGAGCCGCAGCGTCCTTGTCTCGGCGTTGGCGCCGGCATTGGCCAGCGCCCGCGACCAGCCGATCGCGTCGTCGACCGGCTTGCCGTCGAAAGTCACGAAGGAGCCGATGCCGACCTTGGTGGTGATCAGCCCACGGCTCGACAGTTCCTCGAGGCCCTTGCGGACCGTGTTGCGACTGACGGAGAAGCGCTGGACCAGTTCATTCTCGCTTTGCAGGCGATCGCCGAAGCCGAGCACGCCCGAGCGGATTTCATGCTCCAGAACGGTGGCGATCTGCTCGGGCTTGCCCGTGCCGGGAGAGAGCTGAATCGCACCGCGCTTCATATGGGCACCTGTCCAGTGAACCTGTATAATCCTGTTCACTACGCTGACGCGACGGCTCTGTCAACGAGCAAGGGATGAATGCCCCGCATAACGCAGGCAAGCCGAGAGCACGGACTGGCAGGCAGCCACCGCCAAGCAGGCAACGCTCGGGCATCCCGCGGCGCCCAAGGCCGGCAAGGCGTCAACATGGTCGTCCGGAGAAAAAGAAAGCCCGCTCCGGGAAGCCGGGGCGGGCCTTGGAGGAGGATAAGGGGTGGGACCCTCTCCTCTTGTTTCCACGGGGGTGTGGACCGCCACTAGCATACCTGAATCTCGCGTGACACAGGATCACAAGCCGGCTTTTTTCATCACAATCCGGTGCGCAACGATATCAATACGATCACGAAATCGCGATCACCCACGGATCGCGCCCTTAGATGCGTCCGAGCACGACAAGGATGATGATGATCAGCAGCAGAAGCCCGAGTCCACCGCCGCCATAATAGCCGGTTCCATAGAACGGCCCGCCACCGAGCCCACTGAAGCCGCCAAGTAACGCAATGACTAGAAGGATGATGAGTATGGTGCCTAAGCTCATGATTCCCGCTCCTGTGTGCGCTCGTGCGCCGGTTAGACATCGCTTGCTGCGGTGTTCGAAGATGAGAACGCTTGAGCGGCCTTACCGTTCCGCCCCCGCGAGGCATCGCCAAGCAAGAAGGGTTCGTCGGCAAATGGCTAGCTCCACCCTCTTGGCGCTGTGATAGGCTGCGGATCGAAGGCGAGGAGCGATCATTCGGGGCGACCTGAGAAGACCCAATGACGCGGAAAGGCCGCCTGGAGCGGCGGGCTTTCCGACCGGCCGGAGGCCAGGAGAGTGCGCTTGAAAGCTCGGGCGACGGCTTCGCGGCGCGGATAGCGCCAAAACCGCGTGTCGGTCGCTGGAAGGCGACCAATCGATCCATTTCGGGCATGGCGGGGAAGCGCTGTTGGCCAATCCGACCCAACCAGGTCGGCTAACCCCTTCAGAATATCCGGTAGAACAGCCTGTAGCGTACACGTTCCATATAGGCGCGATACTCCGGCTCGGCGACCAGCAGGGCCTCCTCGCGCAGGATCCGATACAGCTGCATGTAGGTGATGACCGCATAGACCGCGAGATTGTGGAAGGAAAAGGCCGACAGCAGGTAGAGCACGTGTCCGGCAAGGTAGCCGGCATAGATCGGGTGCCGCACAAGCCTGTAGGCGCCGCCCGTCATCACGCCGCGATTGGCAGGCAGGATGGCAAAGGAGCGGCCCAGCGATATCTTGCCCCAGATGACAAACAACAACGCGATCAACTGCAGCGGTGCGGCGATGTAGACCGGAACAAGCGCCATGCCAGGTTTAAGGCTGATCAACGCTACCCCAAAACTTGCGGTTACGGAGACGATGACCGCAAGCGGATTCCAGTCACGCGTCACCGGACGTCGCGACAAAAGCAGCCAGGTGAAGGTGAGTATCTCGGAAATCGCAACCAGCGCGGTGTTGAGCCGGGTCGGATCCTCCAGGAGTTGATGGACGCCGCGATAGACAAACAGTCCCGCGCAGGCCAGGGCACAGGTGCGAAAGAAGCCTTCGCGCAGGTCGGTCAGGGTCTCGCGCTTGCGCGCCTCGGACAAAACCCCGTCCCGGTTGGCACGCGAGAGCGCTTCACTTTTTGACATAAGCAAGGCAAACACCCCGATGATCCCTCGGGGCGACCTTTGCACGCAACCATTGCCGGGCGGTTAACCGACAAGATCAGATCGGCAATAAGCGGGTCGCAATGCCCTCGACCAGCAAGCGAGCTGCGGGAACCACAATGCAAATTGTGTCCGCCATGTTGCAATTTATGCTTGCATTTCGGAACAAATAAAGAACAATAGGCGGATTACCGCTGAAGCGGACCAAGGGGTTTTCGGGGGAGGACCACCGAAATGGCGAGTTGGAAGGGCGCGGGGCTAGCCGCCGCCGCTATCATATCATTCGTGCAGGCGAAGACCTCCTCAAACCGGCGGCAGTTGGCTGGGCTTGCGGTCATCCTTGCGCTGAACGCACCGGCCCTCGCGTCAGAGAAGGACTATGCAACCTGCATTGGCGAGAGTGTCGAGCCGGACAAGCGCATAACCGCCTGCACGGCGATTGCGGAGGACACCGCGGAGCCGCCGAGCATCCGCGCCACCGCATACATCTATCGGACCGTCGCCCGGGACGACAAGCAGGATTACGATCGGTCGATCGCCGATTACAGCGAGGCGATTGCGCTCGATAACAAGCAGGCTTCGGCATACTTCAACCGCGGAGCCGATTGGTACAACAAGGGAGACAACGACCGCGCCATCGCGGATTTCAACATTGCCATCAGCCTGGAGCCGTCGGCCAGCGATGCCTATTCCAGCCGTGGCGCCGCTTTCCTGCGCAAAGGCAGCACCGATGCTGCCATTCTCGATTTCCAACAGGCGATCGAGGCCGATCCACGGAACGGCAAGGCCCATGCCGGACTCGGCACCGCCTGGGACAGGAAGGGTGATCTGACACGCGCCATAGCAGAATATGACGAGGCGATCCGCATCGATCCGAAGGACGCCGACGCCTATTTCGGCCGCAGCCGCGCCAGGACGCTCAAGGGAGACGGTGCCGGGTCGGCGGCCGATTGCCGGCGCGCCATCGAGCTCGACCCGAAGCGTGCGGGAAGCTGTGGCGAGCAGCATGCGGGGGCCGATAGCAAACCGCCCAATCCGGCGGATACGCCGAAACCGCGAGCCATTGTTCCTGATTTAAGGGCCACGCAAGACACGCTTGCCGCTAGGGCCTTGGCGGCGTCCGACCCGCGCGCGCTGGAAGCGACCCTTGGCGGCGATGCCTTTCTGGACATGGGCAAGTACGATCAGGCGATAGGCGCCTACAACCAGGCGATCTCGCTCGACCCAAACAACCGGTTCGCCTATTTTGGCCGTGGCAAGGCCTGGGCTGCCAAACGCGCTTATCAGCAGGCCATCGCCGACTACGACAGGGTTATCGAACTCGCCCCCAATTTTGCAGCGGCGCTTTTTCGCCGGGGCCTTGCAAAGGTCACGTTTGGCGACATCGATGGCGCTCTCGCCGATTGCGATCGCGCCGCCACGCTCGATCCACAGGCTCGCGACGCATTTTACTGCAAAGGCATGGCTTGGCATGCCAAAGGCGAAGCGGGAACCGCAATCATTGCCTATTCGGTGGCGATCCGGATCGATCCGAAAGATGACGCCAGCTATTACGGACGGGGCATGGCGTGGGCCGACCAGAAAGATTATGAAGGCGCCATCGCCGATTTCGACCAGGCACTCAAGCTCGATCCGGACAATGGCGACTACGCCGTAAGCCGCAAGGCGGCGGTGGCGTCACGGGAAGAACAGGCTGCCGAGCCCGCCGGCGGCACAGCCGAACCTGCCGATGTCGCTGACGTCATCAGGAATGCCGACCGGCTGACCAAAGAGCGCAACTATGACCGGGCGATCGCCGAATACGGCCGGGCCATCAAGCTCGATCCGGACAATTTGGTTGCCCATTACCGTCGCGGCGTCGCGCTGGCCAGCAAGGGCGACTATGACGGTGCCATCGCCGAGCATACACGGGCGCTCGCACTCAACCCGCAATATGGTGATGCGTATTTCAGCCGCGGCTGGGCCTGGAGTCGCAAGCACGACCCCAACCACGCCATTGCGGACTACAGCAAGGGTCTTCAATTCGATCCAACGAACGCCGCCGGTTTCTCGAGCCGCGCCGGAATGTGGATAGCCAAGGGCGACTACGACCGCGCGATTGCCGACCTCAATGTTGCGATCGCCATCGATCCGACGCTACCCGACGCGCACTTTGCCCGCGGTCTGGCCTGGGGAGACAAAGGCGATTTCGACCAGGCTCTCAGGGATTACAATCGGGCGGTTGAACTCAATCCCAAGGATCCCGAATTGCTGGCCGTGCGCGCCGCGGCGTTGTCGCTCAAAGGCGAAAAAGATCGCGCGATAGAGGGCTATACCCAAGCCCTGGCAATCAAGCCGCAGGATGTGACATCGTACGTTTCCAGGGGTATGCTCTGGGCCGACAAAAAAGACTACGACCGCGCAATTGCCGATTTCGACAAGGCGCTAAGCCTGCAGCCGGGCGATGCCGATGCCCGCAAGGGGCGCGATGCGGCGGTCGCGGCAAACAGACAAAGCGTAGAGGTCGACGAGAAGTCCGCCCCAGATCCGCGTGCGGTCTTAGCACTGTTGGAGAGCGGCGACGCCTTCTACAAGAAACGCAAATACGCTCGCGCCATCACCGAATACAGCCGTGCCGTGGCGCTCGCACCAAAGGAGGCGTCGACCTATTCGGCGCGCGCCCTGGCACGTTTGCAGAACGGCGAATACGACGGCGCATTGGCGGACTTCAGTCAGGCGCTCCAGCTCGATCCCGACTATGCTGAAGCTTACAACGGTCGCGCCCTTACTCTGGTGAAGAAGCGGGAGCCGGAAAAAGCCATCGCCGATCTTGACCGCGCGATCGCGATGAAACCGGACCATGCTCCGTATTATTTCGGACGCGGCAGCGCCTGGTACTACATGGGCGACTTCGACCGCGCCGTTGCCGATTTGGACCGGGCGATCAAGCTCGATCCCAAATACGACCTTGCTCGTCAGGGTCGAAAACTGGCGTTGGCGGCAAGGGAGAAAGCGTCTCGTTCCGACAAGCTCGCCAACGGGGCCGCCAAAGAGACGCACGATCAAGACAGCGCCCCACAAACCGACAATCAGGCAAGCGCCCTGTCGTTCTTCAAAAAAGGCCGCGCGCTGCATGAGAAGGGGGACTATGACGGCGCGATTACCGAATTCGACCAGGCGATTGCCCTCGCCCCAACATTCCATGACGCCTATTCCGGCCGCGCCTTGGCCCGATATGCCAAGCACGACTACGATCGCTCCATCGACGACTACAATCAGGCAATCGCCCTCGATCCGAATAACGCCGCAAGCTACTACGGCCGCGCTCAGAGCTTCACCATGAAGCAAGACTACGAACGGGCTCTTCCAGATTTCGACAAGGCCATCAGCCTCGCTCCGACCGAAGCGAAGATCTATGCCGATCGCGGCCTCGTTCGAATGGGCCAGCGCGACGACGCCGACGCCTACAGCGACTTCCAAAAGGCTCTCAGCCTCGATCCCAACAACCTCTACGGCTACTTTGGCCGAGGCGTCATCCGGAACAGCCGGGGAGATTATGAAGGCGCCATTGCCGACCTAAGCAAAGGCATCAAGCTCAATCCGAACTTCGACGGGCTCTATGAGGCGCGAAGCCGGGCATGGGAAGCCAAGGGCAACCACAAACGAGCCAAGGCTGACCGCAAGAAGGCGCTGAGCCTCGGGGCGAAGTGAACAAGATTGGGAGGCCGGCGGATGTCGCGGTGGAAATGGTTGCAAGTGGCGGCGGTCGTCCCGTTGAGTTTCTTTGAGGTGAAATTTCTGCCACCTCTGTTCGGCTCCGCCGGCGGCAGGTATCACCACGAGACGGTGGCGAGGCCGCCCCAGCCGATGACCACCGCCGACGTCGATGCCGAGATCCGGAAGCAGGGCCTCCAGATATTCAAGGCGATCGCCCGGGAATTTCCGGACGATTACGATGCGATGCTGCGCAAGATCACTGCCGCGGCCCAGACCGGAAGTGGAACAGAAGTGCGCAATGTCAGCAGACAGGCGGTCGCCGATCTGAGGCAAAGATATACACCGCTCCTGACTTCAGCGCCGGACAGCGAGGTCTCGCAAGCGCTTTCCGCGCAGCTCGACATGCTCAATCATGTCATGGCACGAGAAACGCCTGCCACGTGCAACAATTACCTGCGCAATGGGCCGGACGCGATCAGCGCGCCCGGCCACGATTTCCTGGCTCACCTGGACAAGATCGGTGCCACGCTGTTCAACGCCTTCGGCGCAGCCAAAAGAAGCGGTTTGCCCGCGGCCGTGCCCAGCGATCAGGACTGGTCGCTGGTCGCCGACGCCTTCATCAGAAGCGGCGGTGCGCCGGTCGAGATGGACGCCATCGCGAACGTAGACCAGGACTTTGAGGGTCTCTGCCCCGCCGTCGCGAAATTTTACGCCGCCGCCCTGTCGCTGCAAGGCGAGCCTGGGTGGCACATCAAACCGCCCTGCTCTACGCCATCGTGAAGAACTAGGCGCGGCGGCTGACGTGCCTTGACCGGACGCCGCGTTCCTTCGCTCAGGCGCCCACAAACTCGTTGGTGAAATACCCCTCGAAATCCGGCTTTTTCTTCAACGCCTTGCCATTGCCATCGAGCAGTATTCCCGACGAGAACAAATATCCGCCCATCGCCTCGACCTTGGCCTTGTCGATGGTGCCGATAGCGCCGGCGGCACTCTTCAGGAAATGACCGTCGTTCAGCGCCTTCAGCGAGGCGTGAATCAAAGCCGGATTGGTGAGCGTATCCTTGTTCGCGGCAATCAAGAGGTCGCCGGCCTCCTGCGGCTGGTCGACGGCGAACTCGTAGCCGAGCCGTGTCGCCTGGACGAAGGCGGCGGCCGGCTTTGGATTAGCCGACAGGAACGCATTGCTGGAAGCGATGAAGGTGGTGTGCTCGTCCGGCACGCCGTGGTCAGCGTAGCGGAAGCTGCGCTGCTTCAGGCCCTTGAGCCCAGCCTCCACGCCTTCCCAGGTCGAGACTTCCAGCGTGAAATCCACGGCGCTGCTCGCCAGCGCGTCATAAGCCGAGGTGCCGAGCGTCACCGTCTTGAAATCGCCCTTGCCGCCGTCATGGCGGATGATGGTCGAGATCAGCGCGTTCTCCCAGGCGCTGCCGAAACCGCCATAGGTCAGGCCGTCGAGATCCTTCGGGCTTTTGATCGCGGCGCGGTCGGCGTTGAAGACGACGCGGCCGGTCTCCGACTGGACGACGGCATAGACCGCCTTGAGATCCGCGCCCGCGCTCTTCTGCGTGAACAGGCCGAGCGCGCCGGAAATTCCGAAATCGGCGACGCGGTTGGCGACCAGCGTGCCCGAGCCGGTATCGCCATAGGGCAGGATTTCGACATCGAGCCCGGCATCGCGGTAGAAACCCTTGTCGCGAGCGACGAACAGGCCGATGTGGTTGGTGTTGACAGTCCAGTCGAGCGCGACGGTGATTTTTTGCGCTTCCGCCCTGGCGCGTGCGGCCCCGGCGAGCGGAGCCAGCGGCAGGCCGGCGGCCAAAGCCAGGAGCAGCGCCTGGCGGCGGTTGAGTTCAGTCATTTTTCTCTCCATCAAACAATCGGGCCATCAAACGATCGGGAATTCGGTTCGGCCTGCCCCAAGCAGCGTGTCGAGGATGCTGGCCTCGATTGCCGCCGCCTCGCGGGCGAGCGCTGCACTTTCGGTGCGCGGGCGCGGTAGCGGCACGGCCACTTCGGCAACGACACGCGCGGGCCGCGCCGACAGCACATAGATGCGGTCGGACAGAAGCACCGCCTCGCGCACGTCATGGGTGATGAGCAGCGCCGTCCAGCGGTGGCTCGCCCACATCTTCTCCAGCCAGCGCTGCATGGCCGTGCGGGTGAGCGCGTCGAGCGCGCCGAAAGGCTCGTCGAGCAGAAGCATGTCGCGCCGCTGCACCACGGTGCGCAGCAAGGCGGCGCGCTGGCGCATGCCGCCGGACAGTTCGGCCGGCCAGGCGCGCTCGAAGCCGGCAAGGCCGAACTCGGCGAACAGGGGCGCGACCCGCTCGCGCGCTGCCCGGCGCCTCACGCCCTGCACTTCCAGTCCAAGCGCGGCGTTGTCGATGACGCGCCGCCACGGCATCAGCGCGTCGCGCTGCGGCATGAAAGCGAAATGTCGGCCGTGATCGTCGAGCGGCGCGCCGTCGAAACGCATCTCGCCCTCGCCCGCAATCGCACCGGTCAGCAACTGGAGGAGCGTCGACTTGCCGGCGCCGGATGGCCCGAGGATAGAGACGAACTCGCCATCGTCCACGGTCATCGAGATGCCGGAGAGCACCTCGAGCGTGCCGAAGTTCTTGCGCACGTCGCGGAGTTCCAGCCGGGTCATGGCCGTTCCTCCTCTGTCGGCTCCGGCTTTGCATCGCGCCCAGCCCTTTCCCACGGCATGGCAAGGCGCTGAACGAGCACCGCCAGACCGAACAAGGCAAGCGTCAGCGCCGAACTGACGGCGACCGCGGCGAGCACCAGGTCGGGCCGGAAATTGTTCTTGGCGCTCAGCATGTAGATGCCCAGCCCCTTCGCCGCGCCGGCATATTCGGCGAAGATCGCGCCGACCACGGCATAGGTGATGGAAATGCGCAGGCCGGCAAAGAAATAGGGCAGCGCCGAAGGCAGGCGAGCCAGCCAGAAAATGCGCCATCGCCCCGCCCCCATGGCGGCGAGCATCTGGGCAATCTCTTTGCTGGTCGACACATAACCTTCGACCAGCGCCACCATCATCGGGAAGAAGGTGACCAGCGCGACGAGCAGAATCTTTGGCAGCAGCCCGAAGCCGAACCACAGCACCACCAGCGGCGCGATCGCCACCAGCGGCAAGGTCTGGCTGGCGATCAGGATCGGGAACAGCGCGCGGCGCAGCCTCGGCAGGAAATCGACCAGCGCCGAAAGCACGAAGGCGGCGACGACCGAGCAGGCAAAGCCGGCCAGCGTGGCGCGGATGGTGGGCAGCGTGTTGTCGGCCAGCGCTGCGCGATTTTCCCAGGCCTGCGCCAGCACGCGCGACGGCGCCGGCAGCACGGGCGCGACGCCGCCGAAGCGGGCGCAGAGTTCCCAGGCGGCAAGCAGCAGGGCGAAAGCGAGGGCCGCGGGGGCGGCCTTGGCGAGAGCTCGCGTGAAGGCTGATCTCCCCCCTTGTGGGGGAGATGGCCGGCAGGCCAGAGGGGGGCGCGAAGGATCGCCAACCTTCGAAACTTGTGCTGAAGGTGCTGAGCGTAACCACCTGATGGGTCGGCGGGACAGCGCCCCCCTCTGCCTTGCCAGGCATCTCCCCCACAAGGGGGGAGATAGGCCGTCACCGCCGCCTTCGCCAATCACCAAGGGCTTCGCTGCCCCCTGTGGGAGGCGGATGGGGGTAGGGACGCTTTCCCCAGGCGGATCAAACGAACCAACCACGACAATATCCTCGACGGCGCCAGCCGCCGCTCAACCCGCGGTCGGGCTGTTGGCCGAAATGGTGATGTCGAGGGTCACGTGGCCGGCGCCCGGACCGAAGCGGCAGAAGGCTTCGTTGAGCGTGGCGAAGATCGCGCCGGCATCGCCGCGCAGTTTGGTGCAGAAATGCTTTGAGCGTTCGAAGACGCCCGACTGCTTCAGGAAGTCGATGCAGCCATGGATCTCGTCCATGTGGTCGCCGGCGCCCATCACATAGAGCGAGAATTGGGCGGCCGCCGGCTGGTCGGTCGAAAGTGTCGACTGCACGGCGCGGATCGCGGCCAGCTTGCGCTCGTCGAGCGGGATTGTCGGGCCGCCGACCTCGTCGGAGCGGCAGATCGGGTCGTCCGGCTCGCCGGGGCAGCCGCGCGAGACGGCGGCCGACAGCACGCAATGCTTGCCGCTCCTCGCGGCCGCCACGAACAGGTCGCGCATGGCCGGGAACAGCACTTCGGGCGGCCCGACCAGCAGCGTCGCGATGTCGTCGGTCTCGATCCGCAGCCTGTCCCGGTAGGGATCGAGCGCGCCGAGCGCGCCCAGGATGACGCCGACGAAATCGTCGGCCATGGGATATAGGGAAATCTGTGCGCCTGAAAACATTGCCCGCCTCGCTCCGCTGGTATTACCCAGATCAGCTTCTAGGGTCTGTGGGCTTGCCGCCCCCGTCTCAGCCCCGACCGTACGGAGCACCCCTGTGGATGAGCGCGTTAAAGCACCATTCGATCGATTGGGGAAGCGGTTTTTTTCAGCGCGCTACGCCAAAAGCGTTGCGCCGGAGCAGTGGCAGCTGGCTGCGCCGGCGAGAAATTTTCCGGGAACCTTCACCTGGTCGAGAGATTGTCCCGCCAGTCGCTACGCGACGAGTTCAATGGAGACCAGCCATGTTCATGAAAATCCTCGCAGCTTCGGCGCTCACTGTCGCTCTTGCCAGTTCCGCGATGGCGCAAAGCAATAGCGCGAGCGGCAACGATGGCTCTGGCGGCAGCGGCAAGTCGGTCACTGTAGAACCGAGTACGCCAGCTTCGCCTGATGCGCTCGATCCGGCAATGACCAACAGCACGACCATCGCGCCGGGCGGATTCGACTCCAATGCGGACCAGAATTGCCCGACCAACCCGCAAGGTGCGCAGTCCGATGCCAATGGCAACGCCACGGCGCCGACCTTGAACGACAAGAACTGCGGCAAGTAAATCATTGCCAAAAACGGAGAAAGCCGCCGGGCGGACGCCTGGCGGCTTTCTCCGTTCGATATCGCTCCCAACGCTCCCGAAAGGGATTCGCACCGCATCAGGGATTTCGCCAGGTATCGGCCGAAGCGTCCTTCTGGACGCAACAAGGTTCGATGCTTTGTGCCGAAACGTTAGGACGCTGCCTTTTCGCGAACCGGCAGCCTCCAGCCGGGCCTGACGAAATGGCAGGTATAGCCGTTGGGATACTTCTCCAGATAGTCCTGATGCTCGGGTTCGGCCTCCCAGAAGGCACCGGCCGGCGCGACTTCGGTGACGACCTTGCCGGGCCACAGACCAGAAGCATTGACGTCGGCGATGGTGTCTTCAGCGACGCGCTTCTGCTCGTCGCTGGTATAGTAGATCGCCGAACGGTAGCTCATCCCGACATCGTTGCCCTGCCGGTTGCGCGTCGTCGGATCGTGGATCTGGAAGAAGAATTCCAGCAGCGTGCGGTAGCTGATCCTGGCCGGATCGAAATTGATCTCGATCGCCTCGGCGTGGGTACCATGATTGCGATAGGTGGCGTTCGGCACATCGCCGCCGCTGTAGCCAACCCGGGTGGAAAGGACACCCGGAAAGCGCCGGATCAGATCCTGCATGCCCCAGAAGCAGCCGCCGGCAAGTACCGCTCGTTCGCTCGAAGTCGCCATGTTTCGTCTCCCAAAAAGCAATTCCAGCTGTTTGACGGTTTCCCGTCAGGAATTGCGCAAAGAAAATTGAGTTGCCCCATAAATGGGCATTGCCGCCCGTTTCGTCCAGTCGCCTGGGAATGGGCGGCGGCCTCGGCCAGTGGGAACCGGACGACAGGCTTCAGCCGCGCGGATACCGCGTGCCGGGCGGAATGACAGCAAAGTTGATGGCTATTGGCGGCGCCCCGCGCGACCAGTTGAAAAGAACGGTCTTGACCGGGATGTTGTCCAGCCATGCCCGCAGCGGCAACGGTACGCCGCGACCCGACCAGACCATCAGCATGCCGTGGTCATGCAGCCGCTGGCTTGTGATCCAGGGCGCGAACTTCATATTCAGGTCAGTGAAGATCGAGGGCTTGTCATACGCGTTGAGGCCGGCCAGCATGGCCAGATTGGTATCGCCGCCGACAATGTCGAGCCGGCCAGGTGCCGCTGCGTGCCAGATCGCCTCCGCCTCGTCCGAGATCGGCTGCGCGGGCCAGCAGACAGCGTCCATGCGCCCCCTTATGTTGCAATCCGTCCAGCGAACGGCCGCATAGGCGCCTGACATGGTGACGATGCAGGTGAAGGCGCAGATCGCCAGCCTTCGCATCTGGACAGCGCCAAGCCGATGGCCAAGGAAAGCGAGCACCACGACGCCAATGAGATTGTACATCGGCGCCCCCCAGGATTCGCCGGTGCCGGTGAACAACGAGGCGACCATGATCAGCATCGCCGGCCCAAGCCCCATCCACACGAGATAGGCGAGCTTACCGCTCTCGACGGGCTCTTGCGGAGCTGGCGTGCGCCGCAGCAGCCCTGATATGGCCAGCACCAGGAGGAAACCGGAGAGCCCGGCCAGTTGGACACCGATATAGTAGAGGCGCGCACGGTGTTCGGTCACCCACGCGTCGCGGTCGGCGAAATAGGTCAGCGGCAAGAAATCGACGCGATAAAGCTCGACGGCCAGCGGCGCGGCCACGGCGAGAAAAACGGCAAGGCCAAGCCATGGCCAAGGCGTCGCCAATCGGCTGCGCGCGCGTGCGTCGGACAACAGCCAGAGTGCGCCGAAGGCAAGCAGCAGGCCGGTGGAGAACTTGGCATAGAGCCCGACGCCCGACACCAGTCCGAGCGCCAGCCACCAGCCCGGCCCGCCGCCGCGGCCGGCGCGCCAGAGCAGCCAGCAGATGGCCGCCCAGAACGGCATCTGCGCGTAGTCATGATTGAATTGCGGGGTTGGCCAGCCGAAGAAATAGACCGACGGCATCAGCAAGACTGCAGCCAGCGCACGGTTTCGCCCCAGCATGTCGCGGGCCAGCAGATAGACCAGGACGAAAGTCGTGGAGATCGTCAGCTGGGCAAGCAGATATTGCGGCCAGCGGAACGATCCGGTCAGAAGGTGGCTGGTCTCGAGCAGCCAGGCGGGCAGTTGCGGATGCTTATAGGTCAAAAGCACCCATTCGCGGCCCCACATGAAGCCTTCCACGACGTCGCCAGGCGGCGCGGGATCGACCAGCGATGGCACCACCGTCCAGCACAGGATCTGCGCCAGGCACAAAAGCGTCAGCAAATACCAGGGATGACGAAGCAGGCCACGCCAGACCGATGACGGGTCCAGGCCTGTGCCGGGCAGTCCTGCCGGCACCCAACGATCCATGGAGTCATCAATTCCCACCATGCGGCGCTTAAACCACATCGCCCAGTTTGCCGAACAGCCCTAACATCAAAGCTTACAAAAAAGTATAGCTGCGTGCCATTGCGACACCAAGATTGAGCAGGAATTTCGGCGTAACACCGCCTCCCCGAGCAAACAGCCCGCGCACCCGATCCCCTCTGAACCTCCCGGACACTCGATGCGTCACCAGCATGCCATCATCCACCACCGCGCGCTCGACTTCTGGCTGGCGCGTGCCGCGGTGCTTGTCATCATCTGCCTGCAGCTTCTGGTCATCAACGATCTTTCCTTCGGCCCGCGCTGGCTGGCGCCGGCCCTGGAAGCTGCCCTGCTGGTGCCCCTGTCGGTGGCCACTGCCTGGACGCAGGTCGCCACCCAGAAGGCGGTCGAGGAGGAGCACTGGTATCTGGTCGGCCGGTTTCGCGTCATGATCCGCAGGACGGCCCTGGTGATGACCGGCGTCGTCAGCGTCATGAATTGCGGTTCGCTGGTGTTCCTGGTGCGCGCGCTGCTGGCGGGCCATGCCGGCTCCAGCGGCCAGACGCTGTTGGTCGATGCGCTCAACATCTGGGTCACAAATGTCATCGTCTTTGCCTTGTGGTTCTGGAGCACCGACCGCGGCGGGCCGCCGACCTGCGGCCTCGTCGCACGCGCGCATTCCGATTTCCTGTTCCCGCAAATGGCCCTGAGCGACCGCGAGATCCGCGACTGGCTGCCGGGCTTCGTCGACTATTTCTTCCTGGCCTTCACTAATGCGACGGCGTTTTCGCCGACCGACACCTTGCCGCTCTCGCAACGCGCCAAGCTGCTGATGATGGCGGAGGCGACGATCTCGCTGCTGACGATCGCGCTGGTCGCGGCCCGCGCCGTCAATATTCTCGCCTGATGCATCTCGCCCAAAGCTGGCCACGGCTTTGGGCGTTCAAACGCGACGCGATCTAGGCGCAGAACACAAAATAGCCCGCCCGCGAGCCGGAGCGGGCTATTTTGGTTGTCTTGATAGTTGGAAGTGGGAATGGCACGCTGATGGTTGGCAACCATCCACTGCCTCAATCGGTGCCCAGATCAAGTTCGAAGACCACCTGGTCGCGCAGCGGAATGCCATCTATGAGCAAGCCTTCGGGATAGCCGGTGGCCGGCCCAAAGGCGTCCTTGACTATACTGGCCATCCGAAAGCCCAGGCGCTGATAAAATCGCAGATTGCCGATATCGGCGGTTGCCGTTGACACAATCAGGTGCCTGCCACCGCGCTCGCGGCAGTAGGTGATTGTCGCCGCGACAAGGGCCCGGCCCAGCCCTTCGCCCTGCCGCGCCTGGGTGATCGCAATGCTCTTGAGCTCGAAGGTGGCGGCATCGCCTGTATCGATGATCAGCGCATGGCCGACGATCTCGTCGCCCGCGCGAGCGACCACCACCTCGCCCTCTTCGATATAGCTTGCGACTTGCGTGGGTGAATCGTCGGCAAGGGCAAACAGCGGCAGCAACGCGTCGCGATTCCCGTCATATCGTTCGATGTGCATTCGCGGGCCTGTTCTGGATCAATGCCACTGCCAGTTCGGCAGCGTTGCGCGGGGATATAGCAGCGGCCGATCAGGAGCCACAAACGCAAAAAGGCCCGCCCCGGCGAACCGAGGCGGGCTTCAATCGACCGGGCCGTCAGACACGGTTATCGACGCTGGCAGAACCGGGGCTATTCCTCCGGGGCTGGCCTGAATTTCCGCACGATCACCTCGAACAAAATATCAGATATCCACATGGCGCAGACGCCGATAAGAAAAGCCGCCGCCAGCGTGGTCGTGTCATCATTGGCCAGCGGCAGGCCCGTGGCGCGGGAATACTGGACCACGGGCAGCGTGAGATAGGCGGCGGCGAGCGCGCCGCAAATGGGGGACGCCACCATCTCGCGCAGCTTGTACCGATGCCGTGACAGCGCGCGCAGCACGCCGCCGGCAAGACCGGCGGCGACGACCGGTCCCTTGATGCCGAGCAGGTCGAAGAAATCATGCATCATTTCATCGCCCTCGCGATGAGGAAGCCGAAGGCCATCCGGCGCCGAAAAAAGGCCAGCCCGCCGAGCAGCATGGCTGTATCCAGGGGAAGTGCCACGACCGTCATGGCTTCCACCCGCACAGTTTCTCGCCCTTGCGGTTGTGCGCCAGCAGCGCCCTGACCTCGGCGTCCGACAGCGCATCGACCGTGGATGCCGACAGGCGCAGCGGGCTGGATACCGCGCAGAACCCCACCTTGACGGTTGTGCAGCCGGCCATCACGGCCAGGACCGGCACCAGCATCAATCCCTTGCCCATGATTTGAGCTCCTTTCGCGCGGTGGCGGCCGGCAGCGCGCCGATATCGTTCTGGACCTGGTCGGCGATCTCGCGTGCCGCAGCCTCGGCTGCTGCCTGCCGGGCGCGCTCGCTGCGTTCGCCGGCCAGCCGCTGGCGAACACCCCAGCCGAATGCCGCGAGGATGGCGGCACCGATGCCCAGAATGGTTGGATTGCCGAGCAGAAAAGCCAGGAGCGCGCTCATTGGTTCGGTGCGTCCTTGACCAGATAGCCGACGGCAAAGACCGCGATCGGCAGAAGCGTGGCCCAGGTCTCGGCATCATACCAGGATGGCCAGATGTTGCGCACGAAGACGCCGGAAACCGAAACGGCCGCGGCGGCGATGGTCGCGGCCGTCAGCTTGTTGGTCGGACGGGTGGTCGGTTGGGTGACTGCTGCCATGATCAGAAAATCCCTTGCAGGGCGACGGCAATGTGGTGCCAGGCGGCATAGGCGAGCAGCAGGAAGCCGGCGATAGCTCCGCCTGCCTTGACGGCAACCGGAATCCCGGGGCGGTGCGGCGGCGCCGATGCCGGTCCGACCGCGGGCGGGTCACCGGAGGGCACTTCAACTCGAGGCGGCTGCCGGACCGGTCCAGGCGCGGGCGCGGGCTCTGCGGGCTGCGCCAGTGCGGGCACTGTCGCGGGAGCCGACATCAGCAGGGCCTGGGCCCGCACCGACCTGACGCGATCGGACCAGCCGCGCCCGAATGTAGCCCATGTCGGCAATCGCTGGAGAAACGCCAGCCGCGCATCGCAGAGTTGGTGGATGACGACGCCGGCCGGCCTTGCCCTGGCCGCGCCAACCGTGGCCGGACCGATGCGCCCGTCCTGGGAGACGCCTGTGGTCGCCTGCAGGTATTTGGTCGCCCTGCCCGGCCCGCTGTTCACGGCGAAATCGAAGACGGCATAGTCTATGCCGTCGGGCAGTTCCGCGCCGAGCACCGCGTCCCAGTAGAACCGCCGATACACCGTGGCGACCTGGGCATCGCTGATCTTCTTCAGATCAGCCTTGGTGGCGTCGGCCTTCACATAGCGCCGAAAATTCGCCAGCGTCACCCCCTTCATGGTGGCGCCACCCGGATCGGCCGGATTGTCCGACCAGCCACCCTCGGATTTCAAGACGAGCGCAAGCGCCCGCGCGAAATTGCGGTCCATGGGGATTCCTTCTATTCTCGGGGAATGGGGAATTTCAAAGTTTGAGCAGGTGCGCGACCGCGTGGCCGTGAAGCGCACCGAAGTTCAGGCAGAGACATTTGACGAAGCGGCAGCAACGCTCGGGCCGGTCAAGGTTGGGCTTGGCCGGGAGCCACCGTCAGGGGAATGGATCCGGGTGACGCAGTTCGTCAGCGGGCGGACGAAGTGGTTTCGGTCTGGCGGTTGACCTGAGCTTGCGCCGACTGCGGCGGAACGCTAATGGACTGCGGCATGAACGTAGAAGTTGCCGGGAAGCAGACCCAGACCACTGCGCGTATCGAGTTGCCGGGCCTCCTGGCGATGCGTTGTTATGCAGCTCTGGCGATCGTGCTCGTGCATTTGATAGCTTTGCCGAAGCTGCCATTGCCTGCCTATCTGAACTTCATTCCCATGAACTTCGGCTATGGCGTGCCGTTGTTTTACATTGTCAGCGCGTTCGGCCTGTTTGTCGGCTACGCCGGCGGCCTCGGGTCCCGTCTTGAATTGCGGGATTACTACGTGCGCCGCTTTCGCCGAATCGCCCCGCTTTTCTACTTCGTGATGCTGTTCTATATCCCGTTTTGCTGGCTTATGTGGGGGACGACAATCCCACTGTCTCAGTTCATCAGCTCCGGGCTTTTCATCTTCAATCTCATACCGCAGCACGTCACCGGCTTCGTCGCGGCTTCATGGTCGATCGGGGTGGAAATGGCGTTCTATGCCGTTCTGCCGGTCCTGGTTTTCGCCGTCACCGGCGTGACGCGCGCACTGCTTTTCTTCGCGGTCGCGGTGTTCGTCTCGATCAATTGGACGCTCGCTTTTCATGGCGCTCCGGAACTGACGCAATTTGCTCAGTCGTCGATCGTGGCCCACATGTTCAATTTTGCTGCCGGAATTGTCGGATACTACGTCTGGCTTATTCTGCGCCGGCGCTCGCCGGTGACAGGCGCGCTTCTCCTTGGCGCCGGTCTTCTGGCTATAATTTGTTTGATCTGCTTCCCGGCTTTGTTCGGCGCGCTCGGGCCGGGCGTGAGGACTGTTTGGGCGGCGGCTTTGGCTGCCGCGGTTGTTGGTGTTTCCGTGCATCCGGTGAGATGGTTCGTGAACCCTGCCGCGAAGCTCCTCGGCAATGCCAGCTTCAGCCTTTACCTGTGGCATCCGGTCATCATCACGATCTTCGATCGATGGGGTGTCTATCGCGCGATCTATACCGTTCGCAGCGAAGGGCTGGTGCCCTTCCTTGTCTCGTTGCTGGCGACGCTGGCCGTGTTGGTTCCGCTTGCTCTTGCGAGCTATCGATATATCGAGCGGCCAGGCATGCGTTGGGGCGCAGCCGAGCGCGCCCGCCCCGTTCCTACAGGCTCGCCCGCCAAAGCACACTGACCGTCGCGGCGACGTCGGCGTTTGTCGCCGGGTTCTTCAGCCGGACCTGAATATTGGTCGAACTCACCGACTGGACGTCGACCGATTGCGCCAGATCACCAAGCAGGTTGACCGAAACGCTATGCGGAGTCCCTGAGAGCCCGTGCGCGATGTTGGCGTTGCCGCTGGCATCTGTGGTCACGCTTTGAGTGCCATAGCCTTCGAACTGTCGGGAACCGTAGAACCGAGCCGAGCCGTCCGCGTCAGTGACCGTCCCGGTGACCGATCCGCCAATGAAGCTGTTGCCGACTGCGCCTGCCAGGTTGTTGATATCCCTGGTGACGGCGCCACTCATGGCGATGATGTCGAAGGTGTTCGAGGACCCTCCGGACCTGACGTTGAGATTGGTGCCGGCGCCCTTCAGATTGCAGCGGACGTATGAATGATCTGCCCACATGTCGATGCCGAAAAGCTGGCTCGCTTTGTTCGCAAGGGGATTGTAGTCGACGTGAACAACCGCATCCCACGTCGTGCCTTGCAGCGTGCATGCAACGGAAGCGTCCGGCGGATTGTAAACTTCCAGATAAAGCCGGTTGTCCTTTATGATGTGCGTCCCATCGGCCGTAGTGCCGAATGGCTGGGTGCCAGCATCCCGGCTGATTACTGAAAAATCACACTGATGAATGGTGCCAACAACACTCAAGGAGGCAGCGTATTTGCTGCCCTTGTCGATCACTCTGGCCTTGACGTTGTAGACGTCCAGCGTGCCCGTTGACCTGGTGTTAATACCCAGACCAGCGCCCTTGCAGGCCGCTGTCACCGCGTCAATCGAAATATTGTACATCGCGCGGTTGCTCGCGCCTGAATTGAATAGGGCGACGCCAACGCCGGAGACCGAGCCAATGTTTCCCACCACTGCTAAGCCGGTGACGGTGATGTCGTGCGAATCTGCGGTGTCGGACTGAATTACAAAAACGTCATCGCCGCCACAGTTCAGTCGCAGGTCCGAAAGTGTTCCGAACGAGCTATCCGCTATATGCAGAGCGTCGGTTGCGCTGCGGATGGCAGGGTTATAAACCTCAAGGTTCTGGATGCTGAAAGTGGTCACCAACTGGAGCCGCACGGACCATACGACCGATTGTACGCTGTGGATGTTGTTTATGCTAACTCCGGAGCAGTTGTAGAACCACAGGTTCATACCCAAGGCCTGGGTGACGATCGCAGCCTGGTTCCCGTCCAGCCCAAAGTCGGCAACCGAGATATTCGATGAAGCTGCCGCAAAACTCGTGGTCACGAGAACGCCGGTATTGGCATCCTTGGTCTTCAGCTTCGACACGTACATGCCATGGCCGGAGAGCTTCACGTTGCTTTTCAGCAGGATGCCGTAGGTATTGCCGCTGCTTGTCCCTCCGTTGCCGATAATCGACGTTCCAGGCGCCAGTTTGACTTCGCCGCCGCCGAGGAAGTTGGCCACGGAGATTGCCGCATTGATGGCCGTTTGGTCTTCAGTCACGCCATCGGCCACCTGACCGAACCACTTCGCCTGCAGCGGACCCGTGAAGCCGCGAACCCAGGCGCCAGCCGTAGCAAGGACAGCCGTCGCCTTGACGTAGATGCCTTCCTGGGTGTCGGCGGCGATGCGCGCGGAATAGTCACCGGAGAAAAAAGCCCATAGGCTGCCGTCGAATAGCGCCCATGTGTCTTTTGTCGTATCGAGCGCCTTCATGGCGGCGCGCGTTGTGACGTAGGGGACTACATCGAGCAGGTCCCGAACATCAGCGAAGCGCTTGGCGTCATATACCGTGTTGCCGGCATTGCGCACCAAAAGAGTGTTAGCTGCAGGCGACGGAAGATTGATGCTGGACGCCGAGGCCGCCGCCGCGCTGGCCGACCCGGCCGCCGCCGTCGCCGAGTTCCCGGCGTTGGTGGCGGATGTCGAAGCCGCCGTGGCGGAACCGGCCGCTGCCGTGGCGCTATTGCCGGCACTGGTCGCGCTGGTGGACGCGGCCGATGCGCTTCCGGCCGCCGCCGTTGCGGAGTTGCCGGCGTTGGTCGCCGACGTTGCGGCATTGGTCGCGCTCGCAGAGGCGGCGCTCGCCGATCCTGCCGCCGCTGTGGCGCTGGCCCCGGCAGATGTGGCGGCAGTCTGCGCGTCGGTCACAGCGGTATCGGAGAAGTAGAAGACAATCGAGATAGGCGTGTCGCCGATCACCGGGTCCAGCGTGTTGAAAACGAAGGTCTTCCCAGCGTTGGCCGTTCCTTCCTGGACGTGAACGGTGGTGCCCTTCTGCACGGTGCGCGCTGACCGCGCATCAGCAGCGCGGAACCACTGCCCCTCCGACACCGTGCGGATACCGTTTTCTGACCCATCGGCCTGGTCCTTGACCAAGATGCGATCTCCGACGGCGGTTTGCACGCCATCGATCACCAGTAGGCCGCCGGCGTCGACGTCGATGTTGGCCGTGGTCGCCAGGCGCACGGGTTCGCGTTCGCCGGTCAACAGGCGAACGGCGGCAGTTGCAGGTCGGGCCATAAGGCAATCTCCATGAAAAAAGCCTCGCGAAAGCGAGGCTTGGAAAGTTCTGGGTAAGGCGGCGCGCGCCGGCAATTTGTTAAAATGGAACGAGCGCGTTCATGGCCGAATTGTTGAATTTTCGTTGGACGCTTGGATGGTTTCGACTACAACCATATCGAGGTAGTTTGATCGACCCACAACCATAGGGGCGTCGTTGAGGTCGCTCATTCTCGCCGTGATGATGTTGTTCACGTTGCCATTTGGTCCGGCTCGGTCGGACGGCCTGGATCAGGCGGAGATCTGCCCCAAAGGTGTGCTCTTCAAATCACTTGAGTCCGGGGCAGTCGTAACCGTCATGCGACATGGGTTCGGCTACGCCTACTTCACGATGGAACGCGATCACTTGCAGCCAGCCATGGCGGCGGAGATCCTGACGAAGGAAGGCGAGCATCGATTCATCTATGGTCCGATGCGCTCTTATATGTTGCGGTGGACCCGGAAATCCTCAAAGACTTCACCTGGAGACCCGAAGACGGAGACGATCCCAATGCTTTCTACACAATCAGGGCCGATGACAGCGAGGAAACACTATTCACTCTCAGCTATATCGGCAGCGCTCCTTGGTTCAGAGCAAGCCAAAGATGGGCTCCAGGGCAGCGCTCGGCAGCGCCCGCATTAAATTGCGGCGGATCCTGACCCAACGTTCTTCCAGCGCCCCGCGAGGAACTCGCCACATGTTCGAGTTAGCCCTTAAGGGACCATATCAGCCACCCCTAAGGTTTACCGAAGCCCCGGGCGGAAGTCCCTTTACCTTGGCTATGACCTGCCCCATTATGTGCCAATAAACTTCCAAATCCGACAGTTCCTGGTTCGAGATGTCGTCTTCCCCACCGAGGAAAAGTGGCCTCTTATAGCCAATGCACTGGTCATAGCCAGGTTGCGCACCGCCGGCCGCCAGCCAATCCTCCAAATATATGTTGGCAGACAGCGCTGCGTCAGGATTTTCCACCACCAATACGTCATGGAAAGTCACGATATTGTTGGGAATTTCAAGCGCTTCGGCTGTACCTGGCTCAAACAGAACCACTCCAGGCTGTCCTTGCTCGAGTCTCTGAGAGTCGAGTGCAAACGCAGAGCCCTGCCAATCGTAGCCAAAGCAGGTTATCCGTCCAGTGAACCCGGGAAAGCCCAGGCAGACCCTCTCGTTCCATCGTGCCACGTCTTGCGCTCGGATTATCCTGTACAAGCCATGCCGGAACGACGCGCCGCCGAAATCTGCAAACAGTTCGTTCAATCCAGGCACTTTCGTATCGAGAGAAAAAGTGCCTGCATCGGCCGTCACCTTGCTGTCCGCCGGAAAGTTTTTTCGGAATGTCTCAAACATTGCGGTCTCCAATCGGTCCGGAACGGCGTCATTCACCAAGTTAGCTCACCAGGCAGGCGACGTCCCGCAAAGCTCAATTTCGCTATCCTCCATCGTCGACCCGTTTGATGGATGCGGAAGGGAGACCCAGCTCATCGAGCACATCGAAGGCACGCTCCGAGATCACGAGATTTAGCTTTTGGTTGATACCGAAATCGTCGTGACCTGCTCTACCGTCTACTTTGAGCCAGACGAACAGAGGGAGCTTAACGTCGGGCTGCAGCTCGTGAAACTCCTCTGATGTGGTAATTTCCGCATGAGCGAACGTGGCGCCAGTGACGCCGATAGCAAGCAACCCCCGTTTGGCTTCTTCGACAACGAGGAAACAAGGAAAAGAGGTAACAAGCGCGTCGCCGAACCACCCCTCAACTCGATAAATAAGCTTGCTTACGACAGGAGGGTGGACGCTGGTGTCCATGATAGTGCCCTCGCCCAGTCCGCCGGCGACGTCAGGCTTAACTTCATAATATCTCATCATTCACCTATTGGCGGGTCGAACAGATGCCCATACTTCTTGTCTAGCTGGGTTGCGTAGTCAAGCACTTGCTGGCGGGTTGCCGTCACGTGCGCTTTATAGAATTCGTTCCACTCAGATCGAATGACTTTCTGATGCAACTTCGCGTCGAATTCTTTACGGATACCGCGAAGATTTTCGACTGAATGCATCTCCTCATCCGTGAAAAGTCCGGGATATTTTTGAAGAACACCTTGCTCCACACTATGATGGACCACATAATCACTTATATCTAGTGTAGGATTCGCGTCAGAGAATGTTTTCCGATAATTTTTCGATTTGGACCATCCAACCTTGGCGCCGGCATACTTAATTGCGGAGGGGTCCCTAGCAAGTAACGAGGCCAGTAACGCAGTTTCAACAGCGCTTTCCGATATCTCACCGCGTTGCGTCCTACGGCGCGGAGCTTGTGGCGATGTCGACCGAGCGATGGCTTGCTGAAACCGAAGAGTTTCAGTGTCGACTCCTCGAACAAGAGCGTCGCCCCCTTCGACAAGCTCGGATGGGCGTTTCGAAAATATGGAGAGGCTCTCTGCCCAGGGTTTGGCAATCTTCCCCGCGCGTTGCAGGGCAGCGGCCGCCAACCTATCGGCAGGAAACGCTCCCGCAGCATTAAGCAGTGCTTGGCCGTAGTTGCCATCCAGCGCCGAATTCGCAGCTTTTTCCAGTGCGAACGACGCGCCTAATGGGGTGAAATCGGCTACAGAAATTCCGTCTTCGCCGAGCCCATCGGAGCCCACGAGCTTTTGCGCAAGGAAACGCCGCAAACTTCCGCGTTCGCTATCGCCGGCGATCAATCCTCCAAGCCACTCCTGACCGGTCGGGATGTAGCTGGTAAGTTCTGCCTTTGCTCCCGATTGCCCGGGCTCGACGGTGTTCGCCAAGTCGAGCAGGCCCATCGGGTCAACAACTGCAGCCCTAAATGAGCTGTTCGCGATGTCGCTATCTGCGTGCGGCGCGCCCGTTTGAATCAGATGGGCAAGCACCGCCTTGTGCGCTGCTTGATTCGGTAGTGCCGCGAACACGTTGCGTAGCTCTACGTCCTCGCCTTGCTGCGGCCAGGTCTTGTCTTTGAGTTTCCCGACAAGGCCTCCAGCCACGGAACTAGGCAACGGCTGAACGGTCTCGAAACCCAATTGCTGCTGGGCGGCGATCGAGCCGATGATTGCCGCCTGATAGTCTTCCGGCTTCGACAGATTGTTCCAAGCCGCATCGAGGTGCGCGAACGTCTTGCGGACATAGCCCCCGGGATCGCCTTGCCTGACCTTGAATGTCAGATCGGCGGCAGTGGCGATGGCATCATGACGTGCCTTGTCTTCCTCCGGGTTCGTGCTGTCCCCCCTTGGGGCAGAATCTCTGACCCTGGCTCGGATGGTCTCGTTCGACATCCAGCGCATGTCGTAGAATTGCCGACTGACATCGATCGCCCGATTGAAGCCCTGGAAGCGCCTGACGCCTTCGGTGGCGCCATAGAGAGCGACGAACTGCTCGGGGGTCGGTGTAGGGCCGGAATAGATTCCAGTGTCCCTGATGGCGGCCGGGGCGTTTTGCTCGGCCAGGCCGATGCTGGTGCGCATTTCGACTTGCTGGGCGGCGTCGGCAGCCTGGGCTTGCCGCGCCAAAGCCGGCCAGTCTTCAGGCGGAATGTCGTCTCGGAAAGCCTGCGCCACTCGCTCGTCTGGCGTAGGCTTGCCGAGGCGGTCGCCTTTTGACGCAGCAGAACTTGTGGCACTTGCCTGCTGACCACCAATCACCTCTGCCGTATCGTCCTTCGTCCGGCTTCCAGCCTGTGCCGCGCCCAGCATCTCGACGGCCCGCTTCGGATCCTGGGCGATGATCGCCTGGATCAGCGCCTTGGCCGTGTTGGTGCGCCAGGCGGCTTCCGCCGCTTGCCGGGCAAGCGGGTTGCCGATCTTGGCGATCAGGGCGGACCCGCTCCGCCGGATCGCCTCGAAGTTTGCAGTTTCGTTCGGGTCGCTTTTTGCGATGGCGCTGGTGGACATGGCGTCGACCTTGGCCCACTCGGCCAACTCATAATCGTCGCGCCGCTGAAGCTGCCGCTGCGCCATGCGGTCAGAGCCGGCCTCGCGCAGCGCTTCCTTCTGTTTGGCAAAGTTGGCTCGCTGGCTCTTGGGTATGTTGGGCAAGACGGCATCGAACAGCGTGTCGAACAGGCCTGTCTTCACCACGCGGCCGGTGCGCGGATCGACCTGGCCATACATGGCGTCGTGCAGGCCGGCGCCGTCGGCCGGCGCGTTGGCCGTCACCTCTTCTTCCGCCTGCGCGATCTGGCCGTTGAACCGGCGCCGCGCCAGTTCGGCGTCGAACGCCTCCTGCCGCTCCGTCATCTGCCGGTGGTGCTCGGCGAGAGCGGAAAGGCCGTCGCCAAAACCCTGCATGGCGGCGCCGACCGGCGAGCCCTGGGGGTATTGCGGCGCGTTGCCGGTATCGAGTCGGCGCTGGCCGACGGAGAGCGGAATGATGTGCACCATTTTAATAGAGTCCCGAATAACCGCCGACGATGGCCGCGCTCGCCCGAGGCGAAAGTGTCGAACCGCCGAGGGTCACTGCCTTGGCTGGATCGTAGATTTTGGAGAGGCCACCAACGAGCGCACTGCCGGCGTCAAAGATCGAGCCCGTCATCGCCTGCTTGCCCTGGAAGCGCGAGATGGCGGCCTGACTGTTGAGGTTGTTCTGGCGCAGCTGCGAGTTGTACTTGATCGAGCCGAGGTCCATCTGGCCTTGCCTGGCATTCGCCGCCAGCACCTCGGTCGGCGAGCCCGCGATGCCGACGCCGGAGGCGCCGGCCTGGGCGCGCGCCTGGGCTTGCAGAAGATCCTGCTTGTGGCGCTCCTGGCTCTGCTCGAAGGCAGCGCTTTGCGCCTCGGCCTGTGCCTGTTGCTCGTAGGCCTTGGCCTGGTAGTTGGCTAATTGCTGCTGCTGGACGCCTTGCATCAGGGCGCCGCCGGCCGAAATGGCCGTACCGAGAAGGGCTAATGTGCACATGGTCAGCCTCGTGTGGATGCGGGAACGGGTTTTCTCTTCGCGCCCGCCAGTGGCGCGCGAAGCGAGGGGCGCGGGTCGAGCGCGCCGCCGGGGCGGATCAGCGAAAGCAGGATCCGGTCGGCCTGCAGGCCGGCGCGGCTGAGCCGCGCCGGGGCCGCGGCGCGTGGGCCGGCCATGGCGGCGCGGCGCGTGGCCGCCAGATTGGCCTTGAGGTCGCAAAGCCCGGCGGCATCGAACAGGCCGTTGGCGGTGCCGATGGTGCGGATCAGCGCATCGGCCTCGAACAGCTCCTGGCGCAGTTCCTCGACCAGCCGGCGGACGGCGGACCAACGCTTGCCGAGCAATGCGGCCTTGGCGCCGGTCTCCCCGCCCAGCGCCTCGATGTCGGCGCGCGCCTCGGCGGCGGCAGCGGTATCGCGGCGCTCGTCCGCCGCGGCGATGGTCTTTTCCAGCACCGCGATCGCCTCGTTGTTGTCGTCCACGGCCGCGCGTGCCGCGGCGAGGTCGCCGTCGCCGAAAACGGCGCGGTCTTCCGCTTGCCGCAGGCTGGGCCGGTTGGCGATGGCAGCGCTGAGGTCGGTGTCGAGCAAGGCGATGACGGCCGCGAAATCGGCAGCCGTCCGCGCCCTGCCGAGCTGTTCGGCATGGGGAGATGTCATTGGGGTATCCTTTTTGGATGAGGCGTTATCTCCCCCCTCGAGGAGGAGATGGCCGGCAGGCCAGAGGGGGTCGCCTCGCGTGGAGAGCCGGCATCTTCTTTCAAGCTAAGAGGTCGCGTCTCGCCGCACCGGCCCCCTCTGTCGCCTTTGGCGACATCTCCCCCTCGAGGGTGGAGATCAGCAGCGCCGGCCGTTAGGGCTCCGCGTCAAATACCGGGGTGAAGGCACGGATAGTGCAGGGCGTCGGATTGACATGGCGGATCCGCACCTTGCCCTGCCCTTCCCAGCTGTCGTCGATCGGCACCTCGACATTGCCAGTGAACAGCGTCGCCCTGCCATCCGGCGCGACGATCGAGGGCATGCGCACCGGCTCCCAGCGGCCGCGCATGAAGGACTGCACCTGAAGCCCCGTGGTGTCGGTTTCGAGCAGCGACAGGATTGCCTTGGCCACCTTCTTGCGGCGGCCGATGATGGAGCCGTCGCGACCACCGACATCGAGTTCCAGCGTGTCGGCGCCCGCCGCATAGGGCAGGCCGAGCTGCCATTTGGCGGCGGTCGAGCCACCCGGTAGCGTCACGGTGCCGCCGCCGCTAACGGTGAGGCCACGGTAGACCTTGCCATCGGCCAGCACATCGACGGACTGGCCGGCGAGATGCGCCGCACCACCGACCATGGCCACCACGGCGCCCGTATAGGTGAGGCCGCAGTCGACCTCGAAGGCATCGCCGATGGCGCCGTATTCGAATGGCGTGGTCTTGATCTCGATATAGCGTTTCGTCACACCGCCGATGGTGCGCTTGACGACCAGCCAGAGATCGTCATTGCCATCCTGACCGGGCGTCACGGCGGCGCTTTCGACAACCGCCCATCCCGCACCACTGAAGGCACCGCCGAGCCGATGCCGGTGCATCCCCCTCACCTCCTGGCTGGGCTGGTGGGTGTAGCCGCCAAGCTCGCCATTATCGAGCGGGAACCACAGCAGCGGGTCGGGATCGGTCTGGAAGGCCAGTTCGACCACGCCCTGCTTCGGTATATGTTCGGAAATCTGGCCGACATCGTCCGAAGTGAAACGGCTCTGCGCGGTCTGCGTCAGCTCGGCGATCGATTTGCGCGAGCGCGTGACATAGAGGAACGACTGGCCGGCATCGACCGGGCGGATGCGGGCGCAGCCGAACGTGCGCGAGCGCCGGTTCTTGAACGAGGACGGCGTCAGCGCCTCGTCTATGCCCGAGCCCGACAGAGCGCGCACGCCGCCCGACGTGCCGATCAGCAGCGCGCCGTCGGAATCGGCGATCCAGACGATGTCGTTGGCCTGACCGCCGCCGGCCTGCACGAACTCCAGCGCATCGTCATCCTTCTCGCCAAGTGCGAAATTGTCGAAGTCGCCGGTGGCGGAGGCATAGACCGAGAACTTCCGGCTGAAGGCCAGGCGTTCTTCATAGAGCGAACCGCTCTCGACATATTTGCCGGGCACGAATGTGCCGAGCCGCCAGCGGGTTATCGGCGAGAGATCTGGAAGCGCATGGCCATAGAGCCTGATCTTGACCACCGTGGTGCTGGTGCGGCCGGTGATCTTGGCCCAGCGCCACACATTGTCGCCGCCGAGCAGCCGGATGGCGCGGCCGACGTCGGTCGATTGGAACCCTGCGTCGTCATTGATGCCGACGATCGATGACGCGGTCAGGTCGAAAGGTGTCATCGTATCGCCGTTTTCAGCCATGGCCAGTTCGGCCATGCTGGTGACGGTCGCGTCACCGCCGCCGCCACCCGAAAACTTGAACCGATAATACTGATAGGTGGTCGCGTTCTGGAAATCGAAGAAACGCACTTCCGATCCCGACCAACCGATCTCGCCGGCGCGACTATCGAGAGTTGTGTAGTTTATCCCGTCATTCGAGCCTGAGAGCACCCACGCAGTTGCCATGTCGCCATTGCTGGTGACATTGTCCGTGCACGCGATCCAATAGGCGTTGACCGCCTTTCCCTGGCCGGACGGGAATTGGTATTGGACAAAGCCGCTGCTTCCGTCCCCCACCTTCACATATTGGTTGAAGTCGCGATCGAAAATCTTCCAACTGCTCGCGCCGGTTCCATCGTCCGTCACCGTCCCGCTCGGCGCGGTCGCGGATGTCATCTTCGGGGTCGCGTGACCAGTGTTGGCCGGGGTCAGCGTGGTAGCCGTTGCGTTGATGTCGTCGTAGGGACCATCGAGGAACTCGAAATCCGTCAGCGCCCAACTTGTGTGCACGGTGCGCGTCAGCACCTTGAGCGGATGGTCGCGATGGCTGATCCACATCTGGTCGGCCGATTGGACAAAGGCGAGTTCGAACAGGTCCGCCTCCAGATAGGGCGAAGCGACCTCCACAGTGCCGACGCGCGCCCCATAGGCGTAGACGCGGATATACTGGTCGCCGAATTCGAGCGCGTAGGCCTGGTCGGCCGAGAAGATGAACGGGATCAGCCGCGTCTTCTTGGCCGATGTCTTGACCTCGCCGGCGAAATAGGTGCCCCCACGCTTGCGGATGCCGCCATGCGGCAGCGTGACGAAGTTCTCGCATCTGGCGAGTGCCGCCCGATAGAAATCGAGCGACGCGCGCGCATGCAGGCGTGGCGAGATCTCGCCACGGGTGAAGACGTCCTGGACCGGATAGAGCGCCGTCATCAGCGTGCAACCCTGGTGTCGCCGCGCTGGATGGACCAGGAGGCAGTGTAGAACCGGCCGCCGCGCTGGATCGCGTTGGCGTTGAGCGCGGCGTCCAGAGCCCGGTCGTAGGCCGAGCGGGCAATGTCGATCATGCCGGATTTGTGGGTCAGCGGATGCGCCACCTTGATGGCGAGGGCCGCCACCAGCACCTCGGTGAACAGCGCGTCCCAATCGTTGGGGTCGGTGAGATTGGCGACGTAGCGGACCGTCAGCGGACCCAGCTGGTCGCAATAGATAAGACCTGCTTCCTGCCGCCACGAGATCGGCACGCCGTCCGGCTCGCCATTGTGGGTCAGCGGCAGCGGCCGCAGGCAGTCGGCCGGCAATTCATAGGCGACGTTCAGGCCGCAATCGCCGCCGGCGGTGTTTGCTCCGGCCATCGTGGCGCGCAGGATCGCGAACACCCAGGCGCATTTGGCGAGTTCGGCTTCGCGCGTCAGGTCGAAATGCAGGTTGAGCAGCCGCGCCGCCTTGACGTCCTGATCGAGACTGTCGATCGGCGCCTCGTCGAGAACGGCGAGCGCCATGTTGGCGATGTCGAGTGGTGTGATGGCCATGGCTCAGCGCCTCGCCAGTTTGTTGGAAAGGGTCATGGTGCCTCCAGGCATGAAAAAAGCCGCTGCGAAGCGGCTTGGGGTTATGGGACGATGGAGCTGCCAATCTCTTCCCCTGCGGGGAGAGGACAGAGCGAGCAGGATCACCGCGCTTCAAGCTTGCGGCATCCCTCAATGTCCGTTTGCCAGCGGATGCTGTTCCTCAGGCGATCGGGCCTCAGTAGTCTACCACTTGCTCCAGATCGGGCTGGAGAATGCCGCCAGGACGATCAAGGTAACCATCAGGAGCACGACGCCGGCCAACAGTAACGCCCAGTAGGCGAGGCGATCGCCCTGATCGGCGCGCCGCTTTAGTGCGTCATACTTCGCAAAATTGGAAATCGCGTAGAGCGAAGAGGACTTCGTCCGCCCAGCCTTTATGTCCTCGTCGAGCAATTTTCCTCCATACCAACTGAATGGCGCCGCCAGCACGAGAGCGAGAATTACGAGGAGGAAGAACCAGCCGTCAAACATGACTTTGTCGCCCAAGGAGAAGCACTCGGTACACGAATGGGACCAAAGAACAGTTAGCAGGTCGAATACAACTCAAACATTTCTGCTTGAGGGCGGGAGCGCCATCGCCCCCGCCCCTTGCCTCGGCCCTGCTAAGCCTCGGTGGTCTTCAGCGCGATGAACGTCATGTTCTTCACGCTCGACGCGGTGCGGTCCCAGTTCGCCGCCAGCGCGAGCTCCGCGTCGGTGGCGAATTCGCCGGCCGAGGAGGCGTCGAGGAAGCGGGTGCCGGGAACATGCGGCACAAAGTGCCGGCGGCCGACCATTTCGGTGACGCCGCCGCCATGGCCCTGGCGCGGCTTGCGGTCGAACTCCAGCGGCCCGCCCTCGGTGTTGACCGGAAGCTCGTTCCACAGGATCGCCTTGTCCTTGAACATGAAGGCGGTGTAGACGCCCGCCGCGACCGGGATATCGTCGTCCACCACGCAGCGCAGTCCCATGTAATAGGGGATGAGCGGCCCGCCCTGCTCGGAGGACGGCACATAGTCGATGAGGTCGGCGAGCTTCAGCGCCTTCATCTGCTTGGAATGCATCCAGATCGTCTTGAACTTGTCCGCGCGGTCGCCCATCAGATAGGCGGCCTCGATGATGTCGGTGTCGACGATGGAGGCGCCGGTGGTGCGCACCAGGTCGCCGCCGTCATTGGCGATGTTGTCGGCTACGACGCCCTTGAGGATGCCGAGCAGGGTCAGCTTGTTGGCGCGCTGCCAGTACTCGGTCTGCCGCTTGACGATCAGCTTCTGCGGATCGTCGCCGGCCAGGATCGAGGTCAGGTCCGGAACGCCCCAGGCCTGGGCACGGACGTTGCGGGCGGCGACCTCGCGGCGCGAGCCGATCTTCTTCATCTCGATGGAATCGGCCGGATCGTCATTGACCGGTTCGGAGGGGTCGTTGCCGAGGTCCTTCCAGCCGGGCATGTCGACGGAGCGGCCGCCCATCGACAGTTTCGAGGAGATGGCGGGGTCGGAAAACAGGATTCCGGCCTGGTAGATTTCGAGCGACTGCACATGTTCCTCGAAAGCGTATTGCGCATAGACGGACGGAACGATCGCGTCCGCGATACGGGTATAGGCATCTGCCATTTTTGTCTTCCTTCAGGTTTGGTTTGGCGGTGGCTGCGCCCCTCACCCAGCCTCCGCTTCGCTCGGCAGACCTCTCCCCGGCGGGGAGAGGAGACCTGAGACGGCGGTGTCGGCCTCTTCTCCCCGTCGGGGAGAAGGTGGCCGCGAAGCGGCCGGATGAGGGGCATTCGGTTACGGCTGACCTCTCGTCAGAGCGGGTTGTTCGGCATCCAGCGGTCCGGGTTCTCCCCGGCCTCGCGAGCCAGCCGCCGGGCGCGGGCGGGGTCGCTTTTCACGAGGGCTGAAATCGCCGTCAGGTTGCGTTCGCCGGAAGCGTTGCGCTTGAACGGATTGCCTCCGGTCGAACGCGCGCCGGCGTCGATCGTGTCTTCGCGGAACATGGCGTCGCCGATGGCGTGGAACGCCCTGGCGATCTGCGGATCGGTCAGCGCCCCGTCAGGCAGAAGGATGCCCTTCGCCTTGTAGGCGTCGACCAAGCCGAGCTTCTTCATAGCCCGGTTGGCGACCTCCAGCTTTTGGCGGAAGCCGTCGCTGTTGGTCGGCCCCCACTCCCGGACAAGGTCGTCATGGGTGGCTTCCACCGAGCGGGCGAGCGCCGTCTCCTGAGCTTTCGCCTGCTCGGCCATGTAGCCGACGAACTTGTCGTGATAGGCCTGCGCGGTTCTTGGCGAAGCACCCGCTTCGACCGCCCAGGCCTTGGACGCCTGAGCGAGCTCGTCCGAATAGGCGAAGTTTTCCGGCAGGCCTTCCGGCCGGCGGTATTCGACTGTCTCGGACGAGGTGAGCGGCCGCATGGTCTCGGGCAGCCGGGCATGAAAACGCTCCCAGTCTTCCCGTGACGCATCCGGGCCGGGAACGCGCAGGCTCTCGCCCTGCTGCCGCTCCAGTTCCGCATAGGATGTGAAAACCCGATCGAGGCTTTCAGGCTTGGTCCAGCCCTTGGTTTCAGCGAGCTTGCGGTTGCCTTCGGAAAGACCGTCAAACCAACTTTTGGGGTCAGGCGCGGCGGACCCGTTTTCCGCGCCTGCCGTTGGCCGTACTGGGTTGCCCGCCGGCTGCGCGCGCGCCGCCACGGACCCGGCGTCTGCCAGATCTGTCATGAGTGAGATTCCTTTGTTGAGAGTTCAAAAGAGAGCCGACGGCGACGCTGCCGATCTCCCCCCTCGAGGGGGAGATGGCCGGCAGGCCAGAGGGGGTACCCGCGCGTGGAGCGCAGACCCAATCTGCCGCCGGAGGTCGAGCCCAGTCGCGCCGACCCCCTCTGTCGCCTTTGGCGACATCTTCCCCTCGAGGGGGGAGATTGGCGCCTAGACGTTATCGCCCCAATTCTCCCACAGCAGCGTTACCGTACCCGTCACGGCAATCGTCCCGTCCGCGTCGATGTCCGTGCCGGTGGCGAACGCCAGGTTGAGGTAGAGATCGGCCGGCGTCGTCGTGCCATCCAGCGTCGCGGCGGCGGCGACATCGGCGGTCGAGGCGGTCGACAGGGCCGCGCCGGGGCCATCCAGCGTCCGCGCCGTCGAGACCAGCACATTGGCCATGGTACCGGCCAGCGTCGCGCTCGACGCCGCGGCCGAACCCAGCGACCAGGTCAGTGCCGCACTGTCGTTGATGGTGGAGGCGCGGGCGGTCAGCACGGCAAACTGCAGCCTGGCCGTGCCGCCCTTGATGCGCACCTTGCCGTCGGAAAAATCGAAGATCTTTTGGCCTGCATAGGCCAGCGCGTCCGTGACCGGCACCTGCATGCCGGCGAAGGTGAACACGGTGCGGTAAGAGCCGCCCTGCCCGGTGGTCACGGCCTTCAGGCCGAGCTTGGGCGGGGCAAGGCCGGCCTCGCGGGCGGCGGCACGGGCAAGCGTGCGGGGAAGACCACGCGTCATTCTATGTCTCCATTCTTGGTGGGAATTCGAGGGGATGCCGTCGGTCACGGCAGCTTCAGCCGACAGGTAGGCACGGCGCGAACCGCCTGACTCAATTTGCCAGCCGGCACCGCTATCGCCTTGTTCGAAAGGCTTGTTTTCGGGATCACGGTCCATCAACGCCCGAGAAACCATGTCTCACTTCGTGACGAAGCACGCCGCCGTTCCGCCGCAATGCGACCGCACTTGGCTGGACGTCGGCCCGCGTGGCCTCAAAAGGAGGTTCTTCAGATGATCATCAAGAAAGCGATTTTGGCCGTCCTCATGACCGCGGCCCTTGCCGGCTGCGAAACGCAGACCGAAGGCCAGCAGCGTGCCACGACGGGCGCCCTGCTCGGTGGCGCCGGCGGTGCGCTGGTCGGCCAGGCCATCGGCGGCAACACCAAAAGCACGGTCATCGGCGCGGCCGGCGGCGCGCTGCTGGGCGCCGTCGTCGGCTCGGCCACCACCCCTCAGCCCCGCGGCCAACAGCTCTGCCGCTACCAGGACCGCTACGGCCGCATCTACACCGCGCCTTGCGACGACCGTTACTACAACGGCAATTATTGATTTTTAGCCGCCTTCTCCCCGTTCACGGGGAGAAGGTCCCGGCAGGGGGATGAGGGGCAGCGCCAACGTCTGAAAAGCTGGCGCTGCCGAACGCTCAAGCCGCGAAATTTTCGTCCACGAACATCTCGGCAAATTTCTGTGGTGTGAGAGTTACTTCATTGTCGCGGGCGATTTCCAGGTTCCTTGCCCACATATCCCGGATTGCTGCCGGCATTCCCTCAGGCATGTGCATGGACTGGGCTATTGCGTCATGCCATTGTCCATCATCGCCATAGATTGATTGCAGTTTGGGGCCCATCTTTTTCAAGCCATCCTCCGACTCTTGAGAAAGTTCTCCGATGGCCCAGAGCACATAAAGCTCCAGCAGCCTAGCAGCGGCTGTCCATCTAACGTGGGTTGGTCGACATATTACCTCTCATGCATCATAGGTGGCGTAGTAGATAAGCCTTTCACAAATGGCCGACAGACTGGGCTTTTCCTCCTGCGACGCGACCCAGCCCTTGATGACCTCGATCGCGATGTGGATTTCGAGAAAGTATGTCAGGCCCTCTTTGGCTGCCTCGGCTGGCACCAGTGCGTCTTGCGGCCCGGTTGCAACCATTGCATCTGAATCTTCGGTCCAAGGCTCCGACACATAAATCGTGTCCTCCTCGTCAAATTCCGGCAACCGTCCAACGATATCCAACAGCCTCATTTTTTGCCCCATAAAGAAAAACCTCCTCGGCCAAGGGTCTTCTGGAAGATAGTTCCACCATCATGTTGGGATCTAGGGACAAGTTGCATCACACCGGGTTCTGCGGCGTGGTGCCAGCTGAAGCCAGTAGGCGCGGTCCGGGGAGCGAGCGCAGACGGCGCTGCGGCTTGTTGATCGTTAGCCCCTTCGCCCCGTTCACGGGAGAAGGCCCCGGCAGGCGGTTGTGACCTTGGACAAGGCGGGCAAGGTCAAGTCGGTCGCCGTCGTATCATAGGAACCACATTCCGAAGCGGCGGCGGATACGGCCCGGCAACTTTCGATCTGTCCAGCGATGTTGGCCCGTGGATCTGAGCACGTTCTAGGCATCCCGGGTCACGGCCTCCGCAAAGTCAACGCACCCCGAGACACGGTGACAGTGCACTCTTTAACCGCATGACTCCGGAAACTTGGCTCGGGGCAGGAAATGCTTCATTGTCACGCCAATTCGGGAGGGATGATGTTATGAAAGCAATTGGCCTCGCACTTGGCTTCTTGATGTTGTCGGCACCGCCTGCTCCTGCCGAGGAACCCATCGAATGGACCGTTTCCACAAGCGGCGGAAGCAAAATCGAGATTCCCGTCTTCTTTGCCGACGGCGACGCTCGACTGCTCGGCGGATTTGCCGAAAACCTCGGCACAGCGTTCGAACCGAAGGAGTATCCAGGAGTCCAACTTCGTCAATATCGTGCCGGTACCAGGAAAAAAAGCCCGTTCGAGTACATCAGCGCGGAGCTTGTTGGCAATACTGACAATGTGACATATAAACTCGACAAGCCGTCGCTTGCCGCGATTTCCGGCACAGGAATCTTCTACGGCATGTGTCAAAAAACGCGTTATTGTCACCTGTTTCGACATGGCCTGGGGCAAGAAAGATCACGCGACGTTCAAGCCAATTGCCGAACGCATCGCCCGGTCATTTCGTAAAAATCGGTGATCCGTGGGCCTACCTTTTCCGGGCGTAAGAACTCGGGGAATGCGAGCCTTCGAACACATTTATCTTTAACGTTCGAAGGGTGGGTCGAGTTTGCGGAAGTCCTCTTCAAAGCGCTCGCGCCACTCCTCTTCATCGAGCAGGTCGCCATCACTTCCAAGACTTGCGGCACTAACGCGAACCCAGGGGGAATTGCCAACCGGGGCCAGTAGCGAAAGGAAATTGTTGCGTAATCTAATTGGTAGAATTAATCCCTTCATAAGGCTCAACAATTGCAGATGGGATTCCGAAATTTTCGAGCAAATCCAGCACGCGCGCCGAGACGACGAGACTCAAGTTTTGCGCGATGCCGAAATCGTCCTTGCCCGCTTTTCCGCCTACCTTCACCCACACAAAGCTCGGGAGTTCGACAGCAGGTTGCAACTCCAAAAAATCGTCCCTATCCCACCGGAGACATCAGGCTTAACGTAGAAATATCTCATCTATCACCTACCGGCGGCTCAAACAAACGCCCGTACTTCTTGTCTATTTCGGTGATTTTATCAAGCCATTGCTCACGTGTAAATTCAGAACGCTCAATTTGCGAAGTTGTTTCCCACGAATATCTTGGCACACTTGTTCTAATGACTTCTCCATAGCCCAAGCTTGCCGCGGCTCGCCCATCAGCTTTCAATCAGAGGCAGGATCTTCTCGTCGAGGAATTTGAGGCGACCCGCCAGCATTTCGGCGTTGGCGGGATTCGCATCGACATTGACTGGTATCAGCTTCGCTACCGATTTTCCCTGGCGCGCGGCCTCGACCCACTCCTCCATAGCGCCGATATATTCGTCCAGTGCCTGGTACGGTGTCTTGGATTCGTCGCCGGGTATAAAGGCGGAAGGCACATCACCCACAATTACCCATATCCATTGGAACACTTCAGGCCTGTCAGGTGAAATTTCGAAAAGAAAGATATATATTATTCCTTCTACACCGTATCCTAGATACTCACTCTTAATCGCCTTCCCCCAATCGTAAAAATTTATATATTCACGGGCATCAGAGAGAGCGGCCTCAAGGCTGTCATGTCTATCTGGATCACCTGCCCCAAGTGGCAAACGGCTGACTTTACTGAGATCCGGATCAATCGTGCTCACAGCTTATCTCCTCGATTCTTTTTGCGGGCCCTCTTAGCCCAACGCGGGAAATCCTTCGCTTCTTTGTGACGCCTTACGTGATCTTCTTTTGTGCGAGGCCAAACATTTGATACATGATCCAACCCTTCATCGGCGAGAGGTTTCTCATGCGACAGCTCCATATCTCGACCCGTCTTAGGATCCTTGGGCCACTCTCGACCATATAGAATCTCCCACTCTCTTTTAAGAGTTCTATTCGTTTTACTGCGCTCTGTAGGGACGAGTTTTAGATCGTCCTGGTCACTGATTTTGGGACCTTCGTTCTTCGCGGAAAACGGAGCTTCCGACCCCTTTGCTTGTGCCGCATTTGAGTCGGAATTTGTTGCCGCCGTTGCCTCGTCAATGACTCGGCTTTCCGAGAGCTCAGACGCAACATTGGAGCGTTTGGCGGCAGAGCCATTCGACCCTCCGAGCAGCTTCACCGCCACTCGCCTACCAATTGCGCTAAGCCCTTCGGCAAGAACACTGCCGCCTGCACCCCAAAACGCGCCGCTGAGTACACCCTCGGGAATGCTTTCATCGGTATTGTAGGCGTATGCGCCTCCGTAAGCGCCACCGGTCGCGGCTCCCACAGCTGTTCGCGTGCCGAAGCCGGCCAAGCCACCGCCTTCCGCCGCCGCGCCGATCCCTACTCGGCCAAGCAAACCAAATAAGCCTTGCGCAACGCCATATCCTGATAAGCCGGCGCCAAGGGCTTCTCCCGCCCAACCGGCCCAACCTGCCCGGTCCTCAGCATCCTCCGTCTCGGCCTGCTCACGGCTGAGACGCTCCTCATAGCTCTCGCCCGATCCCGAGGGAGCCAGCTTCGCGACGAGCTTGTCCGCACCTCCGGCGGTCGCACCCTTGGCAATAGTCCGGCCGATATCCCCAAATGCTATGGCAGGTTGCTGCAGCCATGACATGGTGCTGTATTGAGCTTGGGCAGGATGCTCTCCGATCCAAGCCAAACCGTTTTTGAGTGCCGCAACCTGCGCTTCCAACAACTCCGGCGTGATGCTCGGATCCTGGGCGGCTCTAGCTCGCCACCGGGCTTCTGCCACCATCGAGATTTGCTTGGAAATCTCCCGGCGCGCCCTCCGGTCGCGAACCGCCAGGACAATCGAGCTCAACTCGGCAAAACGCTGGTTGAACGGCTTGCTTGGGTCGATGTATTTTGCTGCTTCCCGGTCAACCACGGTCCAAGGCAACGGCAATCTTTTATTGAAACCTAACTGTTGTTGAGCTGTTCCAGCCCACGCAATGGCTGCGTGGAAATCCTCGGGCGTTTTGACCTTGCTCCAGTCCGGAGCCTTGCCGCGAAACAATTGGCTGACATAGGCGACGGGATCGGCGTCGCGGGCCGCCATGATCAGCTGCGCAGCGCCGGCCTTTACCTCGTACCGTTCACGCTCCTCGGGTGATCCCCCCGGTCCAGGTTCGAGATCCCGGAGCTCTGCATGTATCACCTGGTTCGACAGCGGATACATGTCGGAGTACGTCTTGGCGACGTCGGTCGTTATACGGAATTGTTCGAAACGGTTAGAGCCCTCGTCGGCACCGTAGACATTGACGAAATCCTGCGCGGTCGGCTGCTCCTCGGGGTATTTTCCGGTGGCGGCGATGACAGCCGGCGCGTTCTGCTCGGCAAGCATGACCCGCGCTTTAGCACCGATCAGTTGGGCCGCGGTGGCGTTGTTGGCCTGGTCCTTCAGCGCCGCAATATCACCTGGCTTTAGGTAGGTGAGCGCGTCGAGAGGCATGGCTGTCTCGCCATCTGGCGAAGTTGCTTCGCCGAATGCCTGGGCTACCGTTTCGTCCGGAGCTTTTTGCCCTTTCGCAGCCGCTTGCTCCCCTTGCCGCGCGGTCCCCAACTGCATCCGCACCGTCTCGCCCATGCCGTCGCTCGCCACCGGGATCGCGCTCAGCATCTCGGCCGCGCGGCGCGGGTCCTGCACGATCAGCGCTTGCATGCGCGCCTTGGCGGTGCTGGCGCGCCAGGCGGCTTCCGCCTGCAGCCTGATCTGCGGATCGAGGTTCATCTTGGCGAGAAGATCGAGACCGGTCTGGCGGGTGGCGTCGAAAGCGACGGTGTCGTTGGGATCGCTTTGCGCGATGGTGTTGAGCTCGGCGACTTCGACCTTAAACCACTGGTCCTGTTCATATTGCTTGCGGCGCTGGAGTTGCTGCATCGCCATGCGCGTGGAGCCCGCGTCGCGCAGCGCTTCCTTGCGGCCGGCGAGGCCGGCGCCCACTTCAGGCGGTGTCTGCTTCACGAAAGAGTCGAACAGCGTGTCGAATTGGCCGGTCTTCACCACCTGTCCGGTATGCGGATTGACCTGGCCGTAGACGGCGTCGTGCAGGCCGGCGCCATCGGACGGGGCATTGGCCACGGCCTCGGCCTCGGTCCTGGCGATCTCGCCGTTCAGCCTGCGGGCCGCGATTTCGGTATCGAAGGCCTGCTGCTGCGCCTGGCGCCGCTCATAGTGCTGGGCGACAGCCTGCCAATAGCTGTCGAGCGGAGGCGATGCCCCGCCCGCCGGCGGGGCGTCGGCATATGCCGTCGCGTTGCCCGTATCGCGCCGGCGTTGGCGAACGGAAAGAGGAATGATGTGTACCATTGGCGTTGCCTGCCCAAACTGGTTTGAAAAAGGGCGCGGCGCCGGCGATCGCGGCACGGCCGGATCGCGCACACGCCGGCGCTGCGTTGTCCGAGGTTTTGTCGGATCGGCGTTTCCTGGAAAACCGGTAGCAGCGGCGCTACTTGTGAGGTCAATGGGCCTGGGCGGTAGCGCTACGGAGTCGCGGAGGCGTAGCGATCGCATCTACACCGCGCCTTGTGACGACGGGGGCTACCACGGCAATTGTTGAGGCGCCGGCAGCGAAACTGCCAATCTCCCCACTTGTGGGGGAGATGTCCGGCAGGACAGAGGGGGGCGCCGTAGGGCGCCAAACCCGATAGAGGTTTGACGATGCCTCACACGCCGTTGCGCACTGAGCTTGGCGAGGGCTCTTGAACTGGTTCTCCGATGGGCGGACCGCAGATCTGCGGCAACGCCAGCGGGACAGCGCCCCCCTCTGCCCTGCCGGGCATCTCCCCCACAAGGGGGGAGATCAGCAGCTTCGACGCCTCACTATCCCTCCGCCCGCGCCGCCTTCTCCAGCGCCGCCAGCTGCGTCTCGTCCAGCGTCAGGAACCCCATGATGTGCTGCACCACCTCGGCGCGGGCATTGCTGAGCGCGCTGTGCAGCTCGAAGCCTTCGGGCGTCCTGGTGCGCGCCATCCACTCGCCATAGGAAGGCCGCCGGTAGTAGCCGACTGTCGCCGTGAGGTCGGCCAGCACCATCTCGCCGTCCTCGCCGGAAAAGACCCGCAGATAGGCCTTGGTCAGCGCGTCCCGTGCTCTGGCCGGGCCGCCGGCATGACTGGCGCGGGCGAAGCGTTTGCCGCTCATGCGCCGCCCGCCACTCTGGGGCCGCCAGCCTCGCCCGGCGCGCCTTGTGGCGGCGATCCGCCCACCTGGCCGCCCTGCAGCAGACCTTGTAGGCTGTCGAGCAAGCCGCTGTCGCGCGCCTGCACGGCCGCCGGTACGGCGTCCCTGGCCACCTTGCCGGCGCTGGCGATCGCGGCCATGCCGTCCTGCGCCTGCTGGGCCTGCGCCCTGGCACTGCGCATGCCGTCCACCTCTTCCTTGCGGCGGAAGATGCGCTGCGGGCTGCGGCCGGCGCTCTGCACGATCTTGATCGCCTCGTCGCTGTCGATATTGTCCATGACGCCGGGATCGAACTGCGCCATCTGCATGGCCGTCGTCACCACCTGGATGGTGTCGCGCGCCTCGGCCGAGCGCCTGAGCACGTCGAGCGGGCCGGTGAAGGTCGGCCGCACCGCCTTGCCGGCAAGACTTTCGGGCGGCGCGAAGCGGCTGTCCTCGTCATACAGCCCCTTGTCCTCGAGGATGCTGAGCTCGCGGTCGAGATTGGCGGCGAAGCCCGCCTGGATGATAGAGCCGGAAGGCCCGAGCAGCGCGCCCTTCTCTTCCTGCCTTATCAGCGCCTCGGTCGCCGTCATCTGCGGGTTCTGCACCAGCGTCTGGAACAGATTGACGAACATCATGTCGCGGATCTCGTCGGCGCGGCTCTGCGCGTAGTTGAAGGCATAGGTCGGGTTCTGGCCGGTGCTGATGGGCACGATCAGCGGCCGGCCATTATCGTCGATCAGGCCGGGATAATTCTCGCCCGGATTGAGCACCGGCACATAGTCGAGCCTGGCCTTGGAGGCGGTGGCCGGGTCGGTGATCTGCTGCAGCGCCCGCAAGCCGGAACGGCGCACCGCGTTCTCCTCGCGCACGGTCGTCAGCGCTTCGATGGCAGGCGAGATGCCGTAGGGATCGCCCTCGTAGCGGCGCCAGTTGAAGGTCGACACCGGGAAGGTGCGAAAACCGCTTTCCCGGACGATCTCCTCCTCGTCCTCGATGACGTGGTAGGAGGCGAAAGCCGTGTCGAGATATTGGTACTGGCCGCCAAGCCTGTACATCCGGCGCTCGTCGCGCGGCTGGATGCACTGGATCAGCGATATCTTCGTCTCGCACTTGGCCGGATCGTCGACCAGAACCTTGATGCGCGCCGGCAGCTTTTCGTAGCCGAGCAGCTGCGCCGCCTGCCGCGCCGTGCGCTCGTAGCGGCGATGGAAAATGTCGACCTGGCCCCAGCGGTTGCGCGACAGATAGCCCTCGACCACCGGGATCGAGGCATAGCGGATCAGCGTGCCGCCGAACCCTTCCTCGGCATAGAGATAGGCTGGGCCGTAGCGCACGACATTGCGCAGGCAGGCTTGCGTGGCCGGCACGAAATTCGAATTGGCGGAGTAGCGCAGCGAGAACAGGAAGTCGCGCAGCGCCTCCGCCCATTCCTTTTCCTCGTCGGTCTCCTCGTCGTTCATTTCCGCCGTCGACAGACCATGCCATTTTTCCGACTGCGGGATGATCAGGCTTTCGAGCCCGGCGGCGAGCCTGTTGGCGGCCGAGTTGATCGTATTGGCGTAGACGCGGCTGCCGCGCCGCTCCTGCGGCTCGGCCTGCGAATCCGGGCCGCCGGCCCGCCGGCCGCTCCAGACATCGGGCGCATCGGGGTCGCAGAACTCCGCCACCTGCTCCCACACCGCCTCATACTGGCTGCGTTCGGTCTCGAGTTCGGACTGGCGCGAAAGGATATCGCGGGCGCGGGAATCGGTCATGGGTGCCTCGTTGAAGCTGGGGGGTCTCCCCCCTCGCGGGGGAGATGTCGCCAAAAGGCGACAGACGGCTCGACTGGATGCGGCTCGCCGCGGCGGACGGAGGTTGGCGCTCCACGCGAGGCGACCTCTGACCTGCCGGCTATCTCCCCCTGGATGAGGAAGAACGGCTCGCTGTCATTTTTTGCCCATTTGCCTGGGCTAGGCTGTTTTTCACGGCGGGTTTTGGAGGAGGTCGAAGTGACGACGAGCCTTGCCGGCACCCTGAAAAACCGCGGCAAACAGGTGGTCAAACGCCTGCTTGGCTATGATTCCCGCAATTGGCTGCGCATCCGCCAGATCGAGGCGTTCACGCTTTTCCTGGAAGCCGGAAACCGCAAGGCCTCCGACGTCATCGAGATCTCGCCCGGCTGGAACCGCTATTGGCGGGCGATGTGTCCGAACTACCGGGCGGTCGATTTCCCCGCTTTCGACATCTGCAAGGACCGCACCGAGGAGCAATATTCCATCGTCATCGCCGACCAGGTGCTGGAACATGTGCGGCGGCCGCTGGCGGCAGCCCAAAATATCCACGCCATGACCAGACCCGGCGGCTGGGCGATGGTGGCGACACCCTTCCTGTTCCGGGTGCACGCCAGGCCCCACGACTACAGCAGATGGACCCCCGCCGGCCTGAAGCAGCTGATGGTCGAAGGCGGCTTCCCTGAAGCCAACGTCAAGGTCGATGGCTGGGGCAACAAGGCCTGCGCCAGGGCCCATATAGGCGGCCCCGTGCGCGCCTATGGCCTGTGGCGCGATCTCAGCAACGACGAGGAATACCCGCTTATGGTCTGGGCGTTCGCCAAGAAGGCCGCCGATCTCCCCCCTTGAGGGGGAGATGGCCGGCAGGCCAGAGGGGGTCGGTCCGACTGGGCGCGGCCTCTTGCGGCACATCAGGTTAGCGCTCCACGCGAGACGCCCCCTCTGCCGCCCTTGGCGACATCTCCCCGCGAGAGAAGATTACCCCCGTCTTTTCACCGCCCTGGCATGCCGGCGCCAGTACCACCAGTCCAGCACGCGCCGGCGAAAGCTTCGCTTCATCGCGGTCATGGTCAAAGCCCCAGGAGCACGCGGCGCTGGCCGGTGAGGCTGCTTGGCGCGAGGTCGGTCTTGATCGTGCTCAGCGTTCCCTGGCGCTGTTCGAGCTCAGCCCGCAGTGCCGCTTCGCGCGCCTGCACATCCTTGTCCTGCGCGGTCGGGGCCGGCGGCAGCGGCTTCAGTTCCGGTGGTTTTTGAAACAGACACATGGTTCCAGCCTTCTCTTGTCCAGTCATAGAGGAAAAAATCTTCGCCGTTCCTGCCATAGCCCGGCAGCAGGCAGCGCTGCGTGGCGCCGAGCCGGCCAAGCCAGCGCAGCGCCAGATGATTGGCGGCCAGGGCGCGGGCCTCGACCCGCCAGGCGCCCCGCGCCGCGACCTGCGGTCCGAGCACCGAGTGAAAGAACGCCGTGATCCGGGGCACGCAGCGCTTCATGCGGCGCGTCCCCCAGCTCCAGGCGATCCATAAGCCGCCGCGCTGCTCAGCGGCGCCAAAGCCGGCCTCGGGATTGCCGTCGAGCTCGGCGACATAGGCAAAGCCCTGCAGCGCCGTCAGCGCCAAGAGCGCCGGCGACCACTGATCAAGCTGGCAGTCGATCTCGGCGCGGTCTTCGGGGCGCAGATTGGCGGCGATGTAGGAGAGATCGCGGAGGTTGCCGCCGACAATTCGAACCGTCATCGCGCTGCTTCATTTCTACTCGCTCCGCAACCTGCTAATAGTCGAGCCAGGGGGATAGAGTGTTTTCAAGATTTCCTAACAACGTACAATGGCACAGCGACCGGAGGCAGCGGCTTCTTAGCCTCTGCGGAGCACTACTGTCGTTGTCGGTGCGGATGACGCTGTTGGCAATGACCGGCGCGATCGTCTGGCGAAGACTGGAGAATCCGCAGACTGCATTTGACCACGGGTTTAGAATTTTCGTCTCAATAATCCTCGTGACGAAAACCGCCTCCGCTCTGCTGGATTTGTGGCGGATATTTCTTTGGACCTGGAGGGCAATGTTTCCCTGCAAGGGAACACAGGACGCTCAGATGACCGCGGCGTCTGTTATGACTTTTCTCTGGATCTCGCTGATCGTCGCGACAGCACTGGTGTCTGCTGACCCTGTTTTTGAATTCTTCAAGAGGATGGGCATTTCGGTTCACGTGTAGAGCGCGGCGACGAAGTGGACCACCGATAGGAATTACGATGACGTGCATTATTCCAGGTTCCGGTTCACGTCAGCTACATAGAGTGCGGTCGTTAAAATGCACTCCGTAATTCCAGGGATCCTCGCCCCAAAAACAAAACCCGCCTCGAGGGCGGGTCGCTGGCGCAAATCAGCACCATGGACGAAAATGTACTATTGCTGCCCTCACGCCGTCAACAGGCCTACGAGAAAAAATTCCTATTTAATACGTTTCCCCGGTTAGCATGACGAGACCCTTTTTTCCTCCACTACGGCGACACGTTCTGCTGCCGCGTGTTCGCGAGCTTCAGTGGCGGACCAAGTCCTCCGTACTCATCCCTGAATTGGTCTCGCCATTCCTGTTCATCAGCCCCGGAGCTCGGGTAAAATCTTCTCGTCGAGAAATTTAAGACGGCCAGCCAGTATTTCAGCGTTGACGGGATTGGCATCGACATTGACCGGTATCAAATTCGCCACCGACTTCCCCTTGCGCGCTGCCTCGACCCATTCCTCAAGGGCGCCAATGTACCCATCAAGAGCCTCGAAGGGCGTCGTGGCGTCGTCAGCAGGGATATATGTCGGCGGCACGTCGCCAACGATGACCCAGATCCATTGGTTCACATCCGGTCGACCAGGTTCTGGAAGAGGAATATGTAGATTATTCTTTCGGCACCATATCCCAGATACTCGCCTTTTATGGACAAGACCCAGTTGTAGAATTTGAGATATTGACGCGCCTCGAACCGGGCACGATCGAGATCGTGTTCTCCGGTACTGGTATCGGCGGTAGGCAGGCGCGAGACGCTTTGGAGGTTCGGCACGGTATTGTCCTCCATCGGCATAATCAACTCCGCAGCCATCTTATCAGCGGCTCGACTAATGATTACAAAACCCCGATCTGTTAGGCCTTCGCTCTTTTATATCGAGGTGTTCTACAGTATACTGATAGTCTCTCAAAAATTCTTAATCAAAACCAACAGGTAACGATCGGATAAGCTAGCGCTCAAGACATATCTTGGACCAGATATCAGCCTCGCGGATCCCCTATGATCTGCTTCAAATCTAGGAGCGAGTTGCATCGCGCCGGCGGCTCGCCCGCTTGCACAATCGGCCGAAACGGGTCATCGATCCTCCCGCACCCTACTCATCCACCCGCCCCGCTTTCTCCTGCGCCGCCTTACGCAGAATCCTGATAGCTCGATTCCGGTAGCGCACCGCTTCAAAGTGCTCTTGTCTGGTCAACCAAGTCTTATTTTCTAAACTGACTGGATCGCCCCCAACGATAATCGGTGTAATCTCAAACAGCTCCATGCCCTTGGGGCGCGAATGTCCATCTTTGTCGCTCATTTTCAGTCCGCCAATTGAGCAAATAGATCGGCTAGGTCATGCGCTATTGTTTCAGCGTATTGCCGATCCATACCTATGAATGGGATGCGCACGATTGGCATGGCTGCATCTTCAGTGTCAAAGCCATAGCCTTCACCTCCGCCGTTCGATGCGAACAAGAGGATGCCTGGCGCATATTTTTCAACCTCATACTCTCGATTAAAGTCAAACAATTCTTCAGATTTAAAGAAAATAATGTAGTTATCGCCGATGAACCCTTCGCCTCCATTATGCTTCTTGAGGAAGTCGGTATAATCCTTGGGGAGATCGACTCCCAAGCGTGCAGCCAGTCCATCAACGACTGCGGGTTCAGCCGGCGCATCGAACTGTCCCTCGGTCAAGATATATCTCATTGCTATCCTCCCAAGTCTTTAAGCAACTGGTTCCACATGGCCTGTTATTGATGGACATTGCGAGGCGCTGGCAGAGGAACAAGGATGGCAGTGCGCTTTTTGCCCGCAAGACTCTGGGAACGTACCCGGGGAGAGGAAATTAGTGCACTTCACCGTTATTTAATACGATAAAGCCTGTGAATAAAGGGATGCCGCTGAAATTTGAAAGCAGTCCAGGGAAAACGGCTCAACTTGCGAAGTTGTTATCCACGAACATCTCGGCGAATTGCTGAGGCGTGAGCGTTACATTATTGTCGCGGGCGATTTTGAGATTCCTTGCCCACATATCGCGGATTGCCTCCGGCATCGTGTCGGGCATGTGCAGAGCCTTCGCAACTGCATCGTCCCATCCTCCGTCACCGCCATAAATAGCCCGCAGTTTGGGGCCCATGGCTTCGCACCGACAATGCTTGGAAACCTTTTCCATATCCGCCGCTCCGCAGCATGGTGTACGACAACTTCTCCTTCCAGATTCGGGTTCGCATCAGAAATGTTTTACGGTAATTTTTGGAAGCGGCCCTCCCCAACGATGCTCCTGGATCCTTTACCTTAGAAGGGTCCCTTGCAATCGACTTTATGATCTGAAGAAGCTCAGCCTTGTCGGGTTTGGCGCCTATGCTCACGCGGTAGGCGGCATCTTCTGCTGCTTTGACCAGAGACTTCGTCTCGGCGGCTTGGCGAGCCACCGTGCCCTCAGCGGCGAACTCTGATGTGGCGCGCGAACCACTTGTTGCAAACTCCTCCAGGGGCTTGGCAAACCTGCCCGCCCAAACGGTCACGGCAAGCCGCAGTCACGGCGCGCCCCTAACTCGCGTTGGGAGCCCTTCGGCGTCTACGCAGAGGTATGGAACTAACCATTGATTTTATTTATTTTATCAAATAGGAATGTAATTGAATATACGCTAAGAAATGCGTAATGAGTTATGAAGAAAATTACGAGAACCACCGCAATATGGTGCAATTTCCCGTACCAATCACCAGCAACATAGTCAAAATTTACATTATTGGCTATTATATATACTATAATAAATAAAACACCAATTGTGCACAGATAACCAAAAAGCAAACTTGCGTACTGTCTAAGAGACAGCGTCTTATAGAAATAGCCGTTATCCCTGTTGCTCCAAACCCTTATCTCTGCATTTGCACCTTCAAGATTGGAATCCAGACCAGCACGTTCAAATGTGGCAAACGCCCCCAAAGCAGCAAGGTGGAATGGAACCACAAAGACCATAAACTGGAATATACTTTCCGAGATCTTCGAGAGAAACTTACCTGAGAACGCCATCGGGTAACTCCAATAAAGGAAAAATATAATGGCAGTTGACACACAAGGAAGTACGAGTTCGTAAATACGCTTCGACTGCCAAAAAGATCTATCCCCACTAATCACCAGAAATCGTACAGAGGAGAATAACTCTTTTATCCACCACATATCTATTGCCAGTTCTTTTCTGCGTGGATTACCTTTTTACCAAATTGTAGGATGGGATCGTAAAACTTATCGTAACATTCCACTACGCCTGCACCCAAGCCATTGATGGCTACCGTTTTACAATATCGCATATCGCCATCGCCAAGATTATCCACGCTTAACATCTGCGTGCTTCCTATTGTGTCTCCACCCTCGTCAACCAACTCCAGCTTGAAGTCTTCGAATGAAATCGCATCGAGAGCTTTTCGAACGTGATTAATTAGCTTGGATACACGGTTAACATCCTCAGTAGGCGCAATTACTGCTCGCAATTGCACATCCATTCTCTCAATTTTTGGCTCGTTCGCCTCACCTTGAAAATCCGTCTTACCTCTGACGAGCTTGAAGCCACCTATGCGCCCACTTTCTAGATCATTTTTGAGCGAGGCGTTTTCATGAGGATTGAACCGAACGGTGGGGCGATATTGGACAGTCTCAGGCTTCTCCTTCTTCGACTTACGTTTCTTTTCGGCCGTAAAGCGATCAGGAAATTCCTCAGAGAATCTTCCCAGCAGGCTTGTAAGAAAATCCCGAGCTAGGGCTCTTCCTATTCCCCGAGTTCTCTCCATCGCGGTTCGATATCGCCCTTGATCTGGCCCAGCCGCGATCTCTTGTTTCGAGACAATGAGGTGGGACGATGCTCCAGGAACATCGCCCGGTTCGTTCGACTTAATAGTAGTAACAGTGCGCTTTTTGGGATTGACAAAGCTCGGCATCGCTCTCCCGGGATCGCCACGTACCAAAAGCATCGAGAACGAATCGCCTTCATCCCTCAAATCTGAGATGTAAATAGCATTCGATTCATCCACGTTCGCACTGGCATTAACCGTGCTTCCAGCTATCAGCGCGATTGCATCATTCTTTTTGTAATAATAATCGCATGCTTCAAACAGAACGCCGATCGGAACTTCTACATCGACCGTAGGATATCTGCCCATGCGCAGTTTCAGTAAGTTCATGTAGTGGTCCATAAAAGCTCCCGCCGTTTAGGCGAACAGAAGCATGTTTTTGGACTACAAGCGAATCGGGATCGCTCTTGAGTCTACCACCTTTCAGCTTGTCCACCGTTTTTCGAGATTGGTCACCCCTCACCGAAACGCCCCCAGCGGCTCGCTCTGCCCGGCGGCCGCCTAGCCGGCTTGAATTCCGCCGGGTCGACCACCGCTTCGCGCAGCATCATCACGCCGTAGCGTGTCGCGGCCATCAAATCGTCCCGCAGTTTTACAACCTGACCGTCCTTGCGATGGAAAAGCCTGAACTCCTCGAACCAGTCCATCAACGTGGAAAACACCTTGAAGCGGCCGGATTGCATGCGGTCGAGCATCTCCATCAGCCCGGCCTCGACCGAGACCGAGCCGGCGGCAAAGCGGGCGCGACCGGGCAGCATGTTGCTTGGCAAGCGCGGTGCCGTAATGGACGTGTCTAGCTTGGCTTAGTTCAAAAGCTTAATGCCAGATCTGAAATCGGATACGCCCCAGTGTCTGTTAGTGCCCGTATTGCGCCGACATGCGGGCGGCTTTCCGATGTACGGCTACAACGCGCTGCAAATCAAAACCACAGCAGGACTTTTCATGGGCCTGCGCAATAACGTCGAATTTCTCAGGAAGCAGTTTTGATCGCTCTGATCATTGCGCACGCCAAGGCATTTGAGACGTACGGCGGCACATCGAAGTCACGCTCTAGAACATAAATGGCATTCACGATGTCGCGTGCGCTCATGCCATTACACAACAAAACAGGACGAACCAGATAAGTATTCGAAACGCTTCGAATAGGGTCGAAGTTTCCTTACGTGGAGGTACCTACCCCGGGCCGCAGCCGGTCCCGAGGCAGGTCATTCCATATTCTCTCATCAGCCGCCGCGTGACCAGATCCCTGATCCGCTCCTTCTGTGCTTCGCTCAGACCCTCGGTTGGGCATTCGTCTACGGCATAGCCCGCCGCGACGTCGGGGTTACCGTGATTGCGCGCCTTGCTTAGAACGCAGGAAAACGCCTTCCATTCCTTGTTAGAGAGGGTGATTGCCCCCGCCGGCGCGACATAGAACAAGCTAGCGGAAAGGCAGACGGACAGGGCCAAACGCATTGGTTGCAAACCTCTTGAATTCGTGGCGATGGAACGTGAACCTCTGTTGCGCGATTAGGGCTCGGAAGGATAGTATTCCTTGGGCAGGTTGATGCCAAATTCCCCAGGGCGAAATTTCCGAAGCTCGTCAACGGTGCCATGCCAATGCTGTCCAAGCCTTGGGCCGTCCAACTTGTAGATCCAGACAAGATTGCTCGCATCCGAAACCTTGGGATTGGCGTAATTCAAGTTATCGCCGACCGTGGAGGGCGCACCGGCCGCGCGCCGCGATAAATAATCATCGACCATCTTCGATGCTTTCGCAAAGCGGGGGTCATTTGCGGATAGCTGATCTACATTATTTCTGCCATCTGGTAAGGTTCTCACGCTGTTGACATCGGAGAATTGGGCCCAGGAATTGACTACCTGGGATACATCGTTCCCCCAATGCTCCGAAGCAAGTCGGTTTAGAATTGTATCAATGATGCCTTTGGCTTCACCATCTCCATCCCTAACAAACCATTCCGTCATCAGGGTTTTCTTCAGCCGGAGAATGTCGGCTGGAGACAAGTCGATGGTCTTCGCGAACTGCTTGGTTGCGGCCTGCACGGGCTTGCCGGTTCCAGTATCGTTGGTGTTCGGCTCGCCGCCGGATTTGCCCGTTGGCGTCTCTGTCTGACTTGCTTTGACGCTGCCAAGTTGCTCGGCAACGGCGGCACGCTGTTTCGGATCGGATACCGCTTCAAGCAGCTTGCGCTCCGCCTCCTCGGCGTCCGGCGTCAGGCTGCTATCGCTCCAGATCTGGATGAGGTCTTGTGCGACAGACAAAGGGAGCGGTTGAACATTCTTGATACCCAATTGCCGTTGAGCCGCAATGGACTGCGCGACTGCCATTCCGTAGGCCTCTGGCTTCGTCAAATGGTTCCATGCGGCATCCACGCTCGGCAGAACCTGACGGACATAGCCCGCAGGGTCGACTTGCCTATCTTGCAAGATCAAGGCAGCAGCATCGGCGATCAGATCATACCGTGGCTTGTTCTGATTGTACCGCGCCATTTCCCGGTCATATCGGGCCTGATCCTGCTTATACCGCTCGGGAGCCTTCTTCGGACTGAACGGGTTCCGGGCAGGCATGGCGACGTCAAGCGTAGCGTCAATGTCGCTTGCCGGCATGACGCGCATGCTAGCGAGATACGGGCTGACATCAGCCCTCCATTTGAAGATCTTGAACTGTTTTCCGCCTTCTTCTGTACCGAAGACGGCGGCGAACTGCTCAGGGCCGGGCCTTGGGCCGGAATAGGCAGCCCTGTCGATAATCGCAGAGCGCGCATCCTGGGATGCGATGTCGATATTGGCCCTGGCGTGGATCAAGCTCTCGGCATTTGCGGCGTGTGCAGCTTGGACAAGGCCGTCGACAGTGCCAGGTGAAAGGTCCGCGAGCAGAGCGTCGGTCGGCTGGCCATCTTGAAACGCCTGCCTTATCCGTCCATCTGGCGTTCGTTGGCCGGTGTCCTCATCTTCGCCGGTCGACGCATTCGCATCGACCGGCGTAACCGAGCCGGTTATCGTGCTATCGATGCCCTCTCCCGGTCGGTCGCCATGGTCGCTGGAAAACGCGGTGATTCCAAGCAGATTGAGCGCTCTTTTCGGGTTTTCGGCTATCAGGGTCTCAATGCGTGTCTTTGCCGTGCTTTCGCGCCAGGCGGTTTCGGCCTGCAACTTGCCCTGTGGATCGAGGCCCATCTTGTTAAGTACATCAAGGCCGCGCTGGCGGGCGGAGTTGAACGCAACGGTGTCGTTCGGATCGCTCTGAGCGATGGCTTCGAGCTCGGCTTGTTGGACCTCGGACCACATATTCTGCTCGTAATCCTTGCGGCGCTGAAGCTGCCGCTGCGCCATGCGTAGCGAGCCGGCCTCACGCAATGCCTCCTTCTGCCCAGCGAAGTTGACGCGCTGGCTTTCGGGCACACCAGGCAAGGCGGCGTCGAACAGCGTGTCGAACAAGCCTGTCTTCGCCACGCGGCCGGTGCGCGGATCGACCTGCCCATACATGGCGTCGTGCAGGCCGGCGCCGTCGGCCGGCGCGTTGGCCGTCACCTCGTCTTCCGCCTGCGCGATCTGGCCATTGAAACGGCGGCGCGCCATCTCGGCGTCGAACGCCTCCTGCCGCTCCGTCATCTGCCGGTGGTGCTCGGCGAGAGCGGAAAGGCCGTCGCCAAAACCCTGCATGGCGGCGCCGACAGGCGATCCCTGCGGATATTGCGGCGCATTGCTGGCATCGAGCCGGCGCTGGCCAACGGAAAGGGGAATGATGTGGACCATTGGCTGCTTCCTGCTGGGCTGGCGTTGAAAAGGGCGCGCCTCGCCGGCGATCGCGGCACGACCGGCAACGCGCGCACGTCGGCTAAGGCGGTCGCGCGTTTTGAATTGAAGTTTTTGGAGAGGCGGCTGCTGCCGCGGGCAGTCAGGAGCGAAGGCGGCGGGCGCCTTGCCCTACCGAAACGCCCCCAGCGGATCGCTCTGCGCCGCCGGTCGCCGTGCGCTCTTGAACTCCGCAGGGTCGACCACCGCTTCGCGCAGCATCATCACGCCGTAGCGTGTCGCGGCCATCAGATCGTCGCGCAGCTTCACCACCTGACCGTCCTTGCGATGGAAAAGCCTGAACTCCTCGAACCAGTCCATCAGCGTGGAAAACACCTTGAAGCGGCCGGATTGCATGCGGTCGAGCATCTCCATGAGACCGGCCTCGACCGAGACCGAGCCGTCGGGAAAGCGGGCGTGGCCGGGCAGCATGTTGAGCCCATGAGCGGCATATTGCTTGGCCAGCGCGGTGCCCGCGCCCTCCAGCGTTTCGCGGCGGCCGTCGCGCGGCCAAGCCCAGGGCAGCCATTCGCCCCAAGGCTTCAGCGTCAGCGTCTGCATGGCCGGTGTTTGCTGCGAGGCCCTGGCGGCCTTGGTGACATAGACGACATCGGCCTCTGTGTCCCAGGCGAGCTCGACCGCGGCCGAGGGATGGTCCCAGCCGAAATCGAGCGCCCCGATGCGCGGCCAGTAGCGCGGCAGCCGGAACGGCTCGCAGGCGATCAGCACCTCGGCCACCGGGAAGATGCGCCCCGAGCCCAGCACCGGAACACCCCGGGCGCGGGCCTCGCGCTCATGTTCGGGATACGCGGCGACAATCGCGGCGCGCTGCTCGGCGCTGTAGTGAGCGGCGTCGTCAATGGTCATGAAGGTGACGTGACGGGACATGGGGAGTTCCGGAATCAGCTTGCTAAGCCTTGGCTGTATCGCTCCGTGAAGGCGTTATTTTTTGCGGTTGGAGCGGCAGCACTTTGCCTTCTCCCCTTGTGGGAGAAGGTGGATCGGCGCGCAGCGCCGAGACGGATGAGGGGTGGGTGACGGATCGCCGTCCTTGCCAAGCTGGAACACCCCTCATCCGACCTCGCTTCGCGAGGCCACCTTCTCCCACAAGGGGAGAAGGAAGCGTTCATCCCTTCCCCATCCCCTCCACCTCACCCGCCGATAAAAACAGCAGCACCACGTCGCTCATGCCGAGCAGCGGGGTGAAGGTGACGATGGTGATGCCGCCGGTCGCATTGGTGCGGGTCAGACCTTCGGAATAGATGTCGAGCGGCGGTTCCTCGTCGAACCAGACGCCGTGCAGCGTCTCGCCCTGCCATTTCTCGCGGCCCTTCTCGAAGCTCTTGAACGACAGCACGCTCTCGCCCGCCTGCAAATCGCCGCCGCCGCCATGGCGCACCACGACACTGTCGAGCGCGCCCGGCGCGCCGCGGCCCATGATGGTGTCGACGATGGCATCGGCCGGGATCATGCCGGTGCCCCAGGCCGCCTGCTGCTGCGGCGGACCGACAAGCACGCGCTGCGGGTTGTCGCGCGTGCCTTCGCCGGTCACGCCGGCGGCCCATAGGCGGACCGGCGTATCGAAGACCTTGCCTTGCCACCACCGGGGATAACGGCCGGTCAGGTGCATCGCCCATTCCGCGCCCCCGGCCCGGGTCTTGCCGAGCTGGTTGCCGGCCATGAACAGTCTTTCTCGGTTTTGGGCGCCGGCAGCATGAAATTCCGCTTGGCGGCGATACGGCTTATAGGCCGCCAGTTGGTTCGCGCGGCGACGGCGGTCAAGCTCCGCCAGCAGCGCCAGATATTCCGTCCGGGCCGAGATCAGTTGGCTCATCGAGGAACGGTTTGACGACGGCCTCGAGGGCGCGGATGCGGTTGCGGATCTCCTCATCGCTCAGGGCATCCAGTTGGTTGATGGCGACATCGAAATCCTTGGGCAGCACGGAAAGCACGATCTTCAGATACTGGTCCGGCTTGTCGGCCCGCACCTCGGCGATGACGCCGGCGCCATGCGCGCGGAAATCGGCCCGCACCGCGGTCAGGAAATCATCGCCGAGCGTTTTCTTCGTCCGCTTCGGACGGGGCTTTGGGGCAGAGGCCGGGTTGGCGACGGGTTTGCGCCTTGCCTTGCGCTGTGCCGGCCTGCCGGCGACTTCATCAGCCATTGGCCTCGCCCATCGCCTTTACGGCGGTATCGCTGGCGGAGACCGCCCTGCCCGCCTTCGGCACCCGCCTTGCCGGTTTCCTCGAGCGGGCGGCTTTCTTCCTGGGCTTCCTGGGCTTTGCCGTCCCGGCAGGCTTCGTCGCCTTGGTTCGGGCCTTGAGCCCCACCAGGGTAAGGCCAGCAAGGCGCGCGCCGCTGCCCGGTTGCGGAAAGCAAAAGCCACCGGCCGCGTCCCGCACCATGCCGATCAGCACGCCGGATGCGACTTGCTCGATCCGCCACAGGCGCGCTTGCGGCGCCGCGCCCTCGAACTCGCCGATGGCACTGACGACCTCGCGGCCGTCATCGTCGGTGATGATGGTGGCATAACGTGGCATGAGGTTTCTCACATTTCGCGGAAGTCGCGTTCTGTCGCGCCCCCTGTTCTGCCTCCCCATCTGGGGGAGATTGTGGTTCGGGCGCGTCGCCCGATCTGGCGGCTTGGGCGATTGGCGAAAGCGGGGAGGACGGCCAATCTCCCCACCTGTGGGGGAGATGTCCGGCAGGACAGAGGGGGGCCGTGGAGCGCTGGCGCACAAGTTGCAGCCGAGGTCCCAAAGCGCCAGAAACACAAAACCCGCCTCGGCGGCGGGTCATTGGCGCAAATCAGCACCATGGCCAAATATGTAGCATGGCTGCCCTCAGCCGGTCAACGATTTCCTAGGAAAAAATTCACATCACGTCGAAACGGCGGGATCCGAGTCCGACATGCATGCCGCTTTTCAGCAGCCCGGGAAAAGTGCGCGGCCGGTTTCCGCCCGGATTGCGTCAAACCGGCGAGATGGCGCGCGATCCCGAATGGTGTATCCGGCCCCATCGACGCCGTTGCACCCCAGTGTCACGGAAAACGCTTTCGCGCCTTCGCCGTGGCGAGGATCTTACCTGTGCTATCGAGCGCCCTCACCGAGATCTCGTAAGTGTGCGGTTTGGGCGGGCATGGCCCGCGATAGCTGAAGGTTCCATAGGGCAAGGTTTTCTGGCCGGCGAAGGCCACCGTTCCACCGCCATGCTTGAAGTCGGGCGCGTCCAGGTCGGTCATCCTGAACGCCAGGGTCTTCGTCCCGGCGGGAACGCCCGAGAGTGTTATCGGCGGCGATTTCGGATCAAAACACTTGGCCGTCGGCCCCCATTCGAACGTCATCGTCATGCCGGCGGACGCGGCCGTCGTCATCGCCATGATAAAACCAAAGGCTAGAGCAAGTCGCATACAGACCTCCTGCTTCCTACCCGGCCCGCGCCAGTATAGTCTCTTTTCCCGCACAAGGCATCGCGGACACGCGGCTCCATCGCGGCGCGCCCGATGGAGCGTCAGCCGCCCGATCAAGGGGCATCGCACCGTCATCCGGATCGGAATAGGCCTTCATGCGTTTGGAATCCATCGAATGGGAGCAAAACCATGAACGTCGCCAATCTGCAAATCGAAGGTCTGCTGATGGCCATCGCCGCCATCAACCACGCCCTTGTCCGAAAGGGGGTGCTGTCGGCCGAGGAGATCGACATCGCCTTGCGCAAAGCCGAAGCCAGCGAGACCAGCGAGGAACGATCCGAAGGCATGTCGTCGTCGAGCAGGGACGCCGTCAATTTTCCCATCAGGCTGCTGGAGCTGGCCAACCAGTGTCAGCCGGAGGCGGACATACCCTCCTTTTCGAAACTGGCCCGCATGGTGGGCCAGATGAAAGAGGCCTATAACGACCAGATGTGAACCCAGGCCGGCCTGGGCCGCATCGGCCGGGACAGCGGTCTCGGTCTCACGCCCTGCCCGGCCATCCCAGGTTCAGCGCCAGCATCCTTCCCGGTCCGTGCACCGCCGCGAACAGCAGGCCGGCCAGGAAGGAAAAATGGTCGACGAAAAAGCCGAACTCGGCCTGGTTGCCGGCCCAGTGGCTGGGGCCGTGGAAGGCAAAGCCCAGGAGCAGCACATAGGCCGCGGCGACAAGGGCCGCCTGCGAGAAGAAGGCTCCGCTGAGGAAACACAGCACCAGCGCAACCTCCAGGATCGCCGCGCACCAGGCAAGCAAGAGCGGAAACGGAAAACCGGCGGCGGCGATGTAGCCCGCGGTGGCACCCATGCCCATGAACTTGAAGGTGACCGCCATGAGGAAGACGGCGGCAAAGATCAGGCGGGCAATGAGAAGGGCCGCGGTCTGCCACGGCGATTGAGCGATTTGCGAGGGCATGGTCGTTCTCCAGTTTGGTTCGCCCACAGGACGTGCCGTCAGGCACCGATCCGACAGGCCTCGGCAAATTTTTCCCCGGCTGTCCCCGCCCCTGGCTAATCCGGCACAACTGATCCCGGTTTGCCAGCTGATGTACCCAGCGTTCAAGGGAAGGATCAAGCCTGGCCAAGGCCTTGACCATCGGCGCGCCGCGGCATGCGGCGCCGACGAAATCACGAACTTGTTCGTAACCATGATCGTGCTATCGTCAAGGCGGGGCTAATGCACGGGCATGACCGGTGCGGTGTTGGGTGGGCAAAAAAATTGGGCGCGAGCGTCAGATTGGGGACGGTGTCCCATCTGGTCCGGTCACCGGTTCTGGAGTGCAGCGGCTGCGGTGGCACCGGGCAGGTTTTCCAATGCCCGCGCTGGACGAGTTCCAACGGCCTTTGCTGCCCGGCCGGCACGCACCAGCGCGGCTGCCCCGGCACCAGCGCGCCTTGCGCCGAATGCGGCGACGCCAGCCGGCACGACGCTGACCCCGTCTGCCCCTCGGCCTGAACCGACCGCTTGCGACCGGCGCCGGGCAGGCCTTATCCGGTCCGTCCGCCGCCTTCCATGGAACCAGCGGCGTCGATCGCTGTTATGTCTGACCGCGGCATTGCGTGGCGAACCGGGGAATTCGACGCCTTCGCGACCGGCCGCTGACGGAAAGCGAGGCCTGGCATGCCCGACGACAAATCGAAGATCAAACAGGACCGCAGGCTGGTTTCGAGCGAGGAGACCTACGAGGTCGCCGCCTTCGCCCGCAAATACGGCATCCCGCAGAGCGAAGCGCAGACCATCATCAAGCGCTATGGCCCCTCGAGGAAGAAGCTTGACAATCACATGGCCGCGCGCGGATAGCCGGTGACATGGCAGACTGACGAAGGGAGGCCGCCACCATGTCCGACACCACACGCAGGACCGGCAGTTGCCTGTGCGGCGGCGTGCAGTTCGTCGTCACCGGCCAGCCGTCGCGGGTCGGTCTTTGCCACTGCAAGGACTGCCGCAAGGCGGGCGGCTCGGTCTATTCGGCCTTTGCCATCTGGCCGCGTGACGCTTTCGAGACATCGGGCGAAGTCGCCTCCTATGGCACGCGCAGCTTTTGCCCGACCTGCGGCGGCCGCGTTGCCTGGGTCGGCGACAATGAGGCCGAGGTGATGCTTGGCAGCCTCGACGTCGCGCCGACCGACCTTACTCCCGAATATGAATTGTGGATCGGCCGGCGCGAGGCCTGGCTGCATGCCTTGCCCGGCACCGAACAATTCGAACATGACCGGCCGGAGGCGCCAGACGCCGATTTGCCGGCGGCGAGACCTCTGTCGGACGCCGTCGCGCACGACTGAAAATTGATTTTTCGGATTGGAACCCTCCGTTGTCGGCGGCGTTATCCGCCGCCCTTGCTGCATTGCGCTGTCCAAAAAACGCTGCTCGGCCGGGCGACATTACCAGTCACGGAGACCACCGTTGAACGACAAGATGTTTCCCCGACCAATCCGCCTGAAATTCGCCCCCGAGCGGGAGCGCGTGGTGCGCAGCGCCTGGGAGGGTCTGGAATGCCTCGGCGACTGGCCGGCCGGCCGGGGCCGGCGATACCGGGCGGCGTGGCGCAGCTGCCGCGATGCATTGGATGGCTGGACGGCGCCGGAAAAGGCGATGGAGGCAATGATCGACGCCGCGCGCGAAGCGCGGATCCTGCAATAGCGGGCAAAACCAATGGCCGATTTGATGCTGCCGACCCCGATGCGGGTCAAGCCCCATGGCTCGGACACGATCCGTGAGGTGACCACGCTTCAGGACGCCAGTGAAATCCTGATCGACTGGCCGCATGCCAAGCGCGGTCCCTTCTATCAGGCCGCGCGCGAAAAGATCGAGGCGGCACTCGAAAGCAATGCCGGCGCGGCTCAGGCACAGGAGGCCTTCACGGCGCTGTGCGATCACGCCGGCCTTCTCATTCGTTAGAGCAGTTCCGGTAGAATCGCGTAGCGGTTTTCCGTCCGCAATCGCGCCAGGACAAAGAAACAGTCCGGTTTCAAACAGAAGGGCAGGCGAAATTCCCGCCTGCCTTTCTGTTGCCGAACCGCTCCTGACTATGGGGTAGGCAAATCGCCGCTCACGATCGGATGGGAAGTCTCGAACCCGAAACTCTTCGGCGCCATCAGCATCAAAACGATCACGATGGCTATGGAAGCAAGAAACGTGGCGGTGACGACAATATCTCTCACGATCCGTTCCTTTCAAATCCAACTGTCAAAAGAAACGTTTGGCGTTGTACGAGGTTCCTCTGCCCAGCAACGCGGACGAATTGGCTTTTACTTCTGTGGCGGCTGCGCCGGCACTTCGCCCGGCTTGATGATCGGTGTATTGCCTTCGTCAGGCGCCGGCGCGGCCATGCCCTGGTCGCCGGTGGGCGGCGGCTTCAGCACGCCGCCGCAATCATTGAGTTTTTCGGTCAAATTGCCGCCGCCAAGCGGCTGTTTGCCGCCTTGATCCGTCTGTGCACGGCACTTGTCGGTCTGTTTCGCCTGGCTGTCGGTATTCGGCTGCGTCTGCGCCGCCGCCGGCACTGCCAGCGCCAACATCAGGGACGCGATGGCGAGAGGTTTCATCCCGGCCTCCTTTCTTGCGCGGCCGCCCACGGCGGCCTTCCCTTCGCAGGAACAACGTCCATCGGCCGAAAAGGTTGGCCACTTCCCTCCCGCCAGCTGGAAGCGTCGCTGGCGCAACGCACAGCCTGTCGCGGAACTGGCGGACAGATAATGGGTTTTGTGCGACAATGCATGTCCGCTCGGGCAACTCCCGCAAAGGTGTGAAGCGGTCGTCCGCCCACGGTTGCCTCGAGAGCCTGGCACCGCATCAAAAACCAAGAGAAACCGCCATGTCCGCTCGCGTTCGAATCCTGTTGATGACCCTGGTCCCCATGCTCGCGGCGACCGGTCTGGCCGAGGCCCGGCCCGACAGCCGCGGCATGAGCTGCGCCGAGATCCGGGCCATGATCCAGAGCCAACGCGCCGTGGTGCTGACCACCGGCCCGAACACCTATGACCGCTATGTCAGGCAGTTCGGCAATGAATGCGACTGGCCGGAAGTGCCGATGTCGGCCTATATCCCGTCCCGCGACGGGCATTGCCCGGTCTATCGTTGCGAAGAGCCGGTCAACAACTTCCCGAATTGACGCTCCGCCGCGCCGGCGTCATAACCATTCTCGCTTCTCCCGCTTCGTCTAATGGTAGGACAGCGCCCTTTGAAGGCGTGAATCGTGGTTCGAGCCCATGAGCGGGAACCAATACATTCAATCACTTAGCTTGCTTTTTGATCCGATGCATCGAATATGTATCGAATAAACGTTCGCGAGGGGTTCCGGGTGGCAAAGACCGTTAACGTCAAAAATTCCATCGTTGAACTAATATCGGTCGGCTTCTTCGGCGCGCTTGCAGGCGGAGCATTTATTCTGTTCATCGCAGATAAGGTTGCGTCGATCGCCGAATATGCAACGCTCTTGGCGGGATTCGGCGGCGCAGTTTTAGGTTCTGTGATCAGTGCGTTTGTAGCTTTCCTCCTCGCGAAGCAGACTTCCCGCGAAACGCTGGAGCGTGATGAACATGCCAGGGTTGCAGAGCAGCAATCTTACGCCCTGCGACTAATGGTGAAATCGTCGCTGATTCTCAGTGACGTCGTTGCCCTAAAGAAGCTCATTGACGAATCACTTTCCAACGCCAACGATCGCGGTTTAACGGGCCTGCCGCTTTGGAAGAGAGTGCTGCCAATCGTGGGCAGCTACCAGCTGTACGATGTCGATGCTGCCGAATTGTCACCGCTGATCGCGGCAAAGGACAGCGATTTGATGCAGACTGCGGTTACGCTATTCATGCAACACCGGAACCTGGTCGAGGTTGTGAGGCTGTACTCTGAAAAGCGAGACGGTGTTAAAGATATCATCAAGAACCATCTCGCAGTCGAAGAAGGGGTGATAACCTCTGGTCTAACCAAGGAAGAGCACTCCCGGATGGTCCCGCTGGAGATCGAGCTAGAGAGCCTCATAAAGAGCATCCGCGTCATGGTGTCCGACCTAACTGAAATGGGAGAGAAGGTTACATTCGGTATCGGACCGGCGATGAGGAAATTTTTCGGCACCGATGATTTCCCGGTGTTTGAAAAGGAAAAAGGCCCGGAAGCCAAAGCCGTCGGGTCAAAAAACTGATTCGGCTAGGCTCGAGTTAATTGACTGTCGCCCCGCCAGCGGTTCGAGCCCATGAGCGGGAACCAGCCCTTCATCAGGGCAGGACCGGTTTTGCGCCGCCCCTCCTGAAACCATTTGATGGACCCGGCGTTGACGATTGGGGGCATGGCCAGACAGGAGACATTCCATGACCGTCAACTGCCGTATATCCATCGATAACCGGCCGGACGCCACCAACGCCATTTTCCAGGCGGTGCCGCGGATTGGAGAAAGCGTTTCCCTGTCGGTCGACGGAAGTCCCCAGGACCTGCGGGTCTCGCGCGTCGTGCACGTCCCCGACGGCAAACTGGAAGGTGCCGCGATCATCGTCGAGGTGACGACCAACATCCTTTGAAGCATTCCAGGAAAAGCGTGAAACGGTTTCGCGGCCGCAATTGCGTCTAACCAGGCCTTGGGCCATGCCACGGGCCGGTGCTCCCTGGCCTCACGCTAGAGTGATTGGCAGGCATGAAACCACGCGCGGCGGCACGCGTTCTAAGCCCGCAACCTTGTCGAGGTTCCAATGCAAACTGCGTGGTTCTCCAAGCCCGTGGTGGTTTCGGTCGGCGTCACCGGGGCCACCCGCAACCTGTCCAATACACAGCAGGCCATCGAATTGCTGACCACACATTGGCGCGACGCCGGCAGCCTGAAGCATCAGTCGGCACTGCGCGCCTGCCGCCGTGCGACCAGCGGCGACGTCTCTCCCGATACCGCCAGGGAGGCCTTCGTCGAGGCCGCGCGCGAGGCGCATATCCTGGTTGAGTGAGTTGCCCCGCCGCTCGTCCTGGCGCCGGGGCGGGCTGTTGGAACGCCTTTCGAACGGCCCGTCCCACCCCGTCGGCCTGGTTTCGCGAGGCACCCACGGATCGTTGCCATCGTTCACAATGTCGTGACCAATGGAACCGCCTGAAACCACAGGCGTTTTTTTCGCAGACGTTTGTCAGGCAACATCAGGAGGCGTCTATGCGTGTCATGAACCTCGTCACTCTCGCCCTCATCATCCTTGGCGGTCTCAACTGGCTGGTCATGGGGTTGACGGGCCATGACGTGATCGGCATGGTTTTCGGGGGGGCCACCCTGGCTCGCCTGGCCTATGTAATCATCGGCCTTGCCGCCATATGGCAGTTGATGCCGGGATTCCAGAGCTTCACGGTTGGAGAAGTCGATGCCGAAAGGCATCTCCATCATCCGTGACCGGTAAAGGCGGGGTGGTGGGAAGCCCGCCGCCCCGCCCGGTACAAGGCCGCTCAAGCGGCACTGAACCAAACCGTGGTCGCCGACCAACACGGCTCCCGACGGCCAGACCAGCGTCAACCGGGACGCTCTTCAGGGGCCGAAGCCCACCGCGGCCTCGTTGTCGGAGCCGACTTGCGGCACGATAATCGATGTCAGCGGCGCGTTGAGGCGCCAACTGAGATGACCGGGCAACCGTTCCAGGATGGCGGAGCCGCCGAGTGACTGCGGCGCCACCCGTTGCAGCACGACCGTGCCGAAACCCTTGCGCGCGGTCTCGTCGCGCCTGGTTCCTGGGCGGGGCTTGGATGTCTCCTCCCACAACAGCTGGAATTCCCGTTCGCCTGAAGCACGCGAACCTTGGCCCCCCGAGCCGATCGTCCAGGTGATCTCGACCCGGCCGTCTTCGGTGCCCAGCGCGCCGTATTTGGACGAATTCGTGCCAAGCTCATGGAACGCCATGCCGAGATTCTGCACCGCGTTCGACTGCAGCGTCAGAACCGGGCCGGAGAGCGTTATCTGTTCCTCGCGGCCGAAAGGCTTCAAATGTTCCTGGATCAAGTCGAAGAGGCTGGCGCCCGCCCATTCCGAGGTCACAAGCAGGTCATGTGAGCGCGACAGCGCCATGATGCGGGCACGGATCAGTTCCTCGAACTCACGCGGATCGCTCGAACGCTTGCTCGTCTCCCTCACCATCGACAGAATGACGGCGAACTGGTTCTTGACGCGATGGTTGACCTCGCGCATCAGCAGCCTGATCCGGCGCTCGCTCTCCTTGGCGGCGGAAATGTCGCGCGCGATCTTCGAGGCGCCGACGATCTCGCCACGCGCGTTCTTGATCGGCGACACGGTCAGCGAGACGGCGATGAGCACGCCGTCCTTGCGCCGTCGCGTCGTCTCATAGCTTGCCACCTGTCCGCCATTGCGAATCCGGCTGATGATCTCGGTTTCCTCGCTCTTGAGGTGATCGGGGATCAGCATGAGGATCGATTGGCCGACCGCTTCCTCGGCGCTGTAGCCGAACATGCGCTCGGCCGCCGAGTTCCAGCTGGTGATGATGCTGTTGAGATCCTTGCTGATGATGGCGTCGAACGAGGAATCGACAATGGCCGCGAGACGCGCATCGGCGGTCGCGTCCTGCCTCTCATCGTCCATAATGCCGGTTACCGCCGCCACGACTTCGCTCATTGCCATGAGGTAGCGCGCAAACGGATCAAGGCAATCGCTCCCCGTGCATTTGGCGCATCCCAGCCAAAGCGCCCCTCACTCCGACGACCGATCGGCCGCTTTACCGGGCTGACCGTTTACCTTGCCGTTCCCGCTATCGGGCATGAGAACGCCGAATTCCTGTGACTTGACGCCATGCTCCGCCGTCAGGAAGCCTTCGGAGGCAAGACCGCGCCGCAGCAATTCCCTGACCGCCGCCGAACGGCTCGGCATGCGCCTTTCGAAGCGCCAGTTTTCCAGGGCCGCCAGCTCGTCCGCGGTGAGCATGATCTGCAATCGTTCCGGGCGTTCCAGTTCAGCCATGCGCGTTTCCTCGCTCAAGACTAAAATACGGTGAGTTAGTATTTATCTCACTCAACTCATAGTTAGGATTGCTTTCATCATCCGTCAAGCTCTGCCAATGGGTGAACGGCGCAACCCGCGCGTGATGGGGATCCGGCGTTGGTCGCACGTTTGCATAACTATGCTAACTAATTGATTTAGTTTAATATTTTCAAATTTCCACTTGTCATACGCCGGCCATGGGTGCATGCTCCTACCAAAATAGAAACCGTTCGCCTGTGGGAGGCTTCGATGCGGTACAACTTCTCCACGCGCCTGCGCGATGACGTCAATTCGGCCGTCCAGACGGCATTCCACAAGGGCATCGTCAACATCGCGGCGGTGGCTGAGCAGGTCAGGGTCAGGAACCTTGTGGAAAACGTCGCCCTCGAGGACATCGAATATCTGGTCCTGCGGGCCGCCCAACTGCTTGGCGCGCCGATAGAATTCGACGCTCGGAGCAACGGATTGGCTTTGCCTGGAAATGGTTTCGTCGCGGATGGTGGCGAGGACGCGATGATCCCGCCCGATCTTCGTCAACATGCCTCGATGCAATAGCCCGGCGACGCCAAACCGGGCGGCGGGTCAAGGCGCCGGGCAAATGGACGCCGCCGCTGCCGGCCTACCACTTCTATTGCCCCAGCCGGCGGCACGCCTCCCTGGCCTTCAAACTGCTGGTCGATACCTTGCGCTACCAGCCATGACGGGGAGAACATGCTCCCGAACGGGATCGACCTTCAGCGCGTCGCATACCTGGCCAGCGCGTGCTCGATCAGCACGTCGATGACCTGGCTGTAGCCGATGCCCGTCGCCGCCAGCGCCTTGGCGTACATCGAAATGTCGGTGAAGCCGGGAAGCGTGTTGACCTCGTTGACCAGCAGCGAACCGTCAGCGCGCAGGAAGAAATCGACGCGTGCCATGGCCTCGCAGCCGAGCGCCCGGAAAGCCCGCGCGGCCATCTCCTTGGCCTTGTCGGCAATCGCGGCCGGCACATCGGCGGGCACCTTGACCACCGCGCCGTCGGCGTCGAGATATTTGGCCTCATAGGTGTAGAAGCCATGCTTGCCGGCCGGGATGATCTCGCCGGGCAGCGACACGGTGAGCGAGCCGTCGGCCCGCTCCAGCACCGAACACTCGATCTCGCGCCCGTCGACGAACTCCTCGACCAGCACCTTGCCGTCGTAGCGGAAAGCCGTTTCGACGGCCTCGTCGAAACCGTCCCTGTCATTCACCTTGCTCACCCCGAAGGACGAGCCCTGGCGTGCCGGCTTGGCGAAGAACGGCAACCCGAGCGCCCCGGCGATCTCCTGGAACGAACCGACATCGTTTCGATGCACGGTAACGGAGCGGGCAACGGCGAGCCCGGCCTCGCGCATGAGCCGCTTGGCGACATCCTTGTCCATGGCGGCGGCCGAGGCGAGGATGCCGCAGCCGACATAGGCGACATCGGCAACCTCTGCGTAGCCCTGCACCGAGCCGTCCTCGCCGAACGGACCGTGCAGGACGGGAAAGACGACATCGACCGGCGGCAGTTCAGGCTGGGCGCCGCCTTTCGACACCGCCACCAGCCGGCCCTTGCCGCCGGGCAACAGCGCGACCTCGGCGCCATCCGCCGACAGCGGAGCCCCTGCCCCGTCGCCGATGGCGTCGGACGACGGTTGCAGCAGCCATTTGCCCTCCCTGGAGATGGCGATCGGCACCACCTCGTAGCGCGTCCGGTCGATCGCCTTCAGCACATTGGCGGCCGACAGGCGCGAGACGTCATGCTCGGCTGAGCGCCCGCCATAAAGGATGGCGACCCTGATCTTGTCCTTCATGGAAATTCCCTCGAACTCAAATGGCGACGGCAGTGCCGCGATTGGCAAAGAACCGATCGAAATCGGACGGCGCCAACACTGCGTTTGCCTGTGTGGCGCTGGTATGGCCGGACGGGTTGTGGAAGCAAAAACCCTGATCGGATGCCGAAGTGACCAGCACCAGGTGACCGCCCTTCGATGGCGGCTCGCGCTCGGGCCAGCGGATGGAGCTGCTGACCGAGGCGATGAAGAAGCGCGACCGGGTAAGGATCGCCGGAATGTCCGCTGTCGCGACACCGGTCATCACCTCGGCGTCCAGGCCGAACTCCGCCTTCACGAAGGTGACGAAGGGCGCATAGATCAGCCCCTTGATCGAGCCTCCGCTGACGACATAGCCGCCATATCCAGTGCATCGTCTCGCCAGCATGATCGTCGGCACGATCTCGCCGCGTGTCGCCAGGATCATCTTGAGACACGCCATGCCGCAGATGTTGGCGGCCCAGAGAGCGTATTCGTCGAGCGTCTCGGCACCCGAACCCCGCCACAACGGATCCCGCCGCAACGCCGCCTCGGCGCCGTCGGCGAGCACGGCCAGCGTCATGTCAGGCGTTTCCCATTGGCTGAAAAACGGCACGGTTTCAGGCGGTGGACTCATGCGACGCCTCAGGGCTCAGTTCAATTTCGCATACGAGAATACGAGATTGATGAAAACCGATCTGCGGACATTTGGCGCGCGAGCATCCGGCCATGCTTGGGGAAGGCTCTTCGCGAACGACGATCGGATACATTCAGATACATAAGACTTGGCGCGCCGTCGCATGTCGGAAAGTCATTTCCATGCGTTCGCGCCGAGAACGCGGCAAGTCTGGTCTACGTCACTCGAGAGTGCCGGCATCGTAGTACACGATAGCGGTTGTTCAGTAGAGGCCGTCTAGAGAAAAAGTAGTGCCCTGTCCACCTATCGCGACAAGTAGTGATATTAGACTTTTCTAATTAGCTCATTTTGCAAATATAAAGGTTTGCCAAATTCAATTAAGAAAGCCGTAACGCGGTGCGTATACTGATTGCGCGTCCGGGTGGCTATAGGGGATGGGTCATGGTCGAAGACAATATCTGGGCGGCTTCACTCGAAGTTTATATCCGCAACCGTAGATGGGTTCTTGGATACATCGTTTTGGCTGGCGCGCTGGCGGTGCTTGAAAGCTTCGTGAAAGTCAATTCGGGAACTTCAATCTTCGTCGGCGTAATGACGTCGACCTTCTTGGCTATTCCTGCTCACATCGCGGTTTTGACGCAGCTAGATACCGACCAGGTATCCAATTGGCTGAAGGAAAGGCCTAAGGCTTTTTTCAGTTTCGTAAGACGTTGCCTCTTGCTCGGCTTTCTCGGCGCGATAGCTCCCTTTGCGGTCGGGATTGCCATGGTCATCGGCGGCGTTCATGCGTCAGTCGCCCTGTTGGCGGCAATTCTTGTCTGGGTTTTTTCCGGCATCGCTGCGTTCGCAAAATGGGGTACGATGTTGCCTGCGGTCATTGCCGACGATGATCAAACACTTGCGGCTGCCGGCAAGCGTGGTTCCAAGGTGTTCGGCTATGCGTTTCCGCGTCTGCTCATCTCGTTCGGCCTGATCACTCTTCTATTCATAGTGGCGTTGATGCTGCTGTTCACTCTGCTGGGCATCGATCCCAAAAATCCAGGATCCCTGTCTCTGGTTCTGCCTGTCGTCGGCGCCACCATTACCGCCTATCAAATCGTCATGACGTCCCTCGTGTTGTCGCGCTCCTACCTCAGGGCGCAACCACCTGCGCCATCTACACGCCGGATGGCATTTGTGGTTGGCAGATAAGACCTCTCCATACACGCGCGCGCACCGGAGCATCGACCACCTCCAACTCATGGTCAGCGATCTCCATGTCAGCCGGCGGTTCTACAAGGGCCGCGATGCAGTTCCTGGATTTCCATGAAGACACCTCCTCGCAAGGCTCCGAATTTAAATTCGGACCGGGCGTCGTCAATACGCGCGGCGGTGTCAACTGACATGCCTTGCCCGGCTCCGCCGGATCTCTGGCAAGTTGGCCCTGCGCGGCGGCTGGCAAATTTCCGGACAGTGTCCGCCGCGCAGCGCCAGCCGCCTCACTTGGTGTTGGTCACCGAGGCGGGCCGGTAGTGTCCATGGTGGCGCGTTCAGGCACGAGCAAACCCCGGCGCGAGGGAAATGGCGGCACGCTGTCCTTCGTGCCATTCACCAGGCTCGAAGGCGGCAGCATCAAGGGCTCGCATAACGGCCCCTGAGGCCTCGGGCGCGGCGGGATTACCCCTTCAGCAGGGCCGCCAACCTTGGAATGCCCTCGGTCACCGCGCGGCGGTCGGCCAGCGTGAACGACAGCCGCAGCGTGTTGCGCCCGGTGCCGTCGGCATAAAAGGCGTTACCGGGCACGAAGGCGACGCGCGCCTCCTTCACCGACCGCGCCAGGAGCTCGGTGGCGTCGGCCCCCTCCGGCAGCGTCACCCAGACGAACATGCCGCCTTCCGGCCGGCTCCAGGTCACACCGTCGGGCATATTGGCCTCGAGCGCGGCAAGCAGGCCGTCGCGGCGCTCGCGATAGGCGCCGATCAGCTTTTCCACCTGGCCGTCGAACACGGATTCGGCGACGCGGTGCATGACCAGCTGGTTGATCGACGGGCTGTGCAGGTCCGACGCCTGCTTCATCAGCACCAGCTTCTCCACCACATGGCGCGGCGCGCACACCCAGCCGACGCGCATGCCCGGCGACAGGATCTTCGAGAACGAGCCGCAATAGAGCGTGCGCGCCTTGTCGATGCCGCCAGAGCGGGCGCAGTCGAGCGCCAGGATCGGCGGCACGCCCTCGCCGTCATAGCGCAGCGCGCGATAGGCGGCGTCCTCGATGACGGCGATGTCGAGTTCGCCGGCAAGGTCGAGCACGGCCTCGCGTTGCTTCCGGTCCAGCGTATTGCCGGTCGGGTTGGCGAAGTCGGGCACCAGATAGGCGAACTTGACCTTGCCGCCATTCGCGGCGGCCGCCGCGCGGTAGGCATCGGGCGTCATGTTGCCGCCTTCCGGCCGCAGCCGGTCATAGCGCGGCTCGTAGGCGTTGAAGGCCTGCAGCGCGCCGAGATAAGTCGGCCATGTCACCAGTGCGGTGTCGCCGGGCGACAGGAACAGTTTGCCGAGATAATCCAGCGCTTGCTGCGAGCCGGAGGTGATGAAGATGTTGGCCTCGTCGCAGGCGACGCCGAGCTTGCCCATCTGCCCGGCGAGCCAGCGCCGCAGCGGCAGATAGCCTTCCGAGACCTGGTATTGCAGCGCCGCCCCCGCCTCCGCGCCGCTGAGCACTTCGGCATAGGCATCGCGGATGGCATCGGCCGGAAACAGCGACGGATCGGGGATGCCGCCGGCGAAGGAGATGATATCAGGCTGGTCGAGCAGCTTCAGCAGTTCGCGGATTTCGGAAGCCTTCATGCGCGAGGAGCGCGAAGCCAAGAGGTTCAAAAGGGTCAAGACACGCCTCCCCGGACGTTTCGAATATAGGTCAACTTAGCTGACCTATATCCGCTCTTGCCGGCAAATTGAATAGAGCCTGAAAGAATTCCCGCATGCGCCAGTTGCGGTCGGCGCTGATGGCGGCGAAGGCATCGCGATAGCCCTGCGGCAGCGGCAACGACGCGTCCTCACGGGCAGCGCCCAGCGGGTCGTCGGCAAGCATGGCGACAATGGCTGGCAGGTCGGAGGCTTGCGCCTTGCGGAACTGGATGTCGGTCATGGTGGTGAGATACGGCCAGGTGGCGGCAACGGCAAGCGGAAGAGGGTTGGAGATCAAGGGCAAAGGCTTGCGCCGCCCCTCATCCGCCTGCCGGTACCTTCTCCCCGTATAGTGCCGGGGAGAAGGACGCTCTCGCCGCTGATTTCGCCAATTATCGACGCTGCGGAAAGGACACCGGGGTCGCGGCCGGCGTCTTTCTCCCCGTCACTATACGGGGAGAAATGTCCGGCAGGACAATGAGGGGCGGCGCGACTTTTCAGACTCAATCCGCGTCATCGGGCGGCTTGGCCTTGCCGCACTGCGCCAGCACCTTGCCTATTGCCCCGCCCGAGCCCTTCAGCGGAAAACTGTTCGCACCATACTTGTCCGCGCTCACGCTCACCTCGCCCTTCCCGCGCAACAGGTCGAGCAGCGGATCGGCCTTGGCCAGGTCCGCCACGAAATAATTGTACATGGCTTCGAGCTGCAGCGTCTTCGTCACCGTCTTGCCGTCGGCCTTGAAATCGAAGGCGGCGCTGATGCCGGGCTCCAGTTGCTGGCCGCTGGCGCCCAGATCATAGCTCAGCACCGGATTGTCGAAGCAGGTCAGCATCAGGCGCGCATCGCCTTTCGGCCCGCCGCAGACCGAGGCTGTCAGCACGCTGCCGCCCTCGTCTTCCTCCATCTTCGCGCTCCAGCCGCTGCACGGCGCGGCAAGAACCGGCTGCGCGGCCTGCAATACGGTCATGGCACAAACGAAGAAGAAATATCCTGCTCTCATGACTCCCTCCAAACATTTGCAGCACCCGCCGGCAGCATATAGGAAAAGCGGTCCGGTGACATTGGTTGTTGGGCAAGCCGTCCGGGCCGATTTGGAGAGAGTGGTGCCGACAAACCGTGTTCGTCTGCGTCTTTTGCCGGTCGCGCTGATGGCCTGGCCCCTGGCAGCCGCAGCGGCCGGCTGGAAGCCGGTCGAGAAGGTGGAGACGTATGCCATATCGGGCCAGTCGGGGCTGGAGCTCTACCGGTCGATCGGCGAGAACGGGCCGAATGTCGGCATTGCCCACGCCATCGCCCACACAAATTTCAAACTGACCTGGACCAGGGACTATCAGGCGCGTGGCGGGGCCTGCGTGCTGGTGTCGGCCAAGCCGAAGCTGATCATCACCTACACCTTGCCCAGTCCCACCGCGCCGCTGCCCTCAGCCGTCCAGAAGAACTGGGAGGTTTTCCTCGCCGGCGTCAGTGCCCATGAGAAGGTGCATGGCGCCAGCATTGTCGACATGGTGCGCAAGATCGAGGCGGCCACTGTCGGCCTCACGGTGCCGGATGATCCCCAATGCAGCAAGATCCGGACGGAGATGACCAGGCGCCTGTCCGAACTCTCGCAGGCGCAGCGGCAGTCCAGCCGCGATTTCGACCGCGTCGAACTCGGTCAGGGCGGCAATCTGCAGAAGCTCATTCTTGCCTTGGTCAATGGCGGCTGAGAGGGACCTTCGCGGCGCGATGGCCCCTTTTGCCTCGGCCGCCTCTACCGACTCAGGTCAAGCGCCGCGCTCAGATCACCCATCGGCGGCTCGCCATTCACGGCAAGCGCCTTGTCACGGGCGACGATACCGGAGAGCACCGGCAGGTCGTAGCGCGCCGTGATGAAGCGCAGGATCGACGTCGTGTCATACTGCGTGTGGTCGACCGTGCCCATCTTCGCATAGGGCGAGATGATGAAGGCCGGGACGCGGTTGCCCGGGCCCCAGCGATCGGCCTTGGGCGGCGCGACATGATCCCAGAAGCCGCCATTCTCGTCATAGGTGATGACCACCAGCATGTGGCTCCATTGCGGGCTCTTCTCCAGATGCGAAACGAGATCGGCAAGGTGCTGGTCGCCGCTCGCCACATCGGTGTAGCCGCCATGCTCGTTGAGGTTGCCCTGCGGCTTGTAGAAGGCGACGGCCGGCAGCTTGCCCTCGTCGATCGCCTTGATGAACTCGGCGCCCTCCATGCCGCCGTCCTTGAGATGCTCGGTCCGTGCCGCGGTGCCGGGCGCGTAGGCCGCGAAATAATTGAACGGCTGATGGTGGAACTGGAAATTCGGCACCGGCGTCGCGTTCTTGCCGTCGAGCGCTAGCTGCCAGGCACCGGCATACCAGGCCCAGTCGACGCCCTTCAGCGACAGGAGGTCGCCGATGGTGATGTCGTGCTGCGGCGGCAGCGTGGTCGGCTGCGCCGGGTCGGCAAGCGCCTTGTCGCCGCCTTCGACCGGCTTGTTGGCGCTCGGCTGATAGGGCGGCTGCATGGTGTTGACGGCATAAGAATCCGGCGTGATGGCGCCGTCATTGACGAATTTAGGCGCCCCGCCAAGCGCCGAGGCCGGTGAGTCGTCGGCGACCTTCAGTGTCTTGCCGTCGGCATCGACCACGGCGATCAGCCCCTTTCCCGGGCTGGTGTCGGCGTGAGGATAGAACGGCGCACAGGCGCAGGCGAGCTGGAAGTGGTTGAGGAAGGAGCCGCCGAAAGCGCCCTGGAAGAAATTGTCGGCGAGCACGTATTTCTTCGCCACCGCCCACATCGGCAGGCTGGAGCCGTCATAATGGCCCATCACAAGGCCGCCGGAATCGGCCCAGGCGGCGAACTTGTCGTTCTTGCCGCCATCGATCTGCATCTGCTCCTGATAAAAGCGGTGCCAGAGGTCGCGTGTGACGACCCCCATATTCTCGTTGAAGCCCTTGGGATCGTCGATCGAGAAGACGGCATTCGCGAGATGGGCGGTCTGGGCCTCCGTCATCGCCGGCGTCACGCCCTTGCCGGTCAGCCCGCCCCAGGCCGGCGGCAGTTCCGCGAGCGGCTTGCCGTCACGATCGAGCTGGCGCGCCTGGTCAGCCGAGACGTTGGCTAGCCCATCGGCGCCGGGAAAGCCACCATAAAGATTATCGAAGCTGCGGTTCTCGGCATAGATGACGACGACGGTGTCGATCTTGTCGTAGCCGGGAGGGGCGGCGTGGGCCGCGCCAGCGAACGATGCCAACGCCGTCGAGGTGAGGCAGAGCGAGAGGAAGGACCTGATCATGGAGACGCCTCGTGGCTGGAGAATGGCTGGAGGAATTCTTCGACGCTAGGACCGGTGCTTGTCAGCTTTGTGACAGGGCAAGGATCATGCAAGGAGGCACGAAGAAGCTGGCGGGACAGCGCCCCTCTATTCTGCCGGACATCTTCCCGCAGGGGCACGGCAATCGCATATGGAAAGCCGAGGCTTTCGCCCTACGAGTACCCCTACCCCTAAGCCTCCCCACCGAGTGCAGGGCTATCGCATATGGGGCCAAGGCTTTCGCCCTACGAGTACCCCCACCCCTAACTTGCCGGGGCGAGCCACGGGTCTCGCCCGTCCTTCGGACCCCCACAAGGGGGAGGGAGACTTCCGTTGACGCCGATCCTGGCAAATTGAGCATGTTTTCGATCCCAAGGCGTAGGTAAAGGTGCGCGCGGCAGCATTCCCTCCCCCTTGTGGGGAGGGAATGCTGCCGCGTGGCTAGTTGATCATATTCAGCGCCGAACTTGGAAGTTGTCGAGATCGGCGTTTACGAGATTCCCCTCCCCTTGTGGGGAGGGGTTAGGGGTGGGGGTATTCGTAGGGCGACGCCATATGCGATTGCCCTGCTTGCGGGGGAGATGCCCGGCAGGACAGAGGGGAAGGAACGCTACCGATAGGCGCGCACGGTCATCAAGCCGTAGCAATGCCGATCCCAGATTGACGGACCAGAAACGGACCAGCCGAGATGCCAGTCGCACAATGGAAGAACCGCGCCGTCGCCGCTTCGCTATTGGCCATCGCCGCGATCTCCTCCGCAAACATCGTCCGCGCTGGCGCCGGCAGCGTCCACCCCGGTCCATTGTCACGCGCCGAGGCGTTCCAACGAGCCAACGCGCTGACCGCGCTTGGTCGGAAGATGTTCTTCGACCCATCGCTGTCGGCGTCGGGCAAGCAGGCCTGCTCGTCCTGCCATGACCCGCGCCACGCCTTCGGCCCGGCCTCGGCCGCGCCGATCGAGATGGGCGGGCCGAACTTGGACCGGCCGGGCGTCCGCGCCGTGCCGTCGCTGCGCTACCTGCAGGCGGCGCCCGCCTTCACCGCGCATTTCCACGATTCCGAGGATGAGGGCGACGAGAGCGTCGACAATGGTCCAACCGGCGGCCTGACCTGGGACGGCCGCACCGATCACGGCGAGGATCAGGCGAAGATCCCCCTGCTCTCGCCTTTCGAGATGGCCAACAAGGATGAAGCCGCCATCACCGCCGCCTTGCGCAAGGCCGCCTATGCCGCCGAATTCGAGGCCGCCTTCGGCAACGATGTGTTCGACCATCCCGGCGATGCCTTCGCCGCCGCCGCCGAGGCGCTCGGCACTTTCGAGCAGAGTGCCGCCGACTTCTATCCCTATTCCAGCCGCTACGACGCCTTCCTCGCCGGCAAGGCGCGGCTCACGGCGCAGGAACTGCGCGGCCGGGCACTGTTCGAGGACGAGGCCAAGGGCAATTGCGCCAGCTGCCATCTCAGCGAGCCCGCCAATAACGGCGAGCCGCCGCAATTCACCGATTTCGGCCTGATCGCCATAGCCGTGCCGCGCAATCCGACCATTCCGGCGAATGCCGACCCCGCCTACGCCGATCTCGGCCTGTGCGGCCCGCTGCGCACCGATTTCAAGGGCCGGACGGAGTATTGCGGCCTGTTCGAGACGCCGACGCTGCGCAATGTCGCGCTGCGCCAGAGCTTCTTCCACAATGGCCGTTTCCACACGCTGCGCGAAGCGGTGGCCTTCTACGCCAGCCGCGACACCGATCCGGGCCGCTGGTATCCAAGGAACGCCGACGGGACCGTCAACAAATATGACGACCTGCCAAAGGTTTATTGGCCAAACCTCAACCAGGATCCGCCCTTCAACGGCAAAATGCCCGGCGACAAGCCGGCGCTGACCGATGCCGAGATCGACGACATCGTCGCCTTTCTCGGCACGCTGACCGACGCCGACCAGCGGTGACGCCCTTGCCTTCTCCCCTTGAGGGAGAGGAGATCCCTACTGCCCTACTGCCCTACTGCCCTACTGCCCTACTGCCCTACTGCCCTACCGCCCTGCCGTCACAGCGCCCGAATAATACCCCCATCCACGCGGATGTTCTGGCCGGTGATGTAGCCGGCGCCGTCCGAGGCGAGGAAGGCGATGGTCGCGGCGATCTCTTCCGACGTGCCGTAGCGCTGCATCGGCACGCTGTCGCGGCGCTCCTCGGTGGCCGGCAGACTGTCGATCCAGCCGGGCAGCACATTGTTCATGCGCACATTGTCGGCGGCATAGGTGTTGGCGAAGATCTTGGTGTAGGCGGCAAGGCCGGCGCGGAACACGGCGGAGGTCGGGAACATCGCGTTCGGCTCGGCGACCCAGGCCGTCGAGATGTTGATGATGGCGCCGCCCTTCTGCTTGACCATGTGTGGCGCCACGATGCGCACCGGCCTGATGACGTTGAGCAGATAGACATCCATGCCGGTGTGCCATTGCTCGTCGGTGATGTCCAGGATCGGCGCGCGCGGGCCGTGGCCGCCGCTGTTGACCAGCACGTCGATGCGGCCGTAGCGCTCCAGCGTCAGGTCGGCGAGGCGCCGCAGATCGTCGTTCGACTGGTTGGAACCGGTGACGCCGAGCCCGCCCAACTCCTTGGCCAGCGCCTCGCCCTTGCCCGACGACGACAGGATGGCGACCTTGAACCCGTCGGCCGCCAGCCGCTTCGCCGCCGCCGCCCCCATGCCGCTGCCGCCAGCCACCACAACAGCCACTTTTTCTACGCTCATCCTGTTTCCTCTCGGGTTGGATACTGCAACCGGCATTGCCGGCGGCAAGGGCACGGGTATAGCCGGTTTCGCCGGCCAGTTCGAACCGGAAAGACTGAATTCAGGCTGCAGAAAAACTCAACACATCCGGCGCCACCGGCCAGCCCTGAGCGAGCCGGGCAACAACAGCCTTTATTGCTGATCTCCGGGGCCGCCCTATCTTTGCCCTCGCCGATTCCCGAACTCACCCGGCCAGGCACCAATCGTTGTCCCAGCTTGCGGAGGACTATCCGATGAATGAAGACGAGAAAGCCATCAGGCAGGTGGTCGACACCTGGATGACGGCCAGCAAGAACGGTGACACGACGACCGTTCTCTCGCTCATGACCGATGACGTGGTCTTCATGGTTCCCGGCCGGGAGCCGTTCGGCAAGGCGGCTTTCGCCAAGGCCTCGCAAGGCATGGCCGACGCGAAGATCGACGGGACGAGCGAGATCCTCGAACTGCAATTGCTCGGGGACTGGGCCTTTATCCGCAACCGCATCGAAATGAGCATCACCTCGCCGGATGGCAGCGCCCATCGGTCGGGATACACCCTGACGCTGCTGCGCAAGGAGAAGGACGGCCAATGGCGTCTCGCGCGCGATGCGAACCTTCTTGCGACGAAAAAGGAATAGTCCAGCATCGACAAGCACGTATCCGGCATCGATAGCCGGATCACCTCCGCTGAAATGTCAGCGCCGGCCGCTGTCGGTGTCCAGCAGCAAGGCCAGATGACGCGCCGCCGCGCTCTCGAGGATCAATTCTTCAAGTTCGAAGTCGGTCAGTCCGGTCTGTACCAGCTTGCGAATGGCCTCGATTGCACACGAGAGCGAGACGGGTGCCACCTTGCCCTGATCGTCCAGGTAGCGACCGATTTCGATGACTGCGTCGGCATCGACATTCCTGGGCAATTCTCGCACAGCCACCCCCATTCGGTTCGCCGACGAAATAATAGCGCCGATTCGTTGTCCGCCGCATCATCCGTATGAATTCCAAAATGCCGCCCCCCCGAATAGGAAGCCCCTACCCATCCACCGTCTCCAGCACGCTCAGCAGCGTGCCTTCCATGTCCGGCTCTTCGCCGGAGCAAACGCACAACACTTCGGCGTCCTCCTCACTGACCGACAGGTAGGCATGCCCCATGGTGGAATCGATGTAGACGCTCTCGCCTTGCTTGAGCCGCACCGGCGCATACTGGTCGGTGTGCAGTTCGATCTCGCCCTTGAGCACGATCAGGAATTCCTCGCCGGCATGCCGGGTCAGCGGCCCGAACTCTTCGGGCGTGCGGGCGCGCGCATAGGCATGGATCGGCACCATGCGTTTGCGCACCAGGTCGGTGGCGAGATAGCGGTAGTCGTAGTTGCGGGTGAGTTGGCGCAGCGTGTTGGACTGTGACGTCACCGAGCGGCGGGTGCGCGCCGCCGGTTGCTTGCGGTCGCCGCTGAGCAGCTCCGTCACATGGATGCCGAGCCCCTCGCAGATCTGCAAGAGCTTGTCATAGCTGAGCGACATCTGGTCGTTCTCGACCTTGGACAGCGTCGACACCGCGACGCCGGTCAGCGCGCTGACTTCCTGCAAGGTCCAGCCATGCGTTTTCCTCAAGGCGCGCAGACAATCACCGAGGTTCGGTTGCTCCGACATTGTCAGCTCCATGGCGCGGCCACGAGGCCGCCTGTTCACCCTAGGTAGTCCAACTCCCCGCCACCATCAACAATGCCAACAATTTTCTTATACGCTAAATATTGACTGGATACGAAATTATTTTTACGACTGGTGGATGCAGTCGAATTCTCGCAGAAAGATCGTCGTTATCGGCGGCGGCATCGCCGGCCTGTCAGTGGCTGCCGCGGTGGCGGACTGGGCCGATGTTACCGTCATCGAGCGCGAGCCGCATCTCGGCTACCACGCCAGCGGCCGCTCCGCCGCTTTGTTCACCGAGACCTACGGCAACCGGGTCGTGCGCGGGCTGACGCTCGCCAGCCGGCAGCGAATAGTCGAGGGCGGCTTCGTCGCCCATCGGCGCGGCGCGCTGCATGTCGGCTGGAGCGGCGACGGCGACGCCATCGACAGGCTGGCCGGCGAATTACAGGCGCTGGTGCCAAGCGTGCGCCGCCTGTCGGCGGCCGAACTCCACGCGCTGGTTCCGGTCATTGCCGCCGAGGCCACCTGCGGCGGCGTCTACGAGCCGGACGCGGTGGATGTCGACACGGGCAAGATGCTGGGGTCAAGCGCCTCGGCGCTGAAAGCCGGCGGCGGCATCATCCGCACCGGCGAGGAGGTCCGCGCCATCTCGCCCGACGGCGGCGGCCTGCGGGTGGAGACGAATGCCGGTGTCTATACGGCCGAGATCGTCGTCAACGCCGCCGGCGCCTGGGTCGATGTCGTCGCCGGCATGGCGGGGCTCTCCGGCCTCGGTTTCCAGCCGAAACGGCGCACCGCCTTCCTGTTCGACCCGCCCGCCGGCATGGACATATCCGGCTGGCCGCTGGTGGTCGACCTGCACGAGCAGTTCTACTTCAAGCCCGACGCCGGCAGGCTGATCGGCTCGCTCGCCGATGAAACCGATAGCGAGCCTTGCGACGCCTACCCTGAAGACATCGACGTCGCCATCGCCGTCGACCGCATCGAGCAGGCGACGTCGATGCGCATCGGCCGCCCGTCGACGCCGTGGGCGGGCCTGCGCACCTTCGCGCCCGACCGCACGCCGGTCGCCGGCTTCGACCCGCGCCTGCCCGGCTTCTTCTGGCTCGGCGGCCAGGGCGGCTATGGCTTCCAGGTATCGCTGACGCTGGCGAGGCTGAGCTCGGCGCTGATGCGCGGCCAACCCTTGCCGGGGGATGTCACGGCCCTTGGCGTCACCGCGGCCGCGCTGGCGCCCGACCGCTTCCTTGTTCCGGCGGCGACCCCATGAAGTTCAAGCCCTTCCCTCAACCCGTAAAGTGTCATCAGGAGCGTTTGCGATGAAATCCACCGTTCTGCGCGCAGTCCTTCTTGCCTCGTCGGTTCTGGCCGCCTCGATGCTTGCCGGGCAAGCCGATGCCAAGACGCTCGTCTATTGCTCCGAAGCAAATCCCGAGACCTTCAACCCGGCGATCGGCATCGCCGATTCCACCATGGACGCCGCCGCCAAGACGATCTTCAATCGGCTGGTCGAGTTCAAGCCGGGCACGACCGAGGTCGGGCCGGCGCTGGCCGAAAGCTGGGATGTCTCGCCCGACGGCAAGACCTACACCTTCCACCTTCGCCACGGCGTGAAGTTCCAGTCGAACGAGCACTTTACGCCGACGCGCGACTTCAACGCCGACGACGTGCTCTACACGTTCAACCGCCAGCGCGATGCCGCCAATCCCTATCACAAGCTCGGCGGCGGCGCTTACGAGTATTTCAACGCACTCGGCATGGGCACGCTGATCGACAAGATAGACAAGGTCGACGAATATACCGTGCGCTTCACGCTGACCGCGCCCAACGTCACCTTCCTGGCCGGGCTGGCGCTCGACTATCTCTCCATTCTGTCGCTGGAGCAGACGCAGAAGATGGTCGCGGCCGGCACGCCGGAGCTGATCGACAGCATGCCGGTCGGCACCGGGCCGTTCGTGCTTCAGGCCTATGTGCCCGACAGCCAGGTCCGCTACGCCGCCAACCAGGACTACTGGCGCGGCGCGCCGAAGATCGACACACTGGTCTTCGCCATCACGCCGGAGCCGACAACCCGCGTCGAGCGCATCAAGGCCAACGAATGCCAGGTTGCCGCCCCGCCGCCGCCAAGCGCTGTCGCCGACCTGCGCAATGATCCCGACATCACGGTGCTCGACCTCAAGGGCCAGAACATCGGCATCCTCGGCTTCAATGTCGAACACCAGCCGCTGGGCGACAAGCGCGTGCGCACCGCACTGGCCAAGGCCATCGACCGCAAGGCGATCGTCGAGGCCGTCTATGCCGGCGCCGGCACCGTGGCCGGCAGCGTCGTGCCGCCGGCGCAGCTCGGCGCCGTCACCGATGCCGGCATCGACTATGATCCCGACGGCGCCAAAAAACTGCTGAAGGAAGCCGGCCACGAGAGCGGCCTCAAGGTCAGCCTCTGGGCGATGCCTGTGTCGCGCCCCTACAATCCCAACGCCAAGCGCATGGCCGAGATGATCCAGTCCGACTGGGCGAAAATCGGTGTCCAGTCCGAGATCGTCAGCTTCGAATGGGGCGAGTATCTGAAGCGCACCGCGGCGGGCGAACAGGACGCGTTCCTGCTCGGTGGCAGCAGCGACAATGGCGATCCCGACAACATGCTGAGCTATCTCCTGTCCTGCGACGGCGTGAAGGGCGGCTCCAACCGCTCGCGCTGGTGCGACAAGGATTTCGAGAAACTGCTCGACGAAGGCCGCGTCGCCGCCGACCCGAAAGAGCGCGCCGCGATTTACGAGAAGGCGCAGGCGATCCTCAAGGAAGAAGTGCCGGTGGCGCCGATCGCCCATTCGGTGGTGGCGATCCCGATCCGCAAGAGCGTGCTCAACTACGTGCTCGACCCCTTCGGCCGGCAGAATTTCGCCGCCGTCGACATGGCGGAGTAGGTTCTGGCTCCCCTTCTCCCCCTCAGGGAGAAGGTGTCGCCGAAGGCGACGGATGAGGGGTGTTCCAGCTTGGCACCACCCGCACTCCGTCCAGCACCTCTCAACCGTCTCGGCGCTGCCCGCCGATCCACCTTCTCCCACAGGGGGAGAAGGAAGAAAGGTGAACCATGCGTGAAAATCTGACCGCCCTCCTTGACACCTACCTCGCCGATGGCGCCGTGGGTGCCTCCCTGGCTTTCGCCCTCGACGGCGCGGCGCCGACCGCCCTCACCGCCGGCCTCGCCGATCGGGAGCACAATGTCGCCGTCGCGCCAAACCAGCTGTTCAAGATCGGCAGTTGCACGAAGACCTTCGTCGCCGCGGCTTTGATCAAGCTCGCTCAAGACGGCAAGCTCGATCTCGGCGCGCCGATCTCCGCCTGGTTCCCGGACCTGCCGGGGGCGAAAGACATTTCCGCGCGCCAGCTGATCAACCATCGCAGCGGCCTGCCGGAATTCGAATACTACATTCCGATGGATCCGAGGCGGCGGTGGACGCCCGGGCAACTGGTCGATATCGCCTTCGCCTCCGACAAGCAGAAGGCGCCTGGCGGTCCGGCGGTCTACAACAACACCGGCTATGTCCTGGCCGGCATGGTGATCGAGGCCGTCTCCGGCCAGTCGCTCGGCGCCTACGTCAGGAGCGCGGTCCTGCAGCCGCTCGGCCTGGACAACACCTGGTCACCGGCGACCGAAGCCTTTCCGGAAAACTTGATGGTGCGAGGCTACTACCACCGCCCGCCGCCGGCGCCGGACGCGCCCACCGACATCGCCTCGGGCGGCGAGATGTGGCGCATGGACGGCGTCCTTCCCTATTCGGATGACTTGCAGGATTCTTCGGACTCGTTCCCGTTCTCCGCCGCCTATGGCTGCGGCGACATGGTGTCGACGCCGTCCGACATGGTGGGTTTCATGCGCGGCCTGTTCTCTGGCAGGCTGCTGTCGCCGCCTTTCTTCGCGGAGATGTTCGAACACCGCGTTCCCGCAAGCTTCCCCGGCACCCGCATGCGCGAGACCGGCGCCGGCATGTTCCAGAGCGCCTATGCCGACCGCGCCTTCTACGGCCACCAGGGCAGCATTCCCGGCTACGTCGCCGTCATGCTGCACGATCCCGCGTCAGGCCTCACCATCGCCATGACCAGCAATGTCGGCTCCGGCAACCGCCTCTCCTTCCAGGCGAGCGGCATGCACCCCGTGGTCGATCAGGCGATCCGGATCATTCTCGATTGACCGCGTTCAGCCACTTCTGCCCGGACGATGGATCGGGCAGGCCCGGCACCATCTGGCTCAGCACGCGATCGCGCAGGAAGACGTGATGGAAGATGGCCGCGGCCGCGTGCAGGCCGGCGAGCCACATGATGATATCGCCAAGCGTGCCATGGATCTCCGCCAGCGGAGCGCCCCAGGTGCCGGAAAACGGACCGATCGCTCCCAGGCCGTAGACCGTCACCGGGTGGCCGTCGAACCATGCACCGAGCATGGCGGTCGCCGGGACCGCGAACAACAGCGCGTAGAGCGCCCAGTGCGTTGCCTTCGAGGTAACCTCTATCCAGGTGGGCATGGCCGGGGCTTCGGGAATACGGTCGAACACGCGCCAGACCAGGCGAATGACCAGCAGACAGAAAACGGCGAAGCCGAGCGACTCGTGCAGCTGCAGCGTCGACGCCCTGGCCGCTGAGTAGACGCGCTCCGGGGGGCCACCAGCCGAGACCAGGAAGGCAATGAGCACCAGTAATGCCGTCAGCCAGTGCAATGCCTGGGCGAGGCCTCCGTAGCGGGTTGTCGTGCCGGACAGCGACATGCGAGAGCTCCGAAACAGTTGGACACGTTCCTCCCGCACCCCACCCTGAACGTGCCCTCATTTCAATTGTTCCTCAAGTTACATCCAATTAATTTTGTGCCGCGCCCCGCGCCGGTCGCCCGCCCGCGGCGTGGCGGCGACGGCCCCCGTGTTCGCCGGCGGCCGCCACGTCGCGATAGCCGAGGCGAGTCTCAGGCTACCGGTCTTCAACTCCGCCGCGAAACATCGCCACCGCAGCAGCAACGATCTCCGCATTGTCCTTCGCCACCGATCCATCTGCCAGGGTCTTGCCGTCCTCCAGCCCGACGCGCGTCGACCAGCGCTTCCGGCGCGCAAGCTCGACGAACGGCCAGACCGTGGCATCGGCGCCATGCAGCAGGATCGGCCGCCGCACTTCGGCGCGCTCGAGCACGGCCGCGATGGCGTGTGCTTCGGCGAGCGCCGCCGCCAGGTCCTGCATGTCGATCTCGATCAGGATGCGCAGCACCCGGCTGTGGCCCGCAAGCGCCACAAACCGTTCCGCATCGATTGTCGTGGCAAGCCCCGCCTCGATACCGACACCGCGTTGGCGCAACAGCTCCATCACGGCCGGCGCGTCGGCCTCCGACAGATTGACCGAGGCATAATCGGGCAGTTCGCGCCAGCCGGCGATCGCCTCGCGGGTGCGCGCGACGTCGTTCTCGATCCAGGCGCCGGTCGACACACCTATAAGCGTGCCGGGACAGGCGCCGCGCACCGCAAGAACCGTCGCGTCGACGGCGGCCAGGCTTTCGCGCCCGTCGCCGCCGCGCGGATGGATGTGCAGTTCGGCCGCACCGGCGGCAACGCAGGCCGCGGCGTCGCTGGCCATCGCCCGCGCCGTCAGCGGCAGCGCCGGATGGAAGTCACGCGGACGCGCGCCGTTGATGCAGGCCTGGACGATCATGGGCACCACCTCGGGCAGCAAGAGCCGCAGTCTAGCCGTGCATGAAGCGGTCGCAAAGAGTCGGGCAATGTCACTCCTGACAGCTTACCGCCGAAGCTGCCGTGCCCTCCCAAAGCGCTCCCGCATTTGAATAAAAACCGTCTGTGGATATTTACCCCGCGTTCCACCAGTTGGGGCAAGGTATATTAGGGCGAGGTAATGGAGGAACCATTGACCAGCGATTTTCCGGCCGCCCGTATCCATCTCGAACGCGCCTACCACTATCTGCGCGGCAATGACGGGACGAGCCGCTCGGCATGCGAGGCCCTCGACCTGCTGATCGAGATGGTGGCTGAAGCCCAGCACAAGCGGCCCGAGGCTGGCGTGCTGGAGTTACCGCAAACGACCGTGCGGCAACCCTTACGATCATGACGCCTTGCGGACGGGCGCTCCGCTTGCCGGCCTGGTCGCGCGGATAACGATCTGCTCCAGCGGTTCAGGCCGGTGCAGCAGGAACCCCTGGCCGAAATCGACCCCCATGGCCTGCAGGACGTCGAGCGTCTCCGGTTGCTCGATCTTCTCGGCCACGACGCCGCAGCCGACGCTGCGGGCAATGCCCGCTATGGCCGAGACGATCTCGCGGTCGAAGCGGCTCTCGGCGATATGCTCGATGAAGGAGCCGTCGATCTTGATGGCATCGACCGGAAAACGCCTGAGATACTCGAACGAGCTCATGCCGGCGCCGAAATCGTCGAGGCTGACCCGGCATCGCCGCTCGCGCGCCTTGCGCACGAACGCCTCGGCGGCGTCGAAATTGGTGACGGCCGCGGTTTCGGTGATCTCGAAGCCGATGCCGGAATGCGGCGCGCCGGTTTCCTCGATGATGCTGTCGACGAAGTCCCACAGACCGGGGTCGCTCAGCGTCTGCGCCGACAGGTTGAAGCCGAGCGTGATCGCGCCGGACTTCATCGCCGCGCCATGCAGCGAGAGCGCCGTGCGGATGATCCAGCGATCGAGCCTGGCGGCAATGCCGAAGCGCTCGGCCGCCGGGATGAATTCACTGGGTGGAATGAGCTTGCCGCCGCGCCCGGCCAGCCGCGCCAGCACCTCGACATGGCGGCTTTCCTGCCAGGGCCGGCCCAGCCGGTGGATCTCCTGGCCGAACAGTTTCAGCCGGCCGTCATCCATGGCGTCGACCGTGTCGGCGGCGAGCCGCGCCGCGTTGAGGCCGCCCGAGGCCGCCTCGGCCGAAAACACCGCGAAGCGATCGCGCCCCGCGGCCTTGGCCGCGTAGCAAGCGTCGTCGGCGCAGGCCAGCGCGTCGGCCACCGTGGTGGCCCGATCGTCGACGATGGCAATGCCGATGCTTGCCGCGAGCCGCCGCGAGGTCGCGGCAAGACCGAGATCGGCGCCGCGCACGGCCGCCAGGATGGCGACGGCCAATGGTTCGGCTTGCGCCGCGTCGCAATTGGGCACCAGCAAGGCAAACTCGTCGCCGCCGAGCCGCGCCGCATGCGCCGAGGGCGGCAAGCAGCGGCCAATGCCCGCCGCGACGCTCTTCAGCGCCAGATCACCAGCCGCGTGGCCAGCGAAGTCGTTGAGCGCCTTGAAGTAGTCGAGATCGACATAAAACACCGCCAGCGGCACGCCCGAGGCGATGTTGTCGGCGAGCAGCCTGTCGAAGGCGGCGCGGTTCCACAGGCCGGTCAGCGCGTCGTGACGGGCGGCGAAGGCAAGCTCCTGTTCGCGCAGCTTGTCCTCGGTGATGTCGCGCACCGTGCCGAGGATCTGGCCGGCGGCACCCGCGGCGGCAATGAACCGCACCAGCGATTCGATATGACGGATCTCACCGTCGCGCCTGATGATGCGGTATTGATTGGCGATGACGCCGTCCGTTTCGACCGGTGCCCGGTGGGCGCGCTCGGTGGCTTCCTTGTCGTCGGGGTGCAGATAGCTGTGCCAGAGGGCGCCCGGCACCTCGTCGGTATCGGCGACAAGGCCGAATATGTCCCTGGTGCGGGCGTCCCAATAGCTCTTGTTGGTAGCGATGTCGAAGTGCCAGATGCCGGTGCCGCTGGCGGCGAGCGCCAGGCGGAAGCGCACATTGACCTGTTCGAGCGCGGCTTCGGCCGCTTTCTGCTTCGAGATGTCGGTCTGCACGCCCATCAGCCGCAGCGGCTGCCCGTCCGCGCCGCGCTCGACGATGCCGCCGCGGTCGAGCACCCACACCCAATGGCCCTGCTTGTGCTTCAGCCTGAGTTCGGTCTCGATGGCGTCGGTCAGCCCGGCAATGTGGCGGTCACCGCTGGCCAGCGCCCGCTCGCGGTCGTCGGGATGGGTGAGTTGCAGCCACAGGTCGCTGGTGTTGGCCAGTTCGCCCTCGTCATAGCCGAGCATGCGCGCCCAGGTCGCCGAATAGAAGCAGTCGCCGGCGCGAAGATCCCAGTCCCAGACGCCAAGATCGGCGCGCTCCAGCGCCTTGGCCCAGAATAGTCCGTTGCGATTTTTCTTGCCCTGACGCGCCATGTCCTGCTTCGTCCGCCCCCACCATCGGACAATCTGCCGCAGAACCAGAGAAGAAAGCGTTACTCGGCCTCGCGGGAGATGGAAATGGGCGCCTCGCCCTCCGCCGGCCGCCGCCATCGGCTTTCGATTGGCGGGCAAGAACCGGAGTTTTGCGGATCCGGGATGCTCCTATCGCTTGTCCCGGGTCGTCGGCCAAGCCCGCCGATCCCAGCCAAGCAACAAAGAGGACCCTCGCAATGACCAAACAGGAAGACAACAAGGCGGTCGTCGTCCGCTGGTTCACCGACTTCTGGGGTGAAACCTGCGATCTCTCCGTCGTCGACGACATCGCGGCACCCGACATGCTGCTCAAATATTCCTTGCATGAGCCGCGCCGGGGCCGCGACGACATCAAGGCCTTCATGACCGATTTCCGCGCCGCCTTCCCGGACCTGAACTTCTGGGCGACCGCCGATCTCATCGCCGAGGGCGATTATGTTGTCGGCCAGTGGGAGGGCGGCGGTACGCATACCGGCCCGGCCTTCGGCGATTTCCTCGCCGGCTCGCTGCCCGCCGCCACCGGCCGCGCCATGCGTTTCACCGGCACCACCGTGCTGAAGGTGATCGACGGCAGGATCGTCGAGGAAATCGGCCTCGACGACGGCGTCGCCGCCCTCACCCAACTCGGCCTCATCAAGCCCGCCTGATCGATGGGGCCATCGCCTTCGCGGCGGCGGCCCGCCTTCCCAGGTGAAGCGGACGCGGCGCATCTTGGTCAACAAATCCTTGCAAACAAACAAGGTATTATAAAATATAATATTTCGACGATTTACTTCGAGCGAAGTGTAAGAAACCGGTAATACATGGTATGCAGAATAGTGATCGGGTGTTTAAGCGGCTGGCGGGATGTCTTTCGATGAGCGTGCAGACCGGGCGGAGGGGCGAGGATCGTCGCTCCGGTGTCCTTCTCCTTGGCCTGGATATCGCGGCAACCAGCAGCGGCTGGCTGTTGACGGCCTTGTGTCTGGCCTATGTTCTGACGGCGCTTTGCCTTCATCCGGATCAGTACCTGCGGCTGTCGGAATCCTACGCCAGGCCGTTCGTCTTCTTCCTGCCCATGCTTCTTGCGGCGGGCCTCGGGCTGCTGGCCTTGACATTTTCCAGGCACAACCCGACCAGGTTCATGCTCGACACGCTCAGGCAGCGTTGGCAGGCTGCCACGCCCGTGGTCGTCCTGTTCTTTCTCGGCATCACCGCCTTCACCACCTTGAAGGTGACGATCCCGCAGGTCATTCCATTCTATGCGGACCGCATGCTGGCGGAGCTGGATTTCCGGCTGCACGGCACGGATCCCTGGGCATGGGCGCACAGCGTCGTTCCCGAACCGGTTTCGGCCATCATTTACGCCGCCTACGGCTATGGCTGGCTCGTGCAGTGGTTCGGCACCTTGCTGTTCGTCGCCTTCTGGAACAGCCCGGTCAGGCGTCTGCGTTATCTCTGGGCGTTCGCGCTGACCATCACCCTGTGCGGCACGGTGCTGGCGACTGTTTTGTCGTCGACAGGTCCCATATTCTATGACGAGTTCTATGGTGGTGATCGGTTTGCCGGGTTGCAAATCGCCCTGGCGGGGGATGCCCACGCCGCATCGGTCCATGCCTATGCCAATTACCTGCTTCAAACCTACGAAAGCGGCCGTCCGGAACTGGGCGGCGGCATCTCCGCCATGCCGAGCATGCATGTCGCCATCGCCACGCTCAACGCCTTCTTCCTCAGCGGTTTCGGCCGCCGCTGGGCCGTCGCCGGCTGGTGCTTTGCGGCACTCATCCTGTTCGGCTCGGTCTACACCGGCTGGCATTATGCCGTGGATGGCTATCTCTCGATCCTGGTCGTGTCCATGCTCTGGTACCTGACCGGGCGTTTCGTTCTGCCGCAAGTGAACCAGGACAGGCTGGAGATAGGACTGCCGGTTCCCGATCCTGCGCCACAATGACCGGGCGCCGCTGACATCGCCGGGCAGCGAAGCACGCCGTGCTTCACAAGCATCGATGATGCCGAGACGACCGGCGGAAGCTCGGGAAATGGCCAGGCGGCATTGGCGCCGCCCGGCCCTGCCGGCTTACTGGCTTGGCGCCATCGCGTGTTCGCACGACACTTTCGGGTTCATGTCGGCGAAGGTGCCGGTCGGGTTGCCTTTCCAGGCCCAGACATGCAGTTCGTAGAATTCACCCAGGCCATAGCGGTTGGGCGCGCTGTTGAAGTTGAACAGCTGTCCCTCCAGCGACGCCGGCCCCTTGGAGGTGATGTATTCGACAGCCACCAGCTTCAGCGTGCCGTCGGCCATCGGCTCGTACATCACCGCTTCAGGACGGGCGATGTCGATCTTGTCGTCCTTCAGATACTGGCCGTTGACGTAGTGGATGCCCATGGCGCCGCCGGTGATGCCGCTGGCGCAGGGAATGGGCGCGTAGCCCTCGGCCGTAGCCGCCCTGACGTCAAGAAACCGGCTGTTCGCGGCCCGCACCTTGTCGGCCAGCGGATTGGGACCGGACGCGGCTTCAGCCGCCTGCTGATGCGACCGCGCGATGCCGGTGCAGGCGCACAGCACGGCCGCGGCCATGAAGAGCCTGTTGCGAAAGTTCATTGTCATACTCATTCCATTCTTCTTGAAAATGCACAGCGGGCCGGCCTCCGGAAATACGGAGGCCCGACAGGCAAGCGCTGTGGCTGTTGTTGCTTGGTGATCCCGGATAGGGTGCAAGAAATACCGGGAAGGATCATCCCTTCGGCAGATACGGGATCGTTCCAGCCAGATCGGTGTTGTCGATCAGTTGGAAGCGGCTGTCGCTGCCGTCCTGACGCGCCGAGACGAAGGGCGCATAGGCAGGATCGTTGGCGAAGGCGCGTGCCGCCGCTTCCGACGGGAAGGCCATCAGCGCGATCAGCGTGGTGTCGAGCGGCTTGCCTTCGAGCGTCTTCACATTGCCGCTGCGCGACAGATATCTGCCGCCATGCTTGTGGACGAGGTCGTGCACCGAGGCGGCGTAGGCCGGCACCCACTTCGGGTCCTTCACCTTGATGTCTGCAATGACGTATGCGGTCATGATTAGTCTCCTGGTTGCGGTGCACAGGGGGATCCCGTGCAACCGGCCAAAGGGCTCGCATGACAGGGCCCGCGCCAACCAGTCCGCGATCTGTACCGTGCCAGTACAGTTTCCGTACTGGCCGCTTCGTTCATGAAAGCCTAATGTTCCGCCCAGATCGAGGGAGGGACGTCAGCCATGGCCCAGCACGGATACAAGCAGTTCTGCCCGCTATCGATGGCCGCCGAGGTGCTGTGCACTCGCTGGACGATGGTGCTGATGCGCGAACTGGTGGCGGGTTCCACCCGTTTCAACGATCTGCGCCGCGGCGTCCCCAAAATGTCGCCAACCCTTCTGTCGCAACGGCTGAAAGAGCTTGAACTCGCCGGCATCGTCGAGCGCAAGGAGGTCCAGGGCGAGAAGGGAATTTTCGATTATCGGCTGACCGAAGCCGGCCGGGATTTGCGCCCGGTCGTCGAGGCGATGGGGTTCTGGGGGCAGAAATGGGTGGAGTCCCGGCTGTCGCTCAAGAACCTCGATCCGTCGCTGCTGATGTGGGACATGCGGCGCAACCTGAACCCCTCGCCGCTGCCCGAGGGGCGCACGGTGATACAATTCCTGTATCAGGAACTCCCGGCATCCAAACGCTCGTGGTGGCTGATCGTCGAGAAGCATGGGGAGGTCGATCTGTGCTGGTACGATCCGGGTTTCGAGGTCGACCTCTATGTCTCCACGGACCTGCACACGATGACGGCGATCTGGATGGGGCTGCTCACCGTCGAGAAGGCCGGCGGGAAGGTTGCCCTGACCGGCGACCAGGCGATCGGCAGGAAAATGCAGGCATGGCTCGGGCTAAGCCCGTTCGCGGTGGAGCCCAAGCGGGCGGCATAGGCGGCGAAAAACGAAAGAATATTTGCCGTTGCCCTGTCGATCCGGGACGGCTTAGGCGCGCTTTCTGTGCAGCACCTCAGATCGGGTAGTGCTTATGCTCATAAGCCTCGATCAGGATTGCGAGAACATCGAAGCGGTCACCATCGAGAGAGCCGACCTCCGGCCCGTTCTCGAAATAGCTGGTTATTTCGGCGATTGCCCACTCGTAATCGGCTTGGGTCTTAATGGGTCGAATATTTTCCACCACACCCTCTCGGCATCAATCTCGTCATAAGGGGATTTCCAAATCGGGAAAAACAGGCGCGAGTCCTCCCGACACTTGGCAGGAAACGGGTGGCGGAGCCGGCCCTTGGCGGCTTCAATGGCGCCATGTTCATCACGCTTCAAAGAGAGCTGAAATCCGCGCCGTTGCCGGTGGCCGAAGATCCGCGCTGGGCGCGCGTCGTGGCGCGCGACAAATCGGCCGACGGAGACTTCTGGTATTCCGTGGCGACGACCGGCGTCTATTGCCGGCCCTCCTGTCCGTCGCGGCGTGCCAACCCCACGAATGTGCAGCTGCACGACACGCTGGCTCAGGCCAAGGCGACCGGTTTTCGCCCCTGCCGCCGCTGCAACCCGGATGGCCCGTCGATCGATGCCGGCAACGCCGCGATGGTCGCCAGGGCCTGCCGCATGATCGAGGACAGCGAGGAAGAACCCTCGCTTGACCAGCTGGCGGTAGCGGCCGGCCGCAGCCCCGGCTACTTCCATCGCGTCTTCAGGGCGATCACCGGACTGACGCCGAAGGACTATGCCGCCGCGCACCGTGCCGCCCGGGTCCGCCAAAGCCTGGAGGACGGCGTCAGCGTGACAACCGCGATCTACGATGCCGGTTTCAATTCGAGCGGGCGCTTCTACGAGAAATCGACCGGCATGCTCGGCATGACGCCGACGCGCTACCGTGCCGGCGGCGCCAACGAAGACATCCGCTTCGCCGTCGGCGAATCCTCGCTCGGCGCCATCCTGGTCGCGTCGAGCAAAAAGGGCGTCGCCGCGATCCTGCTCGGCGACGACCCGGACGCGCTGGTGCGCGACCTGCAGGACCGTTTCCCCAAGGCACGGCTGATCGGCGGCGACCGTGACTACGAGGCGCTGGTCGCCCGCGTCGTCGGTTTCGTCGAGGCACCGAGGCTCGGTATCCATCTGCCGCTCGACGTGCGCGGCACCGCCTTCCAGCAGCGCGTCTGGCAGGCCTTGCGGGAAATCCCGGTCGGCGGCACCGTCTCCTACGCCGAGATGGCACAGCGCATCGGTGTGCCGAAAGCGACCCGTGCCATCGCGGCCGCCTGCGCCGCCAACGCGCATGCCATAGCCATTCCTTGCCATCGCGTGATCCGCAAGGACGGCGCCCTGTCAGGCTACGCCTGGGGCGCCGAGCGCAAACGCGTGCTGCTTGAGCGGGAGGCCGGCGGCTCGGCGAAGGCAGCCGACAACGCCCGCCGGTCTTCGCGGGGCTGACGACCGGCGATGCGCACGATGGCAAGGTCTTCCACCGCCGGTGCGAATATCCAGCCTCCCGGCAGCGCTGCCGTTGGCCGCGAGGAAGCGAAATCACAGGTGTTGGCCGCCATCGGCGAGCTTGTCGATGCCGGCAAGGCCGAGTTCCGCCACGGGCCGAAAGGCGAGACCGAATTGCGGCTGCTGTCAGGCGAGGTTTTCGTGCTCGGCGAAGTCGCCGTCACGCGTGTCGCGTGAATGCACTCACCACTCGTCCTCAGACCCCGAGATTCGAATTTGAAAGCAAGCATCGGAGTGAGGGACGCAAAGCAGATGTCTAGGGTCAGCCACACAGAAGGAGTGAAGGCAATGAACCTCATGCAAACCAACATGCCGGCGGCACCCTTTAACGCCGCCACCCTCGACACCATCATCTATGCCATCGGCCAATCCGCGATCGGCAGGATCCTGGCGGCGCGCAGCCCCGTCGGCGTCTGCGCCATCCTGATCGGCTCCGACACCGAAACCTTGGAGCAGGACCTTGCCGACCGCTTCCCCGGCAGGGTGCTGGCCGAGGACGGAGCCGCCCTGCACGACGATCTCGCGGCAATAGCGCGCTTCGTCGAGACGCCGGCCGCCGGCCTCGACCTGCCGCTCGACATGCGCCACGGCACGCCTTTCCAGCAAAGGGTGTGGGGGGTGCTGCGCACCATCCCGTGCGGCGCCACCATCACCTATACGGCCCTCGCCCGGCGTCTCGGCCTGCCCGATGGCGCCCGCGCCGTGGCGACGGCCTGCGCCGCCAACGCGATCGCGCTCGGCATTCCCTGCCACCGCGTCCTGCGCGCCGACGGCACGCTGTCCGGCTACCGCTGGGGCGTCGAGCGCAAGCGCGCTTTGCTCGACAGGGAGGCCGCGATATGAACGCCCACGCCAAGGTTGCCACAGCCGCGGTCGAAGCGGCGCAGACACGCATCGCCGGCTACGACTGGCCGGCCTTGGCCGCCGAACTCGACGGTTTCGGCTGCGCGGTTATGGAAAAGCTGCTGTCGCCGCAGGAGTGCCGGCAGATCGCCGGCCTCTATCCGCGGGAAGAACATTTCCGCAGTCACATCCACATGGCCAGGCACGGTTTCGGCAAGGGCGAATACCGCTACTTCCGCTATCCCCTGCCGGACCTGATCGGCGGCCTGCGCACCGCACTCTACCCAAGGCTGGCCGAAGTCGCCAACCGGTGGAACGAGCGCATGGGGATCGCCATGCGCTATCCCGCGACGCATGCCGAGTTTCTCGACGAGTGCCATGCCGCCGGACAGGTCAGGCCGACGCCGCTTCTGCTGCAATATGTGCCTGGCGACTTCAATTGCCTGCACCAGGACCTCTACGGCGATCTTGCCTTTCCGCTGCAGGTCGCGATCCTGCTTTCGGAGCCGGGCAAGGATTTCACCGGCGGCGAGTTCGCGCTGACCGAGCAGCGGCCGCGCATGCAGAGCCGGGTCGAGGTGGTGCCGCTGCGGCAGGGCGACGCCGTCGCCTTCGCCGTCCACAACCGGCCGGTGCAGGGGACCAAGGGCAATTACCGCGTCAATCTGCGCCACGGCGTCAGCCGCCTGCGCTCAGGCATGCGCCACACGGTCGGCATCATTTTTCATGATGCCAAGTGAGTGCTGGCTCACGCCTCCCAATAGGGCGGATCGCCAAAGATATCGCGCAGCCATGCGGTGAGCGCGCGCAGTTTGGCGGACCCGCGCCGGTCCTCGGGACAGGCGATGTAGATGGTGGCTCCTTCCGGCTCGGCACCGACATCGACGACAGCCAGTCGGTTGTCGGCAAGCTCCGCCTGGATGAAGTATGCGGGAAGCAGCGCCAGGCCGAGGCCGGCAAGCGCGGCATCGCGCATCAAAATCCCATTATTGACGCGCAGCGCGGTTTCCGGGCGGATCGTCACCAGCCGCCGCGAAATTTTGAACCGCCAGTCGGCGGCACCCCTGATGGAATAGATGATGCCCTTGTGCCGTTTCAGGTCCTCGATCGTCCCGGGCCGTCCGAACCGCTCGAGATAGTCCGGCGAAGCCACCAGGAAGCGGCGGCTGGAAGCCAGTTTCTTGACGATGACAGGTCCGTCCTCGACGACCGGCCCGTGACGCAAAATGGCGTCATAGCCATCGGCCACTATGCTGACGAAGCGGTCATCGAGATCGAGCGTCAGTTCGATCCCCGGATGCTTCGCCAGGAAGCCATACAGCGCCGGGCCGAGATGCAGGATGCCGAAACTGGTTGGAGCCGCTATTCTGAGCGGCCCGGCAAGTTCGCCGCGGCGCTCCGCGATTTCAGCGCTGGCATCGGCCACCTCCTGCATGATGCGCTTGGCGCGTTCGTAGAAACTTCGCCCTGTCTCGGTGATGGATAGCTTGCGCGTCGTGCGGTCCAGCAGCTTCGTGCCGAGGCTGCGCTCAAGCTCCGACAACCGCTCGCTGACAACTGATTTCGACAGCGCCATGCGCCGGGCCGCTTCGGTGATCGAACCGGATTCCGCGACGGCGACAAAGGCGGCGGCGGATTCGAGCTTCAGCATTGTTCGGCTTTCCCGAATTCACAATCAGGCGACCGTCGCCTAACGAAATCAAGGACATGGTGTCATAGTTGGCGAGGCCGCGATATGGCGGCCCCAAACAAAATCTCGGCGGGAGTATGGTATGTTTCGTCCTTTGGTCATCGTCCTTGGTCTGTTGGCAATGAGCGTTCCAGCTTCAGCCCGCGTGGTCCCTTTTCCGGCCGGTTTCAAGACGCAGACGATCGAGACCAACGGCACCAGCCTGCATGTGCGGGTTGGCGGAAAAGGCCCGGCGGTCGTGCTGCTGCACGGCTTTGCCGATACGGGAGACATGTGGGGAGCGGCAGCGATAAAGTTGATGAAAGACCACACAGTGATCGTGCCCGACCTGCGCGGCATGGGCCTTTCGGCGCATCCCGACGGCGGCTATACCAAGAAAAACCAGGCGGTCGACATCGCCGGCGTGATGGATGCGCTGAAGATCGACAAGGCCGATCTGGTGACGCACGACATCGGCAACATGGTCGGCTATGCGCTGGCCGCGCAATATCCGAAGCGCATCACCAAATGGGTCGTCATCGACGCACCACTGCCGGGCATTGGCGACTGGGACAAGATCAAGCAAAGCCCGCTTTTGTGGCATTTCAATTTCCGCGGCCCCGACATGGAACGGCTGGTCAAGGGCCGCGAGCGCATCTATCTCGACCGCTTCTACAACGAACTGTCGGCCGACCCGAAAAAGATCGACGAGGCGACGCGCGTCCACTACGCGAAACTCTATGCCCGGCCGCACGCCATGCATGACGCGTTCGAACAGTTCAAGGCATTCGACCAGGACGCCATCGACAACCAGGCGATGCTGGCCGGCGGCGGCAAGCTGGCCATGCCGGTGCTGGCGGCCGGCGCCGAGAAATCGGCCGGCACGGCACAGGCCGACATTCTGCGCTTCGTCGCCAGCGATGTGACTGGAGCCACCGTACCTGCCTCCGGCCATTGGATCATGGAGGAAAACCCCGACGCCACCGTCAAGCTGATCACCGATTTCCTCGCCAGGTAACAACCTCGCGGAGCGGCCATTCCGGGCTTTGCCGAGACCGGTCTTATAACACAAAGCCGAACGGGGTTGACCGGCCGCTGCCCCCGGTCACCCCGCCGGCGCGTAGCGGCTGACCACCATGCCGCAGGCATAGGCCTTCGAGGCGAGCAGCCGCAGCTTCCCGAAGCCGCCCTGGTCGAAGATGCGGCGGCCCGCGCCCAGCACGGCCGGGTTGACGAACAGCTGGAACTCGTCGACCAGCCCGGCCGCGATCAGCGAGGAAGCAAAGCCGGCGCCGCCGAAGACGGCGATGTCGCCGCCCTCGCCGGCCTTCAGCGCCTCGACTTCACGCGGCAGGTCGCCACTCACCACCGTCGTGCGTTCCCATCGCGACGACTTGAGCCTGTCGCTCGGCACCACCTTGTGCGCCTCGACGATGCGTCGGGCGAAGGCGTAGAACGGATCGGCCGGATATTTCCGCGCCGCATGGCCCCAATGGGTGAGATAGCCCTCCTCGGCCATCTTTCGGCTGAGCAGGATGGTGTCGATGCCGGCGAACACGGCGTTGAAGTCCCGCTTCAGCTCGGCGTCCCAGCCATTGTCGTCGCCCCATTCCCAGAGCTGCCAGGCATGGTCCTCATTGGCGCCGACGAAACCGTCGACCGATATCTGCATCTGAAGGATCAGCTTTTTCATGTCTGGAGGGTCCTCCTCGTCTCAATCGTCAAATGGTTTACTTATGGAACCATTGACATGAAGTCAAAATGATGTCAATAGTAAAGTGATTTAAAAATGGAACCATAGACATGTCGACGCGCCAAAGATCCGGCTGCCCGATCAACCTGTCGCTCGAACTGCTCGGCGACCGCTGGACGCTGCTCATCATCCGCGACCTGGTCTTCGCCGGGAAAAAGCATTTTCGCGAGTTCCTGCAATCCGATGAAGGGATTTCCTCGCGTACGCTGGCAGAGCGGCTGCAGACGCTGCAGGACGAAGGCATCCTCACCCGCAGCGACGACCCGACCCACGGGCTGAAGGCGATCTACCGGCTGACCGAGGCCGGTATCGACCTGTTGCCGGTGCTGGCCACGCTCGGCGCCTGGGGCAGCAAGCACCGCAAGGCCGACGATCATCTCGCCCGCATCGCCGACGAACTGGCCGCCGGCGGCGATGCGGCGCTGGAACGGATCAAGGCAGCGCTGCGGGCGGAGCATGCTGGATAGGGGCGCGTGGCGGGCCTTCCGTCCAGGTGATCGGTTTAATTTTAACATTTCGTAAAACAATACGTAGAAACCCCTGCTGTAGTACCTGGTACTAATCTGACGAGGGGCGCTGTCGTGTTGAAAGACTTCTGGGCTTCGGAGCGCGGCAATTTCGCGCTGACCACGGTGATCGCGATGCTGCCGCTGATGCTTGGCGTGGCCGGCGCGATCGATCTGGTGGGCACGAGCGACGACGCCGACCACTTGCAGAACTCGCTGGACGCGGCGGGGCTCGCCATCGGGACAAAGTATTATGCCGGCATGGCGGCTGGCGACATACAGCAACTCGGCCAGAACTTCTTCACGGCCAATATGCGCGCCGCCGACCAGCAGGAATATTCGGGAAGCGTCGCTGCCCTCACGGCAGCAGCCAGCGGTAACCCCAGCGCCTACTACATTTCGCTTTCATCCAGCATCAGCCGCCCGAGCTTCATCAGCGCCCTGCCTAACTGGCAAGCCTCGCGCTCCACCCTGGTCAAGATCGTGCCCGGTGCGCAGGCCTGCGTACTTGCGCTCGATCCTCACGCATCCGCCGCGGTCAACCTGCAAGGCTCGACCGACGTCGCGATGAACCACTGCGTGATCGCCGCCAACTCGGACGCGGCCGATTCCGTCAACAGAGGCGGATCTGCGCTGGTGAGCGCCAGCTGCGTTTCGACCGTTGGCGGCACTTCCGGCCTCTTGCCGCCCAACGCCAGCTTGAGTTGCGGCAATCCGCTCGAACGTCAGTATGCGTCGTTTGACCCGCTGGCTAACGTCACCCCTCCCCCCTACACGCTTTGCCAGACGGCACCCAACGGCAAATCCATCACCCTTTCGCCCGGCACCTATTGCGACAAGACATGGTCGGGAAACATCACGCTCAACCCCGGCGTCTACATACTGCGTGGGGTCACCATAAAGCCCGGCGGAAATGGCAGCCTCGCCGGCCAGGGCGTGACGATATTCCTGATGGAAGGCGCGCAGATCTACATCAACGCAAACGAACAGGTGACCCTCTCGCCTCCCACCAGCGGCACCTATGCCGGCATCACCATATTCCAGGATCGCGGCAATACATCGCCGCTGACACTGAACGGCGGGGCCGGCTCGGTGATCAGCGGCTTCATCTACGCGCCGGACGCGCCGATATTCTACGCGGGCAACTCGGATATGAATTCCCAGGGCGATTGCATCCGGCTCGTCGGCGATACCGTGCAGATGACAGGAAATTCGGCCGTGCAGTCGGATTGCGCGGCGGCGCTCGGAAATCGCGAAATGTATGCGGGCCGCCTAATCACGCTCGTCAAGTGAGCCGAGAGAGCTTGCCGCCGGCGGCAAGCCGTCTCTGGAAACGATCAAGACGGCGTTGCGGGCTGGGCATATTGGTTAGGCGGCGGCTCTCTTCCAGGTTCAGGCTAAGCAGCTTTCCTTTCGAAGTCAGAGCCGCCCCTCGCCTGCCTGCCGGCATCCTCTCCGGTAGAGTGACGGGGAGAGGGCCACGCTCATCGCCGATGTCGCCAATCCGCGGGATGCTTTCAACAAACCCGTTCCTTGCTTGACAATGATCCCTTTTTGTTCTTCATTCGTTCGCATCTATCAGCAACTGCGGATGAGCGGTCGGGATGGAAACGACAGCCACCATCCTGCATGCCGATCTCGATGCCTTCTATGCCTCGGTCGAGCAGCTGCTAGACCCGTCGCTGCGCGGCAAGCCGATCGCGGTCGGCGGCGGCGTGGTGCTGGCCGCCTCCTATGAGGCGCGCGCCTTCGGCGTGCGTGGCGGCATGCCGGGGCGCAAGGCGCGCGAGCTTTGCCCGCAGCTGATCTTCGTCGGCGGCAATTTCAGCCACTATCAGCGGCTGGGCGACGCGGCGATCAAGGTGCTCGACGATTTCACGCCAGTGGTGGAACGCGTCTCCATCGACGAAGCCTTCGCCGATGTCGCCGGTTGCACGCATCTGTTCGGGCAGCCGCGAGAGATCGCCGAAACCATCCGCCGCCGCGTGCGGGCCGAACTCGGCCTGCCGATCTCGATCGGCGTGGCCCGCACCAAGCATCTGGCCAAGATCGCCTCGCAGGTCGCCAAGCCCGACGGGCTGGTGGTGGTCGATCCCGGCACCGAGCTTGCCTTCCTGCACGATTTGCCGGTCTCGCTGATGTGGGGCGTCGGCCCGGCGACCAGGGCGCGGCTGGCCGAAATCGGCGTCGAGACCATCGGCCAGCTGGCCAGGACGCATAGCGGCGCGCTGATGCGGCTGCTCGGCCCCGCCGCCGGCGAAAAGCTCGCCGCCCTGTCTTGGAACCGCGACCCGAGGAAGCTGGAGACGAAGCGCCGCGCGCATTCGGCCGGCGCGCAATCGGCGCTTGGCCAGAAGCCGGCCGTGGCGCGGGTGATCGTGCCCACGCTGCTGCATCTGGCCGACCGCGTCGCCAGCCGGTTGCGCGCCAAGGCGCGGCCCGGCCGCACGGTGACGGTGCGCGTGCGCTTTGCCGACCTCCGCGCCGTGACGCGCTCGATCACCCTCGACCAGCCGATCTCGGCGACCACCATGCTGGCCGAAATCGCCGGCGATCTGGTGCGCGGCGTGCTGGCCGATCACCCCCGCGAGAAGACGATCTCGCTGCTGGCAATCTCGGTCTCGCATCTGGAGGAAAGTGCCGAGCTGCAGCTCGACCTGCCGCTCGGGCTTGCCGACGAAAAGCGCCGGCCCGGCACCGAAAAAGGCCTGGCGCGCTTCGGCGCCGACCGCGCCATCGACAAGATCCGCGAGCGCTTCGGCAAACAGGCGGTCGGCTACGGCACGGTGGCGTTGGAAGCGGCGCGCTCGGTGCCCGACGAATTCAGGGAACTGGCGGAAAAGGAACTGTGAACGGATTGCGCACCCGTCTCAGCCTCTGATCGCCCTGCCCGTCTGCTGCAGCAGCTCAAACGCCGCGAACCGCTTGGCGTGCCAGCCGGCCAGCGGCGCGTTGGGATGATAGACTTCGCCGAGTTCCGACATGACGGCCATGGCCGTCACCAGATCCTCATAGGCTCCGGCAGCGACGGCTCCGAGCATCGCCGAGCCCAGCAGCACCGGCTCCGGCGAGGTCGGAGCCACCACGACCAGGCCGGTTGTGTCGGCCAGCAGTTGGCGGACCAATGGGCTTTGGCCCGCGCCGCCGCTGACGACGATCGTATCGACGGCAATGCCCTTTTCGCGCTCGGCGCACACGATCTGGCGCGCGCCATAGCCAAGACCGCAGATCCCGGCGACATAGAGCGCGACCAGGCTGTCGAGGCTGGTGTCGAGATCGAGCCCGGCGATCAGCGCATGTGCGTCCGGATCGGCGAAAGGCGCGCGATTGCCAAGAAATTCCGGCACGACATGGATGCCGCCGGCCAGCGCCGGCACAGCCGCCGCCCCGCCCCGGCTTTCGGCCTGCAGCGACAGCCAGACGCTGAGAGTGAGCCCTGCGGCTCGTGCTTTCTCCGTCGCTTCGCCGGCTGCCGGATGCAAACGCACCAGGTGGTCGATGGCCGCGCCTGCCGCCGATTGCCCGCCCTCGTTCAGCCACAGGCCCGGCACCATGGCCGAGAAATACGGACCCCAGACGCCGTCGACAAAAGCTGGCTCGGCCGTCGTCGACATGGTGCAGGCCGAGGTGCCGAAGACATAGGCCATGCGCGACAGAACACTGCCGGCCGCGCCGCGCGCGCCGACCGTGCCGATACCACCGGCATGCGCGTCGATCAGGCCCGCCGCTACCGCTGTTCCCTCGGCCAGGCCCAGCTCTGCGGCCGCTTGCGCCGTCAGCCCGCTGCCGAGTGCCGCACCGGCTGGCACGATCTCGGTGCCGATGCGCGTGAAGGCCTCGTCGGCGAGTGCCCCAAGGCCTATCTCGCGGAAATATCCCTCGTCCCACCGGTTTTCATGCGCGAGGTAGGTCCATTTGCAGGTCACCGTGCAGACCGAGCGGGCAAGGCTGCCGCTGGCACGCCAAGTCAGGAAGTCGGCGAGATCCAGAAACTGCCAGGCCGCGTCGAAGGTAGCAGGCATGTTTTCGGTCAGCCACAGAAGTTTCGGCGTCTCCATCTCCGGCGAGATGACGCCGCCGACATAGTTCAGCACCGCCTTGCCACTGCGGTTGATGCGGCGCGCCTGTTCCGCCGCACGGTGATCCATCCACACGATGATGTTGCGCTCCGGATCGCCAGATGGGCCAACCGGCAGCGGCGCACCGCCTTCGCCCAGCACCACGAGCGAACAGGTGGCGTCGAAGCCGATCCCGGCGATCGTCTCCGGCGCGGCGCCGGATTGGGCGACGGCCTCGCGCACCGCGGCACACACCGCACGCCAGATGTCGCGGCTCGACTGCTCGACGATGTCACCGGGCTCGCGCCACACCTCGATGTCCCGCTTGGCCGAGGCCAGCAGGGTGCCGGACAGATCGAACACCCCGGCGCGTGCGCTACCGGTGCCGACGTCGATGCCTATGTAATGGGGCAAGGAAAACCTCTGATTTCAGGGAGCAGCAGGTCGTAAGCAGTGAGTGGACGGTGGTGACGTGGTGCGTGGCTATTGACTACTCCTCAGAGATCATTGCTTTGCGGCAGGATCACGAGATCCCTGATGGTGACGTTCCTTGGCCGGGTCAGCATGAACATCACTGCTTCGGCCACTTCGCGCGGCTGCATCAGGCCACCGGCGGCAAGCTCTTCCTCGAGCTTTGCCTTCGGCCAATCGTCGACCAACGCCGTCACCACCGGGCCGGGCGCCACCGCACCAACGCGCAAGCCGTGCCTGGCGACTTGCCGGCGCACCGTGTGGACAAAGGCCTGCACGGCATGCTTGGACGCGGTGTAGATCGGCTCCCAGACCACCGGAACCAGTCCGGCGATCGAACTGGTGACGATGATGTCGCCGGTCTTGCGCTCGACCATGTACGGCAGGACGGCCTGGATCGAGCGGAAGCAGGCGTTGATATTGAGGTTCAGCACGCGGTCCCAGAGGTCGGGATCGCCGTTCGCCACCTCGCCGCCGACATAGGCGCCGGCATTGGCGTGGAAGATGTCGAGCTGGCCGGCCTTTTCCAGGATCAGCGGCATCATCGTTGCAACGCTTGCCGGCTGCATCAGCTCGATCAACAGCGGGATCGCCTTCGGACCGAGTTCGGCACAGAGTGTGTTCAGCGTCGCCTCGGCGCGGTCGACCAGCACCACGGTGGCGCCTGCCGCCAGCATATGCCTGGCGCATTCCAGACCGATGCCTGAAGCCGCACCGGTGACGGCGGCAACTTTTCCGGACAGTTCTTCACTCATGTCTTCACTTCCTGTTGATGGGTTCAGGCTCGGCCATGAGAGACACGCGAGCGGCGTGCCAGCGAGTCGACGATGACTGCGATGGCAAGCACGGCGCCGGTGATCATGTACCTAAGCGACGAGGACAGATCGAGCAGCGTCAGCCCGCTGGCGATCGACTGGATGACGATGATGCCGAGCAGCGCCGAATAGGCACTGCCGCGACCGCCGAAGAGGCTGGTGCCGCCGATGACGGCGGCCGCGATGGCGTTGAGGTTGACGTCGCCGGTGCCGGCCTGCTGGCTGGCCGACGCAAGGCGGGCCGCCGACAGCACGCCGCCGAATGCGGCCAGCATCGAGCACAGCACGAAGGCGCTGGAATAGATCAGCCCCACGTTGATGCCGGCACGCCGCGCCGCCTCGCGGTTGCCGCCGACCGCCGACATCGAGCGGCCCCATTTGGTCCGCGTCAGCGCGTAGTGCATGGCGATGGCCAGGCCGACGAAAAGGCCGAACATCCAGGGAATGCCGCGTGCCCGGTTGAGATAGAAGACGATGACTTCCAGCACGAGCGTTATCGCCACGGCGCGCGTGATCAGGCCACCGCTCGAGGGCGCCGACAAATTGGCGGCACGGCGGCGCGCCACGGTGCGCAGGCCGGTAACCAGCATGACGATGCCTGGCACGGCCGCCAGCCCGAAGGAAACCCATTTCGGCATCACCAGCAGCTGGCCGAAATTCACCAGGTTCGAGCCGTAAGGCAAGTTTATCGAGCCGGTCGATCCCAGGATGTAAAGCTGCAGGCCGAGTACCGCGAGCAGGCCGGCCAGCGTCGAGACGAAGCTCGGCATGCCCAGCCGGTTGAACAAAAGCGCATAGAGCGCGCCGATGGAGCCGCCGACGGCGACGGCGGCAAGAATGGCGAGCGCCACCGGCCAGCCCTGGTTGACCCAGAGCGAGCCGACCAGTGCTGAGGCAAAGCCGCTGATCGAGCCGACCGACAGGTCGATCTCGCCGACCATGAGCACACAGACGATGCCGAGCGCGATGACGCCGACGGTGGAGCAGTCAAACAGTAGGTTGACCAGGTTGCTGCTCGACAGGAAGATCGGGTTGATGCTGGCGAACACAGTCCAGATGATAACCAGCCCGACGACAACCGGCAGCGAACCAAGATCGCCGGAGCGCACGCGATCGGAAAAGGCGCGGATAGTGCCACCGATCCCGGCCTCGTGTCTGACACGCACATCGGCACGGTCGAGCGGCGCTGGAGCAGGCTTCTGGGCTTCAAGGCTCATGAGTGTGGCTCCTGCGTGTGATCTGGCCTCGCCTGCCGGCGCTCCGCACGCCGCGAAACCGAATTGTTCGACGCGCCGGTGATGGCGCTGACCAGTTCCTGGTTCGAGGCGTCGGGCGTGAAGATGCCGTTATTGCGGCCAAGCCGGAGCACGACGATACGGTCGGCCACCGCGCGCACGTCTTCCATGTTATGGCTGATGATGACGACGCCGAGGCCGCGATCGCGCACGCGCTCGATCAGGTTGAGCACCTCGGCCGTCTGCGCCACACCGAGTGCGGCCGTCGGCTCGTCGAGCAGGATGAGTTTCGGCTCAAGCAGCAGCGAGCGTGCGATCGCCACTGTCTGGCGCTGGCCGCCCGACAGCGACGCCACCACCTCGCGCACGCTTGGGATGCGCGCCGACAGTTCGTTGAGCAGCGTCCAGGCGCGTACTTCCATTGCCACTTCGTCGAGCCGCAGCGGGTTGAGCTCGCGGCCAAGAAAGATGTTGGCGACGATGTCGAGGTTCTCGCACAACGCCAAGTCCTGGAACACGGTGGCGATGCCGAGCGTGAGTGCTGCACTCGGGTCGGCAAGCACCACCTGCTTGCCTTGAAAAAAGATCGCGCCCGAACTTGGCTGATGCACACCGGCAAGGATTTTGACCAGCGTCGACTTGCCGGCGCCATTGTCGCCGACCAGCGCCACCACTTCGCCGGCATGCACGTCGAGGTCAATGTCGGTGAGCGCCGAGACGGCGCCGAAATTCTTCGAGACGCCACGCAGGCTGAGCACCAGCTCGCCTGTCGGAACCGCCGGGGTATCGATCATGCCTGGAACACCTCTTCAAACCAGTTCGGAATATGCGCTGTCCGGCCACGACCGGACAGCGCAACGGGCAAAGGTCGCGGTCAGTTGATGCCCAGCTTCTTGCAGCCTTCCGCGTAACGGTCGACGCACAGTTCAGCCGCGGTGTTGATCTTCTTGTCGATGATCTCGGCCTTCAGGTTTTCCTGCGTCACGACAGCAGGGGTGAACAGCTGCGAGGGCGTATCATACAGCGTCATCTCGGCTTTCGGCGTCTCGCCCGAGAGCAGCTTTACAGCGACGTTCGCCGCCGCCGCCGCCACGATCTCGCTCGGCTTGGAGATGGTGTTGTACTGATCGCCGGCAATGATCAGCTGCAGCGCCGCGATCGTGGCGTCATTGCCGGTCACCGGCGGAACTGGGTCGACACCGGCGGCCTTGAAGGCAGCGATGGCGCCGCCGCCGGTGCCGTCGTTGGCGGCAACCACGCCGAGGATCTTCGGACCGAAGCGGGTGATCTGGCCGCCTGCCCATTGCTGCGCCTTCGGCGGCGCCCATTCCGGCGTGTCGAATTCGGCCAGGATCTGGTAGCCGCTGTTGTCCAGGCCCTCATGGATACCCTTCTTGATCAGGCCTGCAGCCGCGTCGGTGGGCGAACCGTTGATCTGCAGCACACCGCCGGTGGCCGGATCGACCTTGAGCGCCTTCAGATGGGCGACCAGCGAATCCGCGATGGCCTTGCCGATGCCTTCATTGTTGAACGAGACATAGAAGTCGGCCGGAGCGGTCGGGATCGGCCGGTCATAGGCGATGACCTTGATGCCCTGGCTTTGCGCCAGCTTGACCAGCGAGGCAGCGGCGGTCGAGTCGACGGGGTCGAGCACGATCGCCTTGGCGCCCTGCGAGATCACCGAGTTGAACTGCTGCTGCTGGCGCGAGGCGTCGGCATCGGCGTTCTGGTAGATCACCTTGCAACCCGGGCACAGCTTCTTCATCTCGGCGGCGAAGCCGGGATAATCGTGCTGCTCGTAGCGGGTCGAGGCCTGGTCGGGCATCAGGAAGGCAACCGTGGCATCGGTGACCTCGGCGGCACGGACGCTGGCAGCGGTGCCGGCCAGCAGCGACAGCGCGAGCGCCGCCATGCCGGTCGACTTTAATGAAATTCTGGTCATTCGGTCTTCTCCGTTTCTGGATATGGTTGTAAGAAGGTCGTTGACTGCTTTTGTGTGGAGACACGACCTCTCCTGGCCCCAACTGCTATTGGGACCAGGGCCGGGAGGCGGCCATTCCAGGCTGCGCCGACATCCTCCTGGCGCGGAGGATTTCCCGGACAAGCGTTCTCCATCGCGGACCGCTTCCTTGCGGTCCACGTCCTCATGTCGAAAACTTCTATCTCCTCCCTTGGCTCCTCCCGTTAAGCGGCTTTTCCCGCGTTGATATTGTCGGCCAGCAGGCGTCTGAAACGCGAGGGCGGCATGCCCTTCTCCGCCAGGAATTGCCGGTTGAAATTGGACAGGTTGTTGAAGCCCACCTCGTAGCAGATGTCGGTGATCGAAGCCTGCTCGTCGCTCATGAGTATCTGGCAGGCAAGATTGATGCGCAGCCGCTTGACATACTGCACCAGCGACATGCCGGTGTGGCGGCGAAACGAACGCGAAAACGCGCCGGTCGATTGCCCGGCGATGGCCGCAAGGTCGGCCTCATCGAACAGTTGCGTCAGATTTTCCCTGATATAGGCGAGTGCTTTGTTCATGCCGGCTGTCATGTAGCCGGAGGGGTCGGGCCGGTAGCTGGCGCTGGCCAGCAGCCGGATCTCCTGGGCGCGGCTGAGCAGGCCCGCGATCATCATGAACAGCTCGATGCGGCGCACGCCCTGCGCCTGCATCATCTCTTCCATCAGCGGCGCCAGCTCCTTGTTGGTGCGGGCGGAAAACAGCACGCCGCGCCGCGATGCCTCGAGCAGCGGGCCCAGCCCCGCGAGCTCCGGCAGAACATGCATGGCGTCGCCGATAAAACTCTCCGAGAACTGGATGATGCGACCGCGCAGTGGAATGGAACTGTCGCGCGGAATGTCGCTGACCCAATTGTGCGGCAGGTTGGGTCCGGTCAGCACCAGATTGCCCGGCTCGAACTCGCCGATGAAGTCTCCCACGAAATACCGGCCGCTGGTGAAGATCACCTGATGAAGCTCGTATTCGGGATGGAAATGCCAGCGCACCGTGTGGAAGGGATAGCCGTGCGACCACGCTTTGAAAGACTCACCGCGTCTGATCTGGACAACTTCCAGGTCCGGTTCCATGTCCGTTTCCTCCCGGGCCGGCACGGATCATTGCCGCATTCGGCCCCAATTCCCTAAACCGGCCGAATTGGTTTCGGCTCTGCATTTCGAAACCACGGTACCGGCTCGTTTGAGCAGGCGCCACCACGATTCAGGGCAGCGGATGATACTTTTTTGACCGGGAGGAGATGTGGGGAAGCGATATTCGGACAGCCTTGCTGATTGCCGCGCAATGGTTCGCGCCGGCACCGAGGGCGACCACCGCCCACCCTCGTCCTGGCGCGCGTTGCCGCGGTCGATCTATAGGCCCAGATCACCAAGCCGCCATGCAAGTTCCGCGATCGTAGGCATGTGCGCCATCACCCGAGGCCCTGCTTCAGCAGCTGTTCGAAGTTCGCGCCGCCATGGCTGGCCAGAGCCGAATTCCAAACAGTGTTCAGAGCCGCGCCGTGCCGAAAATCCGGTCCCAGAATATCGACGTCACGCCGAAATTGGCGGTATCGTCGACATGGTGGTGCACCGCGTGGCGGCGCTTGAGCGTGTAAAGGTAGCTCGGATGGCTGGGGTGCCAGTGATGGATCATGTGGTGGACGCTGATGTACCAGAGATAGCCCAGCATCAGGCCGCAGCTCACCGCGCTCGCGGCCACGAAGCCGGAAACCAACCAGACAGGCAGGAACGCGACCAGCGCATGGACGCCGAGGCTGAGCCAGGTCGGCGTACCCACCGAGCTGCGCTCCTCGACATGATGGCGGTCGTGCAGATCCCTGATCCAGGGAATGTGGTGAAGGACGAAGCGGTGCAGGACGTATTCGATCAGCGTCCACAGGCCGAGGCAGACCAGCACCGTGCCGATCCAGTCCGGCGCGCTCTCTTCTCCGGCCTCGATCAGCCCTGCCACCCCCAATATCGCGATCACCAGGGGATAGACCACGAAGTCGCTGTAATAGCCGATCAGACTCAGTTGCATTTGGACGCCCCGCTGACTTTCGACGCCGCCCCAGAAAACGATGCCATCAGATTGCCGAACTCGCCTATGAGGTGCAATGCATGCATCTGAAATAGCGTCGCAATTCCCTGGTGCAAGGATCGGCACCCATCATCCCGGACGAATCAGATGGCGGCCGAAGTCGCACCGGCGCCACAAACGGACATGCAAAAATGGCAAAACGCAGTGCGGGATTGCTGATCTATCATCGAAGCCATGGCGATATCAGGGTGCTTCTGGTTCATCCCGGCGGACCGTTCTGGGCGAAGAAGGACGATGGCGCCTGGTCGATCCCGAAGGGCCTCATCGGCGAAGACGAGGATGAGCTCGCGGCAGCGCAACGCGAAACTGAGGAAGAGCTCGGCCTGAGAGTGGAAGGTCCATTCGAGCGTCTCGGCGACTACAGGCAGCCAGGTGGCAAGATCGTTGTGGCCTGGTCCGCCGAGACCAGAACCGGGATCGACGTTGCCACGATCAAGAGCAACATCTTCACGATGGAATGGCCGCCGCGGTCCGGGTCGATGAAAGAATTTCCTGAGGTCGACAGAGCAGGCTGGTTCAGCCTGCCCGAGGCCGAGGTCAAGATCCTTGCCGGGCAGCGGCCGATGCTGACGGATTTGTTAGCGCAGCTGGATGCCGCGTGATCGCCGGCCAGGTCCCTGGCTCGTCACATCGTTTCGCGCAGGATCACCGTCGGTTCCATCAGCACCATCCGGCGCGGCTGCTTGGGATCATTCAGAAAATCGATCAGCGCGCCGATTGCCAGGAAGCCGGCCTCGGAAATGCGCCGTTCGATGGTCGACAGCGGCCGCACCAGCAGCGGCGCGATGTAGATGTTGTCGAAGCCCATCACCGCGCAGTCGTCGGGAACGCTCAAGCCCCGCTCCCGTAGCGCGACGGTGGCCCCCATCGCCAGCATGTCGCTCATGCAGCGCATGGCGGAGAAGCTGGTGCGGTCGAGCAGCGTGATCGTCTCGATTTCGGGGAATGGGCGCCGCCACGGCGACTTCCGGGATTGACGCGCGTGTCTGCTCACTGCAATGTCTATTAACCAGCTGTTAACCTTGCGACGGCTGAGATCGGGGGCACTTTGGAACCGTTTTTGGACGCGAACCTCCTGAATTGGGACGATCGGGCCGAACTGCACGCGACCGACAGAACGGGCAGCTACCGCATTGAGAATGTGCTGGCTGGTGGATCCAATCTCTATGAGCTGGAAACGCGCGAGGTCGGAGACATTTTCGGCAAGGACATCGTCCATCTGCAATGTCACATCGGGCTCGACACGATCAGCCTGAGGAATCTCGGCGCGGGCAGCGTGACCGGCCTGGACTTTTCACCGAGGGCGATCGCCGCGGCGAGGGATTTCGCCTCCAAGGCAGGCAGTGACGTTCGCTTCGTGGAGGCGCCGCTATACGAGGCGGTCGAAGCGCTCGACCAGACCTATGACGTAGTCTACGTCACCTGGGGGTCGGTGAACTGGCTTGACGATGTCTTTCGTTGGGCGCGGGTGGTCGCCGATCTTATGCGGCCTGGCGGCCGGCTGTACATGGCCGAGGGCCATCCCTTGATGTTCCAGTGCAACCGCAAGGCTGCCGCCCTCGAATTGAAGGACGACTGGCGAACGCCGGTGGCGCGACCGCTCGCCTGGAACGAGAATCAGACCTATACCGGCGACGAACGAACATTGAAGCACCCTCGATACTATGAGTGGATCCATCCGATCAGCGACGTGGTGAACGCGCTGATCGCAGCGGGGCTGACGCTCGATTTTCTCAACGAGCATGACACGGTTTCCTGGAAGCATTTTTCATTCGCGGTGAGGGCCGGCAGGGATATGTACCGCCTGCCCGAAAAAGCTCCAAAGATTCCAATGGCTTATTCAATTGGAGCAACCAAGCGCGGCGTCGGGACGTATCGGATCGTCCAGAAAAAAGTCGATAGCCACTAACGTTATGTGGCGAGTGCTGGTGCGATTGCCCGCGCCAGCACCCGAAGGCGCAAAAAAAATTTTAAAGACTGTGAAGGCCAAAATTAAGTTATTGCGAACTAATATTCCCTTGATAAGGCTCACCCAGAGAGCCTGACAAGCACAAGGGAACCTCGCCCTATTGGCTCGTTTCGCCAAAATCCTCGGCCGCGCAAGGGTGGCCGTCTTCTCACCGGCAAGGATCCCGGTGGGGATCGCGATTGTGGTTATTGCCGTTTGCGCGGCGTTCGCGGACCATCAGAACAAGATCGTTTCGGACCAGGCCGCCCGCGCGGATGTGCTGGCCAAGGTCAACGTCATTCGCGCCAAGCTCGAAGGAAACATCAACGGCAATCTTCAGCTGGTTCGAGGTCTGGTCGCCGCGGTCACGACCGAACCATACATGGGAGAGCAACGCTTCACGGAACTTGCCAGCCGCCTGTTCAGCGAAGAGTCCCAACTTCGCAATATTGCCGGCGCGCCCGACCTGGTCATTTCCTTGATGTACCCGATGGCCGGCAACGAGAAGGCCATCGGTCTCGATTACCGCAAGAACGACCAGCAGCGCGCGGCTGCCCTGCGAGCGCGCGACGAGCGCAAGCTCGTTCTCGCTGGCCCGGTCGATCTGGCGCAGGGAGGACAGGCCTTCATCGGTCGATTCCCGGTATTCGTAAAAAGCGCGGGCAACACCGACCGGTTCTGGGGCATTGTTTCCGCGGTCGTCGACATGCAGCGCCTTTACCAGGCGACGGGTCTCCTCGACAAGAATCTCGGGATTGACGTGGCGCTCATCGGCAGTGATGCCCTTGGCGCGAAGGGAGTCCAGTTCTTCGGTGACCAGCGAGTCGTCAAGAACAATCCGGTGACGGCCGACGTTCTGCTCCCGTCGGGCTCCTGGCAGATCGCCGCCATTCCCAAGAACGGTTGGCCCGCCACTCCCGCCAACGCATGGCTGCTGAGGGCGATCATGGCGGCAGCGGCCGCACTGATCTTGATCCCCTTCCTGGCGGCAGGCCGCCTGATCGACGAGAGGCAGCAAAACTACTGGGAGTTGCATCGGCTGTCGCGACGGCTGGAGCTTGCTCTGGAGGCGTCGGCCATCGGAGTGTGGGAGCACGACCTCGAAACCAACCATCTGACGTGGGACGATCGCGTCAACGAGATCTACGGCAGAGAGTCCGATGGCGAGCCGCGCGGATATCCGGACTGGGCCGGGGCCATTCATCCTGCCGATCTGCCTGGCGCGCTTGCGGATTTCGACAAGGCAGTGGCCGGGCGAAACACATATTCGTCGGAATACCGGATTGTTCGGCCGAACGGTGAAATTCGTCACGTCCGGTCCACGGCTATCTTCTACCAGATCGCAAACAATTCGCCTCGAATGGTCGGCGCGGAGTGGGACGTGACTGCAGACGTCCTGCTGAACACCGATCTGGTTCGCGCAAAACAGCTGACCGAGTCGAAAAATACGGAACTCGAATCTGCCAAGGCGCGCATAGAACACATCGCCCTGCACGATTCGCTGACGGATTTGCCCAATCGGCGTTATCTGGACCAGGTGCTGGAAGATTATGCGGCAAAGGCCAGACTCAACGGCGGCTGCGCGGCGCTGCTTCACATCGATCTGGATCGCTTCAAGCACATCAATGATACGCTTGGTCATGCGGCCGGCGACGCAATGCTGGTGCACGCGTCATCCATCCTCAAGTCCAATGTCGGCGACCGCGGTTTTGTCGCTCGGATTGGAGGAGACGAATTCATCGTGCTCTGTACGGTGTACGGCAATGTCAGCCAGGCCGCGGCGCTCGCTGACAACATCATTGAGCAGATGCGCAGACCTGTTTATTACCATGGCCATCAATGTCGGTTTGGCGTCAGCGTCGGAATTGCGATCGACAATGATAGAGACACCGATGCCAGGCAGTCGCTGGTGAATGCCGATATTGCCCTCTACCGGGCAAAGAGGCGGGGCCGCAACCGCTATGAATTCTTCAGTGGAGAACTGCAAAGCGAGATCGTCAACACGAAAAGAGTTGCCGACGAGATTCTAGCCGGTCTCGAGCGAGACGAATTCATCGTATTCTACCAGCCTCAATTTGATGCAAAGACGCTGGAAATCGTCGGCGTTGAAGCGCTGGCGCGGTGGAGGCATCCAGAGAAGGGGATTCTGACGCCTGACGCTTTCCTGAAGACCGCCGAAGAACTGAACGTCGTGTCGGTGATAGACCGGAAAGTCCTCCAGCAATCGCTTTTGGATTTCGAAGCGTGGTCCGCCGACAAGATCGGTATTCCGCGCGTGTCGGTCAACGTTTCGGCACGGCGCCTTCAAGACGAGGAACTCCTGAAGAGCTTGCGTGACCTCAACATCAGAAAGGGAACTTTTTCCTTTGAACTCGTCGAGTCGATCTTCCTCGACAACAACGACGATCTGGTCACATGGAACGTCGAGCAGATCAAGCAACTCGGCATCGACATCGAAATCGACGATTTCGGCACCGGTTATGCCTCTATTGTCAGCCTGCTCAAATTGCAGCCTCGCCGCCTCAAGATAGATCGTCAGTTGGTGGATCCTATCGTGAACTCACCCCAGCAACGGCAGGTCGTCTCGTCGATCATCGAAATCGGCAAATCCCTGGGTATCGAGATCATAGCCGAAGGCGTCGAGACGATGAAGCACGCACGTGTGCTCAAAGGGCTTGGCTGCGACATATTGCAAGGCTACGCATTCGGGCACGCAATGGATTCCGACCGGCTGAGAAGCTTCGCTCGATCTCGACGGTTGCCCGTGGCAAGCTAGAGCAATTCCAGGAAAAGTGCGTGGCGGTTTTCCGTCCTGAATTGCGTAATAACAAAGACTTAGAGCGGGGCAACGATCCCGCCAAACGCTGAACCGCTCTAACCTTATTCGAAATCCCGCATGCGTTCTATCGCGGAAAGCTTCGTGCGCCTCAGCCAAACCGCGCAGCCGTCCACGCCCCGCCCGCCGCGTTCGACTCCACCGCCGCGGCGACGAACTTCACGCCGCGCGCGCCATCGACGACATCGGGAACCTGCGCCGCGCGCGCCGGATCGACCACGCCGCCCGACCGATGCGCGCGGATGATGTCGGCGGCGTCGCGGTAGAAATTGGCGAAGGCCTCGATATAGCCCTCGGGGTGCGCCGCCGGCATGCGCGAGACGCGCCGGCTTTCCTCGGTCGAGCCATGGCCGCCGCGCACCAGTGTGCGGGTTTCCTCGCCATATCGGGAGAAGCGCAATTCCTCCGGCCGGCCACCCGACCATTCGAGGCCGGCCTTGTCGCCATAGATGCGTACGGAGAGGTCGTTGTAGTGGCCGGGCGAGGTCTGGCTGGCCAGGATCGTGCCGCGCGCCCCGTCCGTCCAGCGCACCAGCACATGCGCGTTGTCGTCGAGTCGCCGTCCAGGCACGGCGGTGAACAGGTCAGCCGACACAGTCTCGGCCTCGCGGCCCGAAATGTAGCTCGCCAGGTTGAAGGCATGAACGCCGATATCGGCCAGCACCGCCGACTGCCCTGCCCTTGCCGGATCGGTGCGCCATTCCGCCTGCTTCTGGCCCTCGGCGTCGATCGGCCTGGTCAGCCAGTCCTGGATATAGGCGCCCTGCACGGACACGATGCGGCCGAGCTCGCCCGCCATCACCATTTCGCGCGCCTGGCGCACCATGGCGTAGCCGGTGTTGTTGAGGGTGACGACGAAGCGGCGCTTTCGCGCCCGCGTCAGCGCCACCAGCGCCTCGGCGTCGCCAAGCGTGGTCGACAGCGGCTTGTCGCAGATGATGTCTATGCCGGCCTCGAGGAAGGCTGTCGCGATCGGCGCGTGCAGATGATTGGGCGTGACGATGACGACCGCCTCGATGCCGTCCGGCCGCACGGCCTCGGCCTTCGCCATGGCGTGGTAATCGGCATAGCTGCGCTCCGGCGCGATGCCGATCTCGGCGGCCGAGGCGGCGGCATTCTCCGGATCGGACGACAGCGCGCCGGCGACCAGTGTGATCTGGTCGTCGAGCCGCATGGCGAGGCGATGCACGGCGCCGATGAAAGCATTGCGGCCGCCGCCGACCATGCCCACCCTCAGGCGCTTGCGCGTTGATCCGTCCGATGTTGCGTAGACCATCTTTGAAAACTCCTCCCGGCCGACCATCCCGCCGACGCGGGAGACCCTAAAACGCGGCTACCACTTTCGAACAGGATTTCCAATTTCCATATTGTAAAACGATCGTATCGCGCTAGCCTAAAATCATGAGCGGGGCGCGCAAATCATCCGGTCGATCCAGTGCCGACGAGGCCGCGACGCGCAAGCGCGGGCGCTCGCTGGCGGCATTGGGCTATATCCAGCCGCAAACCTATGAGGAACTGCGCGCGGTGCTGTCATCGGGCACCGTGCATTTCCCAAAGCGGCTGCGCCAGGTGGCGATCTTCCTGTGGCAGCATCCGAGCGACGTCGCGCTCGGCACCATCGCGCAGGTGGCGGCGCAGGCCGGCGTGCAGCCCTCCACACTGGTGCGCTTCGCGCAGATCTTCGGCTATGCCGGATTTTCCGATTTCCAGGGCCTGTTCAAGGAGCACGTCAAGGGCTCGTGGCCGGAAGGGCGAGGCGAACAGCGCAGCGAGGCCGAGCCCATTGCGCAGCTGCATTTCCTGCACGGCATGGTCGGCGCCTCGCAGGCTTCGCTTGGCCGCATCGAAAGCGGCTTCGACGTCGAGAATTTCGAGAAGATGGTGGCGCTTCTGGCCGCCGCCGACCTGATCTATGTCATCGGTTCCAAGCGCGCCTTCCCGGTCACCGCTTATCTGTCGCTGACGCTCTCGCAGCAAGGCGTGCGCAACGTGCTGGTCGACAATGTCGGCTCGACCGCGCTCGACCAGGTCGGCTGCATCGGCGGCCGCGACGCCGTGCTGGCGGTTTCCTTCAGTCCCTACAATTCGATCACGCCCGACCTCGTCGCCGTGGCGCATGAGCGCAAGGCCCGCATCGTCACCATCACCGACAGCACCTTCAGCCCGCTCACCCGGCTGTCGGACAGCTGGCTGGAGGTGGTGGAATCCGACTTCGCCGGCTTCCGCTCGCTGGCCGCCTCGCTGGCGGTCGGCATGGCGCTGGTCCATGGCGTGGTGGCGCGGCGCGGCAAGTAAGCTGGTTCTGGATTGTAGCCCTTGTGGCGGAGGTCGCCAATTGCCGAAGTCGGCGCCGCCCCTCATCGCCCTGCCGGGCACTTCTCCCCGTATAGTGACGGGGAGAAGGGGCTGGACGCAGCGCCGGCGCCTTCTTGCGACGCTGGGGATTGGCGAACCGGCGGTGAGAGCGCCCCTCTCCCCGCTCTGCGGGGAGAGGATGCCGGCAGGCAGGTGAGGGGCAGCGCCAGCCAACAGCGATTGTCCTATGAACCCACGCTGGCCCGATTGACTATCGGGAACCATCGTTCCATATTTCAAAAAATAGAAACTTTGTTCCGGGAGGAGGAATGGAGATCCGGCTCGACGGCAAGGTGATTTTGGTCACCGGGTCGACGCAAGGTATCGGCCGTGCCATCGCCGAAACGCTGGCGCGTTCCGGCGCGGCGGGCCTTCTGGTCACCGGCCGCGCGAAGACGCGCGGCGAAGCCGTGGCGGCGGAGCTGTCGCAATTGGGCACGCCGGCGATCTTCGTCGCCGCCGACCTCGCGGATCCGCAAGCCCCTGCACTCCTGGCTCAATCCTGCGTCGAGCGCTTCGGCCGCATCGACGGTCTCGTCAACGCCGCCGGCCTCACCGACCGAGCCTCCTTCCTCGATGCCAGCCTCGACGACTGGGCCTCGCTGTTCGCCGTCAACGCCCGCGCGCCCTTCTTCCTGATGCAGGCTGTCATCGCCGACATGAAGAAGCGCGGCCAGGGCGGCGCTATTCTCAACATCCTGTCGATCAACGCGCATTGCGGCGCGCCGGAGCTCGCCGTCTATTCCGCCACCAAGGGCGCGCTCTCCACGCTGACCAAGAACGCCGCCAACGCCCACCGCTTCGACCGCATCCGCGTCAACGGCATCAATGTCGGCTGGACCGACACGCCGGCCGAGCGCGTCATGCAATCTGAAACGCTCGGCCACGGTCCGGGCTGGCTCGACGCCGCCAACGCCGCGCAACCTTTCGGCCGGCTGCTGGCGCCACACGATATCGCGAATCTTGCCGTGTTCCTGCTCTCCGACGCCGCCGGCCCGATGACCGGCGCCGTGATCGATCAGGAGCAGTCGGTGATCGGGGCGAACCGGTGAACACTTCGCCGGAAACGCTCCGGCCCGAGATGCTGGAGAGGCTTCCCGCCACCGTGCAAAAGCCGGCCTACGACCGGGCCGCGCTTCAACCCGGTATGGCGCATCTGGGCGTCGGTGCATTCCACCGCTGCCACCAGGCCGAATACACCGATGATCTTTTGTCGCGCCAGTTCGACCGCTGGGGGATTGTCGGCATCAACATCCGCCCGCCTCATCTCGCCGAGACGCTGGGCCGCCAGAGCGGGCTCTACACCAGGCTGATCCGCGAGAACGATCACGTCGAGGCGCGCGTCATCGGCAGCATCGTGAAGGTGGTGGACAGCCAGGACAGCGCCGGACCAGCGCTAGACGTGCTCGCCTCACCCGACATCGAACTGGTGACGATGACGGTGACCGAGAAAGGCTATTGCCATATCCCGTCGAGCGGCGAGCTTGATCTCGGTCACCCCGACATCGTCCATGACCTTGCCAACCCGGAGACACCGCGCAGCGTGCCCGGCATCCTCACGCGGGCGCTGGAGTTGCGCCAAGCCACGCATGGCCAGCCGCTGACGCTGCTCTCCTGCGACAACATCCCGACCAACGGCCTTATCCTGGAGACCGTGGTGCGGACCTTTGCCGAACGGCGCGGCAACGGCCTGGCCGACTGGAACGCAGCCAACGCCGCCTTCCCCTCCGCCATGGTCGACCGCATCGCGCCGGCGGTGACGCAGGACGATCTCGACAGCGTCGAGCAATGGTTCGGCTATCACGACGGCGCCGTCGCCGTCGGCGAGCCGTTCCGGCAGTGGGTGATCGAGAAAAAGTTCGCTGGTCGCATGCCGCGCTGGGATCTGGTCGGCGCGACCTTCGTCGACGATGTCACGCCGTTCGAGCATCTCAAGATGCGGGTGCTGAACGGTGCGCAGACGACGCTCGCCACGCTCGGCGTGCTGGCCGGGCTCGAACACACGTCAGACGCCATCGCCGACCCGCTGCTGTCGGTCTTCGTGCGCCGCATGCTGGTCGAGGAGACAGTGCCGACGCTGATGCCGGTCCCCGGCATGGAGCCGTTGGCCTATGTCGAGCAGAGCCTCGGCCGGTTGAAGAACACCGCGATCCGGCACCGCAACCACCAGATCGCCACCGATGGTTCGCAAAAGATCGTCCAGCGCCTGCTCAACCCGATCCGCGACCGGCTGGACCAAGGCGCCAGCATTGGCCTGCTATCGGTGCCGGTCGCCGGCTGGATGGCCTATCTGATCCAGGCCTCGGAACGCTTCGGAAAAAGCTGGCCGGTATCGGATCCCTATGCGGGCAAGGTCGCCGCGATTGCCGACGCCACCGGCCGCGATACGCCGGCGCTGGCTGCCGCCATCCTGGCCATCGACACGATTTTCGACCCCGGCCTTGCCGCGAACCAGACATTCCGCGAGGCCGTCACCGTGGCGCTTGGCGAGCTGCTTTCGGACAATCCGATGGCGGCTGTCCGGCACAGTCTTGAACAAGATGAGGTCGCGAGGTTGAAGCGATCCAAACAATCGGCATTATAGGCATCGGTCGTGAAGCCACGGCCAGGGGAGGCATGATGAAACTTGGACTGCTCACCGCACCGTTCGCGGAGACGCCGCTTGGCGATGTCGCCGGCTGGGCCAGCTCGGTCGGCTTCGAGGCGCTGGAAATCGCCTGCTGGCCGAAATCCTCCGGCGCCAGCCGACGCTATGCCGGCACCAGCCATATCGACGCCGCCTCCACCTCGCCCGCACAAGCCAAGGAGATCGTCGCCTCGCTGGCGGAGAAGAACATTTCCGTTTCCGGCCTCGGCTACTATCCCAACCCGCTGCATCCCGATGCCGCGCACCGCGAGGCGGTTATTGCCCATCTGAAGAAGGTGATCGTGCTGGCCGCCAATATGGGCGCGCCGTTGGTCAACACCTTCTGCGGCGGCGATGCCGCCAAGCCCATCGACGTCAACTGGCAGGACGCTCTTAAGGTCTGGCCCGAGATCGTCGCCTTTGCGCGCGACCACGGCGTGAAGCTCGCCTTCGAGAACTGCCCGATGATCTTCAGTTATGACGAATGGCCGGGCGGGCACAACATCGCCTATTCGCCGCAGATCTGGCGCCGGATCCTGGAGACCTGGGGCGGCGATATCGGCATGAATTTCGACCCCTCCCATCTGGTCTGGCAGATGATCGATCAGGCCCGCTTCATCAGGGAATTCGGTCCCTACATGCTGCATGTCCACGCCAAGGACCTGATGATTGATCATGACGGTTTGTACGAGCGCGGAATCCTTTCGGCTGGCATAGGCTGGCAGGTGCCGCGCATGCCGGGGCTGGGCGATGTCGACTGGAGCGGTTTCTTCTCCGGGCTCTATCGTGCCGGTTATGACGGATCCATCATCATCGAACACGAGGACAGGCGATTTGAAGGCAGCGACGATCATGTGAAGCGTGGCTTCCTGCTTGCCCGCGACGTGCTGCGCCCCCTCGTCAAATGAATTGAAGCGCGCTGCGTGACTCAGTTTGTCAGCGGCACGCTTTAACGGGTTGAACTGAAACTGAAAAACAATGTGGAGGAGTACTGAAATGAAGAAAATCCTGACCATGGTCCCGCTGCTTGCGGGTGCTGCCTTGCTGGCCTCGATAGGCGTGTCGTCGGCCGCCGGCAAGTACACGATCGGCATCTCCAACACCGTGCAGGGCAATGGCTGGCGCGAGGAGATGGTGTGCGCCATGAAGGCGCAGGCGCTGGCTTCCGGCGAGGTCGCCAAGCTCAACATCGCCCATCGCAACACCGATGCCGCCGGGCAGCTGGAAGACATCCGCAACCTGATCAGCGCCAAGGTCGACGCCATCGTCGTCAACCCCGCCGATCCGGCCGGCATCAAGGCGGGGCTTGAGGAAGCCACCAAGGCCGGCATCGTCGTCGTCGCCGTCGACCAGGCGGTCACCGAGCCGTCGGCCTACATCATCTCCAACAACCAGGAGGAATACGCCTATCTCGGCGCCAAGTGGCTGTTCCAGCAGATGGGCGGCAAGGGCGAGGTGTTCTACATGCGCGGCGCCGCCGGCGCTTCGGCCGATAGCGACCGCGACAAAGGCTTCAAGAAGGCGCTGGCCGAATTCCCCAATGTGAAGGTCGCGCAGGAAGTCTTCACCGGCTGGCAGCAGGACCAGGCCAAGCAGCAGATGCTGTCGTTCCTGGCCACCGGCACGCCGTTCAACGGCGTGTGGACCTCAGGCATCGACAACGTCATCGTCGACGCCCTGGTCGAATCGCAGGCGCCGCTGGTGCCGATCGTCGGTGCCGACAATGCCGGCTTCGTCGGCCAGTTGAGCTCGGTCAAGGGCCTCGTCGGCGCGGCGGTGACCAACCCCGGCTCGATCGGCGGTGCCGGCGTCACACTGGCGCTGCAGATCCTCGACGGCAAGAAGCCGGCGGAGCACACCGTGCTGGTGCAGCCGCAGCTGTGGGAAAACGCCACGGAAGAAGGCAAGGCCAAGCTGAAGGCCGCCGCCGATCCCTCGCTCAGCCCGGAATGGCCGGTCTCGATCATGATCCCGGACTGGACGACCTACACCAAGGACCAGATCGTCGCCTGCAAGGGCCCGGGCGAGTAATTGGGCTGCTGACGGCCATCCGTCGGCGCCGCCCCTCACCTGCCTGCCGGCATCCTCTCCCCGTATAATGACGGGGAGAGGGACACTCGTCGTCGATTTCGCCACCCTTCAATGTTCGAAAAGGGCACCAGCATCGCGGCCAGCTTCTCTCTCCCCGTTTTACGGGGAGAGATGTCCGGCAGGACAGTGAGGGGCGGCGCCGACATTCGCACTGATTTGGTCCCACAACCGAGACCCGAACGATTGACCGCAAATCCTCTCCTCGACGCCTCCGGCGTCGCCAAGAATTACGGCGCGGTCGCCGCGCTGCGCAACGCGTCGCTCTCCGTCCTGCCGGGCGAGGTGCACGCGCTGATGGGCGCCAACGGCGCCGGCAAGTCGACGCTGGTGAAGATCCTGACCGGAGCGATCTCGGCCAATGCCGGGCGCATCCTGATCCGTGGCGAGGCCCGCGACATACGCTCGCCCGCCGCCGCGCGCCGCGCCGGCCTGCTGCCCGTCTACCAGGAGCCGTCGCTGATCCCCGACCTTGACGTGCTGTCCAATCTGCGGCTCACCGGCACGCCGGTCGAGCCATTCCGCGCCTGGGTGCGCGAACTCGGCATTCCTGACCTCGATCTCCGCGACACCGCGCGCGACATTCCGCTGGCCATTCTGCGCGTGCTGGACCTGGCCCGCGCGCTGGCCGTCGAGCCCGATGTGCTGCTGCTCGACGAGATGACGGCGGCGCTCCCCGCCAACCTCGCCGAAAAAGTGCTGGAGGTGGTGCGGCGCCAGGGCGACAGCGGCCGCGCCGTGATCTTCATTTCGCACCGCTTCGTCGAGATCGCGGCGCTGTGCGACCGCGCCACCGTGCTGCGCGACGGGGCAACCGTCGGCGTCGTCGACATTGAGCCGGGCGTCGAGGAAAAGATCGTCGAGCTGATGCTCGGCACCCGCATCGTCAAAACCCACGTCGCCGCCCGCACCGCCGCCCAGAAGGCAGCGCCCGCCTTTGCCCGCCCCCGGCTTGCCGTGCGCAATCTGCGCGTCGGCACCAAGCTCAACGACGTCTCCTTCGATCTCGCCGATGGCGAGGTCGCCGGCGTCGTGGCACTGGAAGGCCAGGGCCAGGACGAATTGTTCGCGGCCCTTGCCGGCTCGATCAAGCCGTCGGGCGGCACGATCGAGGTCGACGGCCAGCCGGCGAAGTTTTCTCACCCCATCGACGCCATCCGTGCCGGCATCGCCTATGTGCCGGGCGACCGCTCCGAGGCGCTCGCCATGCAGCGTTCGGTGCGCGAGAACATCGCCCTTCCCTTCAGTGCGGCTCTTCGCAACTGGGGGCCTATTCGTATGCGCAGGGAGCGCGCCACGGTACTCAGCGCCATCCAGCGGCTGCAGATCGACACCCGCGCGCAAGGCGAGGTGCAGCGCCTGTCCGGCGGCAACCAGCAGAAGGTGACGATCGCCCGCTGGATCGCCGCGGACGCCCGCACCATCCTGTGCTTCGACCCGACGCGCGGCATCGATGTCGGCACCAAGCAGGAGATTTACAAATTGCTGCGCGAGCTCGCCGGCCACGGCAAGTCGGTGCTGTTCTATACGTCCGAACTGGAAGAGGTGCAGCGCGTCTGCGACCGCGTCATCGTCATCTTCGGTGGCCGCCTCGTCGATATCTTCCCGGTCGAGGAAGCCGACGAACCGGCGCTGATGCGCGCCGCCTACGGCCTGCCGCGCGGCGCCAAGGCCGATATCGGCATTCTCGCCGATCCCTCGGCGAATCCGTCGGATTCGACGTCGGCCAATGCCTCCGATGCGCCGGAGGCCGCGCCATGAACCATTTCCTGCGGCGTCAGGGCTGGGTATCGGGCCTGTTCGCCCTGCTCATCGTTCTGTTCATCGTCACCAAGCTGATCCAGCCCGGCTACGGCAGCGGCGATTTCGGCTCGCTCGCCCGCGCCGTCTTGCCCTATGCTTTCGCCGTCGCCGCGCAGACCGTGGTCGTCATCGCCGGCGGTATCGATCTGTCGGTCGCCGCCATGATGGCACTGACCAGCGTCACCGCCGCCTCGATGATGGCGGGCGCGTCGGAAGAATACGCGCTGTTCGTCGTGCCCTTCGTGCTCGCCATGGGCTTCGTGCTCGGCGCGCTCAACGGCCTGCTCATCGTCGTCACCCGCGTGCCCGACATCGTCGTCACCCTCGCGATGCTTTTCGTGCTGCAGGGTGCCGCCCTTCTGGTGCTCGAAGCGCCCGGCGGCGCGGCCGCCGAGTGGCTGAAGGCGCTGATCTCGGGCACGGTGCCGATACCCGGCCTGCCCGACGCCGTCGACGCCTGGGTCCCGAAGGCACTGCTGGTGCTGATCGTCTGCCTCGCGATCATCTGGATACCGCTCAGGCGCTCACGCCTTGGCCTCTCCATCTACGCCATCGGTTCCAGCGAACTGGCGGCGTTCCGCAGCGGCGTTCCGGTCAAGCGCACCCGCATCATCGCCTATGCGCTGTCGGGCCTGTTCGCCGCCTTCGGCGGGCTGGCTCTGACCATGAGCACCGGCATCGGCGCGCCCATTCCCGGTCCCTATCTCCTGGCCAGCGTCGCCGCCGTGGTGCTGGGCGGCGTGGCGCTCGGCGGCGGCAAGGGCGGCCTGCTCGGCCCCATCGTCGCCGTCTTCGTGCTGCGCCTGGTGCGCACCGACCTGACGCTGCTCGCCATCGACCCCAACGTCACCGCCATCATCGAAGGGCTGATCATGGTCGCCGTGGTGATGTTCGGCGCGTTCATCACGATGCGGGGGCGGCAATGATGGGAAGGCATCGGCGCGCCTTTCTTCCTTCCCCCCTTGTGGGGGAAGGTGGCCTCGCGAAGCGAGGTCGGATGAGGGGTGCTCCAGAAGGCACCGACGCCTCATTCCTTCCAGCACCCCTCATCCGTCTCGGCCCTACGCGCCGATCCACCTTCTCCCACAAGGGGAGAAGGGGTAGACGCGTCGCTTGCGCCACCCTATCGCGAACAGGAGCCGCCTCATGAGCACCACCGCGATCACCCAGCCCGTTCCCTTCGGCCGCCGGATAAAGCGCTTCATGGCCGACCGGCCGCTGGTCCCGCTGATCCTCCTGCTCGTCATCCTGGTGGTGATCCTGCAGATCCTGCGCCCCGGCATCGTAAACGAGCGCTGGATCGCCAACACCATCAAATTCGCCATTCCGCTGGCCATCCTGGCCGGCTGCCAGACCATGACCATGCTGACCGGCGGCATCGACCTGTCGGTGGGCACGGTGGCGACGATGAGCGCCTTCATCATGGCGACGCAGATCGTCAATCAGGACCCGGCTATCGCCTTCCTGCTGGCGATGATGCCGGCGGTGCTGATCGGGCTCGTCAACGGCGTCGGCGTCGGCGTCTTCCGCGTCCACCCGCTGATCATGACGCTGGGCACCAGCCTGATCGGCACCGGCTGCCTGCAGGTCTACCAGCGCACGGTGATCGCGTCGGGCGCCAAGATACCCGATTTCCTCAACTGGCTGGGCACCGGCGTCACCTGGGGTTTCCCCAACGCCCTGCTGCTGTTCGTGCCGCTGGCGGCCCTCATCGTCTTCACGCTGGCCCGCACCGGCTTCGGCCGCCTGCTCTACGCCGTGGGCGACAATGAGCGCGCCACGCGCCTCTCCGGCGTGCAATACTGGCAGGTGATCACCGCGCTCTACATCACCTCGAGCGTGCTCGCCGGCATCACCGGCCTGCTCTATATCGGCCTGATCAAGGCCCCGTCCCTGTCACTCGCCGAACCCCTGGTGCTGCCTTCGGTGGCGGCGGCCGTGATCGGCGGCACCTCCATCTTCGGCGGCCGCGGCGGCTACACCGGCACCATCATAGGCGCACTCATCCTGACCGTGCTGACGACGCTGCTGACGATCTTGCAGATGCCGGAGGGTGCGAGACGGATCCTGTTCGGGCTGATCGTGCTGTTCGTGACGGCGGCGTATCTGCGGATTGTGGAGGAGCGATAGAGGATGAACGGCTGATCTGGGCGGAAGCGGACACTTGCCCGCCCGATGGCTGCAATTCGCGAGGGGCGGTGCAGGCCCGGATCACGCGTTTGTTTGACGCCTTGGCCTTAAATGCCTTGCTCTTGGGCAGCGCGCTTGGAAATGTCGCGTTATCCCGTTCTTAGGACACCAAGGAACAGATCCATGCGCAACATCTTGCTCGCAGTTGCTTTCATCGCCGCCTCCGCCACGCTTTCGAGCACCGCCTATGCCCATGCCCATCTGGAAGCTGCCCAGCCGCCGATCAACGGCACGGTGAAAGACGCCCCCACGGAACTCGACCTCAAATTCAGCGAGGAGCTCAACCTGAAGTTCACCGGCGTCAACGTCATCGGACCGGACAAGAAGCAAGTCAAGACCGATGGCGACATGCTGATGGACGGCGACAAGACGTTCATGGTCAATCTTCCCGCCGGGCTCGCCGCCGGCACCTACAAGGTCGAGTGGCATGCGCTGTCGCAGGACGGCCACAAGACGCATGGCGACTATAAGTTCACCGTGAAGCCGTGATCGATCAGAGGGGCCCACGATCATGCCCCCTCTTTTCGCTTTCGTGATGACGGACCGCCCAATGTTGCCTCCCCCGGCCGCCCGATGATGCCGGACACTTTCCTTATGGCCTGCCGCTTCGTTCACGATGCGGCGCTGATGATGCTCTGGGGCGGCTTCGGCTATCTGGCGGCGCTTGTGCCTCGGCGCCTGGCCGGGCCGATCGCGGACCGGCTGGCTGGTTCCCGCCTCGTTGCGGTCGGGCTTGCGCTGGCCACCACGCTTCTCGCCCTGCCGATCCAGACCGCCATGATCGGCGACGGCTGGACCGATGCGGTGAACGGGCGGGTACTGACCGATGTGCTGATGACGACCAGCGTCGGGACGGCATGGCTGGCGCAACTCGCGGCTGTCGTCATCCTTGTCTTTTCGCAATTGTCTCCTGCCCGCTTCAAGACGGCAGCGACCGCCGGCGCGGCAGCGCTCGGTCTGGCCGCGCTCGCCTTCAGCGGACATGCGGTCATGCAGGGCGGCTGGCAAGGCGTTGTTCATCCGCTCAACGACGTCCTGCACGTGCTTGCCGCCGGCGCATGGATAGGCGCGTTGCCGCCGCTACTCATTGTGCTCGCGCAATTCGGCCAGCCGCCCTTCAAGGCCGAGGCGACGGTGGCACTGCGCCGCTTCTCGACCGCCGGCCACTGGGCTGTTGCGCTGGCGATCCTGTCCGGTATCGGCAATAGCCTGTTCATCGTCGGCTGGCCACTCGGCATCTCCCCTACCTACCGGGCGCTGCTGACGGCAAAGATCGTCGTCGTCTTCCTTATGACGGCGGCAGCTATCCTCAACCGCTATTGGTTCGTGCCGCGCCTCGGCCGACACCGCGCCTCCGCCCTCGCCGCAATCCGGACAGGCACGCTGGCCGAGATAGGCCTCGGCCTTGCCGCGATCTTGCTCGTCTCGATCTTCGGCTTGCTCGATCCGATTGGCGGGAACTGATCGAGTCGCCTCACCATGGCGCGGTGTCCATCTCGTGCCAGAGCCGACTGTGCGACATCACCGTCGAAAAACTGAGAAGCGCTAGCTCAGAGCACCCATTGCACGACCAAGCCCAGGACACAGAGCGACATGACCAGCGTGGATAACCATCCAAGCGCGCGTAGCCAGCCTTGCACGGGGAATTCTCCCATAATCTCCCGGCGATGGGTCATCTGCATCATGACCGCCATCACCGGCACCGCACAGACGCCATTGATCACGGCACTCCAGTAAAGCGCCTTGATGGGGTCGATCGGTGTAAACATGATCCCCATCCCCAAGGCCCCGGCGCTCGCCAGGGTGGCGTAAAAGGCGACAGCTTCCTTGGGCCGGCGCTCAAGACCGACTGGCCAGCGAAAAGCTTCGCCCACCGCGTAGGCGGCCGAGCCTGCGAGGACAGGCACGGCGAGCAGCCCGGTGCCAATGATTCCAGCGGCAAAGATTATGAACGCGAAACGGCCGGCCACCGGCTCCAAGGCCTTTGCGGCGTCTGTCGAAGAACCGATATCCGTCACCCCGGCCTTATGCAGGGTTGCGGCACTGGTGATGACGATTGCGATCGCGATCAGATTCGAGAAGGCCATTCCCATCAGCGTGTCGGCGCGGATGCGTGAAAACGCCGGCGAGGCCTGCCAGGGCGCCCAACGGAGTGGCTTGGCCTTGGGATCGAGTTGCTGTTCCTCGACTTCTTCCGAGGCTTGCCAGAAGAACAGATAAGGCGAAATGGTCGTGCCCAGGATTGCAAGCAGCGTCGTGAAAAAGGTCTCGTTCCAGCTTATGCGGGGAATCAGAATGCCGCTTACCGCGTCACCCCATGATACATGCGCGAGGAAAAGGGCACCGACATAAGCAAACAGGCTGAGTGTCGTCCATTTGAGGACGGTGACGTATCTCGAATAGTTCAGGAACACGATCGCCGAGATGCAAATCGCACCGAAAAGGACGACATAAAGCGAGCTCGGGCCACCAACCAGGAGCTTTAGAGCGTCGCCCATGGCGCTGAGATCAGCCCCGATGTTGACGACGTTGGCGACAAACACCAGCGTAACGATAAACCACGATAGCGAAACCGGGTAGTGCCGGCAGAGATTGCCGGATATGCCCCGCCCTGTGGTTCGGCCTAACCGCGCCGCTATCTCCTGGATCGCCGCCATGAGAGGAAAAGTGAAGAGAAGCGTCCAGCTGATAGAGAACCCGAGTTGCGCTCCGGCCTGGCTGTAGGTGCCGATGCCTGATGGATCGTCGTCGGAGGCGCCGGTGATGAAACCCGGGCCGATGGTCCGGAGGAGACGCTGAAATGGTCCTTTTGCCGAGACGTTGTTCTGGTCTTCGGCGACTTTGGCGCTGAGATCGGTCACGACTGCCCTCGCGCCTCTCAACGAAGGCCGACCGCATTGGTTTCATAATGCTAATAAAAAGCGTGGCTTACCAAGGCGCGAACCATTGCCCTCGGCACTGAAACTGCGCTCGTGCCGGTGTATCCAGGCCTTGGGACCCCTTCCCAAGCCCTGGCGTTGGCCGACCAAGTTCCCGTGCCGGCCGAATTGGTCTGGCCGGCGCTTCGTCGCTTCGGCCATTACAGCGCTTCCAGTGCGGCTCTGTGAACGCGCCGACATATCAAGGCAGGCTGATCCGCGGATCGGGCCTAGGCCGGTTTGGCGTACTGTTCGGCGCTCAGCACTTCGATGCACTGGAACGGTGCCTTGCCTTCCACCCAGGCGTCGTGGCCGGGCGGGATCGTGTAGGACATGCCTTCACTGAAGGTCTTTTGCGTCCCGTCCTTCATTTTGATTGTGATTGTCCCGGACACGACATAGCCTACATGTGAGACTTGGCAGCTGTCGGTCTTGACCACCGGCTTCACGCATTCGGACCATCGCCAGCCCGGCTCCATGTTCATCCGCGCGAGCGTGTAGCCTGGCAGCCGCACCACTTCGACGCGCGTCTTGGCGGGCGAGCGCACCTCGTCCGGTTTGTCATGCGATTTGGCTTCCAGTTTCGTGACGTTCATTGCAGCTTCGGCCATGGCATCCTCCCATCTTTTTGAAGCGGAGCCCGACACCGCGATCGCCGGGGACCGCTGTCGCATCCATACACCATTTCATCAGCATTCGCTAATGTAACAGGCCTAGTCCGGCCTCGGATACAACTGGCGGCCGCGCCACCCTCACCAGAAGCCGATGAGTGACCTCAGGACCACCGCCGTGCCAGCGCCGTTCCGCCAGCTCTTGCGGAAGCCGGCTCGCGCATGGGCAACATTGCCGTCGGGCAGCCTGTGCGATCCGCCGGATGCTGAACGCGTCATAGTCGCCTCACAGCGCCAGGCTCCCCTGCTCCGCCTCCTCGGCATTGGGATCGCCGGGTGCGGTAGCCCAGGCGAGTTCAACCAGCGTCACGGTGCGTTTTCCCGTACCATCGACCTGGCACACGATCAGGCCCTGCTCCTCGATATAGGTCAGGAGACGCCGGGCGCGGCGCAGCGAGTGCGAGCCATAGGCGCGGGCGATCGCGGCGTCGCTTGGACACGGCCAGCCCTCTTTCGCCGCACGCGCGATCATCATGAACACGCCCTGCATGTCGTCGGGCAGCAGGGAGGCGCGGACCGAGACGTCGCGCCACGCATCGTCCTCGGTGGTTTCGGACCCCAGCCCGGCACGCGCGCGCGTCAGCATGCGGCGGAACGCGGGCAGATCAGGCACCACCGAGGCGAGGCCCTCGATGCGGCAGCGCACGACGAATTCCTGGTAGAGCACGCCGATGACGCGGAACCCGGCATCGGGCTCCGCCAGCACGGCGCGCAGCACACGGTCGACCCGCTCGCGCCGTTCGGCCAGATCCTCGGCGCTGATCGGCGGTTCCACCGGCTCGGGCCGGATTTCCAGCGCCGCCGATTTCGCCGCCATCAGTTGGTCGAGCAGATCGGGCGACGCCGTCCGGCGCGGCGCGCGCGCCGTCTCGGGCGGCGGCGCCGCCAGGATGATCGCGCGCGCGTCCTCGAGCGCTGCCCCCGGCAGCGGCATCAGCCGCGGCGTGCCGTTGCGCGGGCTTGTATCGGTCGGGCCGATGCGCAGGCCGAGCGGCCGCCGCGACAGCGCCGGCCCCAGCGCCATGAACTGCCCGCGCTCCAGGTCGCGAAACGCTTCCGCCTGGCGCCGCTCCATGCCCAGGAGATCGGCCGCGCGCGCCATGTCGATGTCGAGGAAGGTGCGGCCCATGAGGAAGTTGGACGCCTCGGCCGCGACGTTTTTGGCGAGCTTGGCCAGCCGCTGTGTGGCGATGATGCCGGCCAGCCCGCGCTTGCGGCCACGGCACATCAGATTGGTCATGGCGCCGAGCGAAAGCTTGCGCGCCTCGTCGGAAACCTCGCCGGCCACCGCCGGCGCGAACAGCTGCGCCTCGTCCACCACCACCAGCATCGGATACCAGTGATCGCGCGCGACCTCGAACAGCCCGCCGAGGAAAGCGGCCGCGCGCCGCATCTGGTTCTCGGCATCGAGCCCTTCGAGATTGAGTACCGTGGAGACACGATGGATGCGCGCCCGCTCGCCGGCCGCCTGCAGGCCACGCTCGGTATGCTCCTCGGCATCGATCACCAGATGGCCATAACGCTCGCCCAGCGACACGAAGTCGCCTTCGGGATCGACGATGGTCTGCTGGACCCAGGGCGCGCTCTGCTCCAGCAGCCGGCGCAAGAGATGCGACTTGCCGGAGCCCGAATTGCCCTGCACCAGAAGACGGGTCGCCAGCAGCTCCTCGAGATCAAGGTTCGCCGGTGCGCCCGCCGTGGTGTGGCCCATCTCGATCGCAACGGTCATGTCTCGACTCAGGCTCTCCCTTCGCAGACGGGCTTATCAACCCCATCGCGGCGCGTCGAGCCGCACCGGGCAGAGGCTTCGCGTTGCGCACAGCCGCGAGGAGCGGTGAATTGCCTCGGTAGGGACCAGCGGGCAAGGCGCAACTGGTGCAGCCGACCGATCGCCGTCGAGCCTGTGGATAGTAACCACCTGTTCACCATGGGCCGGCGTTCAGGTTGAAGCCGTTCGGCATCCGCGTAGCCTGACCCTGCATCGCGACCCCAATGTGATGCACCCCAACGCCCCAAATGGCGACCGGCGTTTTCAAGTTCTCTCCACAAGTATACGCCGGTCGCCACCCTCATCGCCCATCATTGCCGCCGCACGAAACCGGTTGTCTGGCGCAAAGCCGGGGTTGACCGGCCCGGAGCGCGAGGCGACACTTCATGCGAAGAGCAGTTCCGGGAATGCCCACTGCCAGCCCGGACTGCGCAAGGCGAGTGCGAGGAGGAAACGCGATGGACGAGCCCGAACGGTGGCGCCACATGTCGACGGCGCCGAAGGACGGCAGCCGGATCCTGGTCACGGTCCGCCCCTCCGAACAGGGACCGGCGGAAGTCGACCTCGCCTACTGGTCGCGCGCCGACCAGTTTGCCGAAGAGGGCTGGCGCGCCTCTGATTCTTCTCCAGGCCGCGTTATCGAATATGCCGAGCCGGAGCTGAAATGCTGGATGCCCCTACCCTCGGCCAACCTCGCCCGCGCCTCCATGCCTGCCCCTTGGGAGGGCGACGACGCCGGGCAGTTGGACGGCTCGGGGATTTAGGGGCCATCGGTGAAGCTGCTGATCTCCCCCCTCGAGGGGGAGATGGCCGGCAGGCCAGAGGGGGTTGCCGCGCGTGAGGCGCCAGCCTCTTTTTTGCAGCAAAGAGGGTGTCGCGTCAGGTCGGACCGACCCCCTCTGTCGCCTTCGGCGACATCTCCCCCTCAAGGGGGGAGATTTGCAGCTTCATCCTCTCAGAACAGAAATGCAGCCGTCGCCGGGTTCGGCCCCGTCCGGCCGTCAGCGGCATCCATCCCCGCGATCGCCTTCAAATCCTGGGCGTCCAGTTCGAAATCGAAGACGTCGAAATTGGCTGATATGCGGTCCTGGTGGATCGATTTCGGGATGACGATCAACCCTTGCTGGAGATGCCAGCGGATGATCGTCTGGGCGGCGGACTTGCCGTGCTTCCTGGCAATGCCCGCAATGGTCGGGTCGCTGAGCAGCCGGCCGCTGCCGAGCGGGCTCCAGCTTTCGGTATGGATGCTATGCCCAGCATGGAAATCCCTGAGTTCGCGCTGCTGCAAGCGCGGATGCAATTCGATCTGGTTGACGACGGGCGTCACGCCGGTTTCGCCGATGATGCGCTCCAGATGGTCCCTGTTGAAATTCGAAACACCGATCGACTTGATGCGACCGGCCTGCTTCAGCTCGATGAGGGTCTTCCAGGCCTCGACATATTTGTCCTGGCTGGGCACAGGCCAGTGGATCAGGAACAGGTCGATCTGCTGGATGCCGAGCTTCTTCATCGTATCGTCGAAAGCGCGTAACGCCGCATCGCGCTGGTGGGCACCGTTGCGCAGCTTCGAGGTGATGAACAGCTCGCTTCTCGGCACGGCGGCACCACGGATCGCCTCGCCGACGCCCTCCTCGTTCTGATAACTCTGCGCGGTGTCGATCAGCCGGTAGCCGGCCTTGATTGCCCAGCCCACGACCTGCGCGGTGATGTCATGATCGACCTGCCACACGCCAAGGCCAAGTTGAGGAATGGTCGCGCCGTCGTTCAACGTGATCTGTTCGGGCATGGTGGGATCCTTTGCGAAGAGATGTCCGGGCGGGCGGTGCACGCCTATCTAGGTTGGATAGGGGCCACGGCCAGTCGCCGGCGGACAAATTCGCGAGAGATGTAAGCATGCCAACTTCTGGACAGAGGGGGCGTGAAGGAACGCGGCGCTGGTTCGTGGTCCGCCTTTCCCGCCTCTGCACCCTCACCTCGGCCGGCGCACCGCGCGCACCACGCCGGCGGGGCCGCTGCCGCAGAAGAAGCAGTCGCCGCCATCGGATTCCAGCCCCGACACGTTCTTGCCGGCCGGCATGTCGAGCCTTTCGAGCACCTTTCCGGTCTCCGGATCGATGCGCCTGATATCGCTCTGGTCGCCTTCCCAGGTGGCGTGCCACAGTTCGCCGTCCACCCAGGTCACCCCGGTGACGAAGCGGTTGGACTCGATCGTGCGCAGGATTTTTCCGCTCTCGGGATCGATCTGGTGGATCTTGCGCTCCCGGTACTGCCCGACCCAGAGCGTGCCCTCGGCCCAGGTCAGCCCGGAGTCGCGGCCGCCGCCGGGCGCCGGAATGGTGGAGAGCACCCCGCCAGTATCGGGATCGATCTTCTGGATGCGGTCGCCGGCGAGCTGGAAGAAATGCCGGCCGTCATAGGCGGTGCCTGCATGGGCGGCGACGTCGATCGAACGCAGCGTCTGCCCGCTTTCCGGATCGAACGCGTTCAGCCTGTCGCCTGAGGCGAACCAGACATTCTTGCCGTCGAAGCTCACGCCCGCGACCTGGTCCACCCCTGAAAAAGGCCCGTATTCGCGCAGGATTTCGGCCGCTGAATGTTTCATGTCTTGATCCTCACAATGATGTCATCCTGCCTGTTCGTTTGCCTGGAGCATGATCCGTTCCGAAAAGAGGCTCCACTTCGGGATCATGTCCTAGCCGTTCGGCAGCGGCGCCGGGAGTAACAAGGTGGTCGTGAATCCCGCCACCGGCGGCGTCATCCAGCGGCGCGCCCGGCCATGGCCGAAGGACTGCACCTTGCCGGCCTCGGCGAGCGGCTCGAGCGCCCGCTGCACGCTGCGCTGGCCGGTTCCGAGCGCCAGCGCCAGGGCCGAGCTCGACCAGGCCTCGCCATCGGCAAGCAGGGCAAGCACGGCCGCGTGCCGTTCCTCGATCGGCCGCGCCAGCACCATCACGGCGCGCGCCTGAAGCGGCGCCAGCGTGAAGCCGCGCCTGGTGGCGCTGATATCCGCCAGCACGCCAAGCTCGGCGCGCAGCCGGCCGATCTCGACGCGTAGGCGGGCGCGGTGCGATTCATCGGCATGCTTGCCGCCGAAGGCCCGCGCCACGAGCTCCTCGCGCGACACATCCCCAGGCCATACTTCAGCGAGCGCACGCGCCAGCGCGAACAGCACCGGCCGGCTCGCCAGCGAAACCGTGGTCTCGCCGCTGCGCACCGCATAGCGGAAGGCATCGACGATCAGCGCTGGCGATCCTTGCAATGCCTCGACCTCTTCGAGGAGCACCGGCCGCTCCGCGCCCTGCGTGATCAGCCGTGCCGCGGGTGCCTCCAGCGCCTGGAATGCGCTGTCGACCTCCGCCATGAGGCCGGCAATGCCGGCCTGGCGGGCGGCGTTACGGGCCCATTCCAGCGCCGCGCGCGCCGGCCGGGTCCTGAGGCGCCGCATGGCGATGCCGGCGACCGCGAGCTCATGCGCGGCCCGCGGCGCCGGCGGAAGCGGCGTCGGGTCGAGCCCTGCCAGCACATGCTCGGCCTCGTCGAGACGGCCGATCAGCAGCAGGCGCCGCACCTTGAGGTGCCCGGCGTGCGCCGCGTTCAGACGGTCGCCATGCTTTTCCAGCGTCGCGCGCGCCGCGTCGAGCGCCTTCGCCGGCCAGCCGAGGTCGCGCGAGACCAGCGCGATCTCGGCTTCGGCGACAACGCATCTGGCGCGCGCGACGGCCTCTTTCGGGCCGAAGGCGCGTGTGGCCCGCCGCAACAATAGCTTGGCGCGCTCGAAGTCGCCGAGCTGCGCCATGGCGATGCCGCGCAGCGCCAGTGCCGGCGCGTCCTCGCGCAAGGCGACCCGGTCAAGCGCGCCGAGCGGATCGCCTCCGGCCAGTGCCAGCGCCGCCGCCGTGATCAGCGAGTCCATTCAAATCCCGTCACACTTGTAACTCCCACCCCGAAAAGCTCCGCCCTAACTTAAGTCACCGCAGCCAAGCAGCAAGCCGCATCGGCAGCGAGCGGCGCAACAACGGAGAACACCGAATGTCCACCGACGCAACCAACGGCAGCACCGGGCGTGCCCAGCGCCACCCCTGCTGTGCCGGCCCCGAGGATGCGGATGCCATTGCATTTGCACCGCCCGCCCCGCCCGGCTCCACCATGGCTCAGGATGCCCAGGCAACGACAGCCCGCAACGACACCATGACTGACAAAGGAGAAGACCAATGACCAAGCACATGACGATGAAGACCCCGCCGATCGTCTCACGGCAGGAATGGGACGCCGCGCGCGAAAAGATGCTGGTGAAGGAGAAGGCGACATTGCGCGCCAAGGACGCGCTCGCCGCCGAACGCCGGCGCATGCCGTGGATGGAGGTGGACAAGGCCTATGTGTTCGAAGGCCCCAATGGCAAGGCAAGCCTGCTCGACCTGTTCGAAGGCCGCCGCCAGCTGATCGTCTACCGCGCCTTCTTCGAACCGGGCGTCTATGGCTGGCCCGATCACGCCTGTCGCGGTTGCTCGCTGGGCGCCGACCAGGTCGGCCACCTCGCCCATCTCAACGCCCGCGATACCACGCTTGCCTACGCTTCGCGCGCGCCGCAGCCCGACATCGCACGGCTGAAGACGCGGATGGGCTGGGACATGCCCTGGTACACAATCACCGACAGCTTCGACAAGGATTTCGGCGTCGACGAATGGCACGGCCACAACGTGTTCATCCATGACGGCGAGCGCATCTTCCGCACCTACTTCATCAACAACCGCGGCGACGAGGCGATGGGCACGGTCTGGAGCTATCTCGACGCCACGCCGCTCGGCCGCCAGGAGGTCTGGGAGGACTCGCCCGAAGGCTACCCCCAGACCCCGCTCTACAGCTGGTGGAACTGGCACGACAATTACGAAGCCGGAGCCGACAAGAAATGGGCCGAAGTGGCCGCCGCCGGCGAAGCCGCTTTCCGCGACAAGGGCGACAAGTAGGGACAATCCAGCTTGGGCTCCTCGCCCCCCACGGAGTGCAGGGCTATCGCATATGGGCCAAGGCTTTCGCCCTACGAGTACCCCACCCCTAACCCCTCCCCACAAGGGGGAGGGAGACTTCCGTTGACGCCGATCCTGACCAATCGAGCATGTTTTCGATCCCAAGGCGTAGGTAAAGGTGCGCGCGGCAGCATTCCCTCCCCCTTGTGGGGAGGGTTAGGGTGGGGGTCCCTCTTCGCAAGACTCCATATGCGATAGCCGTGCCACCGAGTGGGGGAAAGATGGCTCGGCGAAGCCGGGACCGAGCGGGGGCCCCGCGAGAGCCCCCTCTCCGGCCGCTGCGCGGCCCTCCCCGTCTTTGGCAGGAGCGAGGAAACCAGATCCGACGGCTCGCGACCATCAAGGAAAAGACCATGAGCGATATCCATTCCGGCATCGGCAGTGCGACCCCCGAAAATACCGCCAGCCTCGGCATCGCCGACTGGCTGTGCCTCGCCGCGGCACCCACCTTCGCCCTGATGGCTCTGCTTTCCTGCATTCAGGGCAGCGACGCGGCCATGCTGTGCATGGGTGCTTCGCCGCTGACCGGCCCGATCCTGACCGGAATGCCGGCGATGTATCTGCTGATGAGCGCTTTCCATCTGGCGCCCTGGCTGCGGGTGATCTCCGGCCGGCAGGTCCGATAGAACGAGCGCCCAGCACCAGACATCCCCGCATAACGGAGAAGACGATGAAACTGGTCAGGCTGAGAGCGCCCGATGGCTTGGACAGGCTTGAACTGGTCGAGGAAGATCCGCCGCAGCCAGGGCCAGGCGACGTTCTGGTGAGGATCCGCGCCTGTTCGTTGAACATGCGCGACGATTTCGCGGTTCGGGGCAAGACGCCGCTCGCCGACGGCCGGGTGCCGCTCTCCGACGGCGCCGGCGAAGTCGTCGCGGTCGGCGACGATGTCGATGCCTTCAGGCCCGGCGACAGCGTCGTCAGCACCTTCTACCCCTGGTGGTTGGACGGCGACATGACGCCCGCCACCAAGTGCGACATTCCGGGAGAAAGTATAGACGGTTTCGCAAGCGAATATGTGTGCATGCCGGCGCACGCCTTCACGAAAGCGCCGGCCGGCTACACACATGCCGAAGCGGCAACGCTCACCTGCACGGGCGTCACCGCCTGGCGGGGCCTTTTGGCCTCGCGTTATATATGAGCAATAGCTAATTGACAGGTCCGGGGAAACGGCGCTCAGTGCTTGCACAGGTGGATCGCAGCATCAGGCGGGCGATTTCGGCCGCTGGCGTCACCTTGGGGAGGATGCCATGCCGACAATCATTGGCCATCACGACATCACGAAGGACACCAAGCACTGGCTCGGTTCACCCAAGCGCAGGGAGCTTTTCGGCTCGATCGGGATCACTAACATCCGTACGTTCGTCGATCCGCAGAACCCGAAACGCGTGGCCGTGATGATGGACGTTCCCGACATGGACGCCCTGGCGGCAATGATGAAGAGCAAGCAGGCCGCCGATGCGATGGCCTTCGACGGCGTGGTCCCGGAATCGCTGGTGATCCTGGTCGAAGCGAAGGCATAGCCCTGAGCCGACCCGTGTCAGCCTGAGAAGACGTGTGCGGGCAAGCCTTGGCGCTCCGGTGGGTAACTGTCCCTCTCGCGCAGTGCCACCGACGATCAGCAGGGACGAACCGGCGCGTCGGGCGCGGGACGAAACGCGCGATCGGCCAAATACCTGTCGAGAGTATCCACGAACCCGTCGATGTCGGCCTCTGTCGTGCGATGGTTGACGATGGCGCAGCGCACCACCAGCTCGCCATTGAGGGTCGTCCACGAAGGCGCGGCCAGGCCGGATTCCTGAAGATCCAGCACCAGGTCGCGGATGAATTCAGAGCCCGCCCCGCGAATGCCGAAACAGACGATGTTGAGCGCCACGGGCGCTTTCAGCTGGAATGCAGGGTGGCGTTCCAAGGTTTCGGCGAGATGGCGGGCGAGCCTGCATGTGTGTGCTATCGAGCCGCCGATGCGATCGGTTCCAAGCGCTTCGATCGTCATCCATGTTTTCAAGGCGCGGAACCCGCGCGACAGGTCCGGGCCGAGATCACAGGGCCAGGTTTCGCCGGCGGCGAGCCCGCGGTCGCCGCGCTGCAGATAGGCGGCCGGCTGTGCGAACGTGCGCTTCTGGGCATCGCCGTCGCGCACCAGCAGGAATCCGGCATCGTAGGGAACCTGACCCCATTTGTGGAAATCGAGCGCCACCGATGCCGAATTCTCGATGCCCTTGAACAGTTCGCGCAGGGAATCGGACAGCACGGCGAGTGCACCGATCGCTCCATCGACATGAAACCAGAGTTTCTCCCTGGACGCGATTTCAGCGATTTCCGCCAGCGGATCGATCGCCCCGGTGTTTACCGTTCCCGCCGTGCCCACGACCAGGAACGGCAAGAAGCCTTCCGCCCGATCTTCCCCGATAGTGTCGCACAGCGCGCCAGGCAGCATCCTCCCGGCATCGTCGACGGCGACTGTCCTCAGATTTGCCGATCCGATGCCGGACAGCTGCATTGCCTGCGCGATGCAGGAATGGGCTTCGGCCGATGTATAGGCGACCAGCTGGCGGTCACAGTCGCGCAGCCCGGTCTCGCGGACGGACTGACCCAGCGCCTCGGTCTTGGCGATCGTCACCGCGACGAAGTTTGCCATTGACGAGCCGGTGAGGAATAGGCCGTTTGCCCCAGCGGGGTAGCCGAGCGCCTCGCTCATCCAGCGCACGATCTGCTGTTCGACCACGAGACCGGCATGGTCGCGGCCGCCGCAATTCATGTTCAGGCCGCTGGCGACGATTTCCGCGACCATGCCGATCGGCGTGCCCGCGCCATGGACCCATCCCATGAACGACGGATGCAGGTTGCCGGTGGCGAACGGCACAATGTGCGCGCGCACGTCGTCCAGGACATCGCCCAGTTCGCGGGACTGCTTCGGCAGCGGGCGGACAAACCTGGCGCGCGCCTCATCGCTGGGCCGCTGCCATACCGGTCTCTGCCTGATCGTTTCGATATGGGCGATCATGTCGTCCAGCAAGCCGTGCGCGAGCTCGCGAAACTGATCCCAGTCAGATGGATCAAGGCTGCCGACGGCCGCTTCTGTTGCCGCCACGCGCTCCTGCTCGATCGCCCGCGACATCAGGCGCCTCGGTGATGGTGAAGGGCCGCCGACAATTTGTGGAAGAAGACGTCGAGCCTGGCTTCCATCGGAGCGAACGCCTGGTGCAGCGGCTGGCCGGCCGACATCGCCTGCGCAACGCCGATCACGTCGGGAGCGGACGCGGCAACGCGCAGGACCGTGCGCGAACCGAGCCGCACGGCTTGCCCGACATGGCAGATCGGCCCCCCGTCGAGACCGCGCATCGACAGTTGGATGCTCTGGCACTCCTCGAACGACGCGAAAGCGGCGGCCCCATTCATGACGGTCAAGGGGACCATGGCACGGGAGCCGAGGTGGTCGCCTTCATCATCCTGATGCAGCGAGACGCCTTTCACCGCATCGATTCGAGACCGCACCATCCGGACAAACTGCTCCTTGACGAGGCTTTGCCGAGATTCGTCGATCGCCGCGTAGCGGTCGAGATGGGCGAGCGCCGCGACCCAGCGCAGCCCCAGTCCCAGGTTCAATTCCGACTTGAAGCCGAACCGCGTCCGTTGGCGAAGGGCCGCGGGCCAGTCCTGCGCCGCGCTGTATTCCGCAAGGCCCGCTGGAATGTCGGATCTGGCGGCAAGCTCCTCGGCAAATGCCGTGGGGATAAGGAGAGCGCCGGAAAAAGGCGGGCCAGCGACGAACTTGGATCCGGTCAAGGCCACCAGAAAACCATCCGCAAGGTCCTGCCTCAATCGCGAGATCGAGCCGCGGAACTGGCAGGCATCGACGATGACCCGCACCCGGTCCGGGGCAAGGGCCGCGACGTGGCGCGCCGCCTGTCGGGTTACGGCCGGCAACCCGGTCTTGGACGCATCGAGCACATGGACGAGGACATCGCGATCCCGCTTCAGCTCCATTTCGACGGTGGCGATGATCTCGGCATCGATGTCATGCTGGTGGCGAGGCTCCCCCGTCTCGTTGCGAATGGCGATCGTGCGCACCTCGATGCGGTCCGGCGGCAGCCCCTCAAGCGGCGCACCAGCCTCGACGGTGCTGCCGAGGGCGGTCAAATCCGAATAATGGAACCCTGCCGCCGCCCGTGGAACGCCGTTTCCTGTTTCATCGGGCGCGACAAGCACATTGGTCAAGGGGCGCCTGGAGACGCCCGCGACCATGCAGAGCGCGAGAAGCTCCGCATCCGTTCCGGAAGCCGCGAGCACCACCTGCGCGCCCGCGCAGCCGAGATTGCCGGCGATCCGGTCCCGGATGTCGGCGAACCATTGCTCGGAGGCGACAGGGGAAGGCGACGCGATATCGATGAGACGCGCGAGCCCGGCACTGGCCGCCTGGAACCCTTCGCGGGAGATGTTGCTTGCCGTCGTCGACGAGAACGAGATCTCGTCGTCCGCCGGCGTGGCGCGCGTGCCATAGCGGTTGCGCCGCGTGATCGCGTCCGGCCAGATGCGTCTGTCGCCGCCTGTCTGCAGCAGGAACGAAACGGATGCCGGCGAACCCGCGCGGTGGTCGCGGCCGATCGTTTCCAGGTCCGGGCCCGTCGGCACCGGCAGGATCCCGCGCTGAATTGCAGGCATGATGGTCTCCGAAGTCAGGGCGGTGGTGAGTTGATTGCGATCAAAGCGGCGTCGAGTTCACGCGCGCCGTGCGCCGTGCCAGCGCGTTTTCGAATGCCGCGAAGAGTTTGCGCATGGCGCTCTTCTTGTAGGGAAAGATGCTCTCCCAATCCATCGAATGGACGATCATCGCCACATCCGCCTCGAACACCAGCAGCCGGCCGTCGGCGAGTTCAGCGCAATCGATGGCGAAATAGTCCAGCCCGAGGCGCCGGTGAAGGGCTTCGAAGGCATGCGCGTGGCGCACCGCGAAATCGCTGTCGAAGCTGGCCATCCACGCCGCTTCCTCGGCACGCCTGTCTTCGTGCTGGGTCATGCCGGCGTTCAGATAGTGGACCATCCAATGTTCGGAGACCGCGAGATGGCTGGCATAGGGGCGCCCGTCGATGAACGCGACACGCTGCTTGCGGAATTTGCGGTCCGTCCCGCTATAGTCGATGAATGGCGTGACATAGAATTCGGCCTCGGCGTGCGAATTCAAATAGGCCGAAAGCTCCGATCGCGTGGAGATCTTCTCCATCCCCTTGCCGGCATGCGTGCCGGCCGGGCGCACGATCACCGGAAACGCCTTCGCCGCGAGGATTGCCCCGACCTCGATTTCCCCGCGAGCCAGGCTCTCGATCACGGCCCGGTCAATGCGCGCGGCGGGCGGAGCCAGGATCGAAGGCTCTTCCTTCAGCGCCTCGGCGACGCCGTCCCTGGACAGCGCCATGATGCGGCGCGGCGCGTTGTTGACGATGGGCCCGGCCCAATCGCGCAGCAGCCGGTCGAGGTTCGCCAGCACGGCCAGATTTGCCGCCGACTCGCCGACAGCCACGAACGCGACGTTATGCTCGGGCACGTCCTTCAGATCGGCCGTGTCGGCATCGACATAATAGAGCAGCAGGTTCGTGTCGGAATCCTCGAGCAGGAATTCGATCGGCGTGTTGGCCATGAAGTCGCCGGCCGTCATGAACACAAGGACGTTCAGGCCCGTACCGCGTCCGTTGCGGACCCGGTATTGGCGGCTGATCTCGAGCGCCGCCTTCTGGCTGAGCGCCGCCTTGTCTTCCTCGCCGATCGCATGAAGCAGGATGGACACGTCCAGGAATGCCGCGGCATCGGTCACATCGGCGGAGATGCGCCCGAACAGCCCGTTCCACAACGGCGAGATATCCCGCCCCTCGAAGACGGCCCGCACGATGGGCGCCTTGCCCATGATCAGATTCCGATCGTCGAACGTCTCGATTTGAACTGCCGCGCTTTTCAAGCCCTCAAGCCTTCTGCCACGCGGTGGTTACGGCCGGTTCAGCCTCCACGCCGCCTGCACGATGTGCGGTGGCACTTTGGGCTGCGGCGCTTGTGCGAGCCTTGTGGCCCGGCGGGCGGATCGCAGCGTTGGCAGCTGCTGGCCTCGGTCAGCGATCGGCCTTCATTGATGTGCCCGCTCCGAACCGCAAGCCGTCCATCAACAGCTTGACCAGCCGGCGCGAGCGATCGCGCCACTCCGGCGTGTCCGGCGCGGAGTAGATGCCGCCGAGCGCGTGCAGCACGTCCGAGGCGTCGACGTCGCCGCGGATGGTGCCGTCGGTCACCGCCGCCTCGACCAGTTGCCGCAGCGCCTGCGAGATCCGCCCGGACGTGTCGGAAAACAGCGTCGAATTGGTGGTGAGCAGGATGCGCAGGCTGGTCGCCAGGCCGCGCTTGGTGGCGATGTAATCGACGAAACGCCGCATCCACTCTTCCAGCGCGACATCGGAGGGATATTTGGCCGCAAGCTCGCCGGCCGCCACGCACAACCCCTCCGCCTCACGGCGGTAAACAACCTCGACCAGATGCTCGCGGGTCGGGAAATGCCGGTAGAGCGTGCCGATGCCGACGCCGGCGCGCCGCGCGATCTCCTCCAGCGAGGCATCGATGCCGCGCCCGGCGAACACCTCCGCCGCCACCTCGACCAGCCGGTCGCGATTGCGCCGGGCATCCGCGCGCAGCGGCTTGCCCGCCGTGGCGGTCTGTTCAGCAATAATCGACGGCTCAACGGCCAATTTTTTCTCCACTGTCGAAATATGGGGCTTGAACCCGGTCGGGTCAGCCCCCACGTAATAAACGGAGGCGCCTCCGCTTTAGTGGAGTGCCTTTATCATATAAGCAGGGGAACCGGTATGTCACGTCCGCAAACCGCCGAGCGTTTAATCTCCCCCCTCGAGGGGGAGATGTCGCCGAAGGCGACAGAGGGGGTCGCCCCGCATGAAGCGCCAACCCTCATCCGCCGCAGGAGGTTGCATCCGGTCGAACCGACCCCCTCTGGCCTGCCGGCAATCTCCCCCTCGAGGGGGGAGATTACGCCCTTCGCGCCCTTGCCCTCATCTAGCCTAACCCCAATTCATTCCCATCCGCGTCAAGCAACTGGAGCCAGGCGCCCATGACAAACACAATCCCCGTCCATCTCGACATCAACGGCCACCATCACGAATTGCGGATCGAGCCACGCGTCACGCTGCTCGATGCCTTGCGAGACCGCCTCGGCCTGACCGGCACCAAGAAGGGCTGCGACCACGGCCAGTGCGGCGCCTGCACCGTGCATGTCGACGGCGAGCGCGTGCTGGCCTGCCTGACACTGGCCGCGCAGGCCGAGGGCCGCGCCATCACCACCATAGAGGGGCTTGCACGGGAGGGCGAACTGCATCCCGTGCAGGCTGCCTTCCTCGAACAGGACGCCTTCCAGTGCGGCTATTGCACGCCCGGCCAGATCATGTCGGCGGTGGCCTGCATCCGCGAGGGCCATGCCGGCTCTGACGATGAGATCCGCGAATACATGGCCGGCAACCTCTGCCGCTGCGGCGCCTATCCGCACATCGTCGCCGCCGTCCGCCAGGCAGCCCTGGAGGTCGCGTCATGAAGGACTTTTCCTATCTTCGGGCCATCTCGACCGACGCCGCGCGCGAGGCGGCCGCCCTGCCCGGCGCCATGCTGCTGGCCGGCGGCACCACGCTGATCGACCTCGCCAAATGCGGCGTCGCCGAACCCGACACGCTGGTCGACATCACCCATCTCGAGGGACTGGACCGGATCGCGGTCGACGAGCGCGGCGCCACCATCGGCGCGCTCGCCCGCATGGGTCGTGTCGCCGACCATGCCGACATCAAGAGCCGCTTCCCTGCCGTCTCGGAGGCGCTGTGGCAGGCGGCTTCCGCGCAGATCCGCAACATGGCGACCATCGGCGGCAATCTTATGCAGCGCACGCGCTGCCCCTATTTCCGCGGCCCCTCGAACTTTTCCGCCTGCAACAAGCGGCAGCCCGGCAGCGGTTGTTCGGCGATCGGCGGCGTCACCAGGGGACACGCCGTGCTCGGCACCAGCGAAGCCTGCATCGCCATGTACCCCGGTGACCTCGCCACCGCGCTGGTCGCCTTCGACGCGACCGTCCATCTCGGTGATCGGCGTATCCTGGTCGACGATTTCTTCCTGCTGCCCGGCACCACCCCGGACAGGGAACACGCGATCGAACCTGGCGAGATGATCACCGCCGTCGAAATCCCCTCCTCCGCCGCCGCACGCCGCTCGACCTATCTGAAGATCCGCGACCGGCAGTCCTATGAATTCGCCGCGGCCAGTGCCGCCGTCGGGCTCGAACTGGAAGCCGATGGGCGCACCATCCGCGACCTGCGCGTGGCGCTCGGCGGCGTCGCGACCAAGCCCTGGCGGGCGCGCGCGGTCGAAGACGCCTTGAAAGGCAAGGTGCTGGAGCCGGACGCGGTGCGGGCCGCCAGCCTGCTCGCCGTCGAGGGCGCCGTCGACCATGGCGCCAACCACTACAAGATCGAGCTCGCGCCGCGCGTCGTCGCGCGCGCCATCCTCAAATTGGGAGAAGCGGCATGACCGTTCACACAAGACATGGCGATGCGTCCGATGGCGCGCTGGCGGAAGCCGTCGGCGGCCGGCTGTCGCGCGTCGACGGCCCCGCCAAGATCACCGGCGCGGCGAAATACGCCGTCGAGCAGCAGCTCGAAGGCCTCGCCTATGGCGTGCTGGTCGAAAGCACGATCGCATCGGGCAAGGTGCGCGCGATCGACACCACGGCGGCCGAGGCGGCACCGGGCGTGCTGCGAGTGCTCACACCTGACACCATCATCAGCCTCAGGAGCGCGTCGGACTGGTTCGGCACGCCGCCGCCGGACAAGCCCTATTGCCCGCTGGCGCGCGACATCGCCTTCTCGGGTCAGCATGTCGCCGCTGTCATCGCCGAGACCTTCGAGCAGGCGGCCGCCGCGGCGGCGCTGGTCAAGGTCAGCTATGACGAGACGCCGGCAATCGTCGACCTCAGCGATAGCAAGGCCGGCGACGGCATCCCGATCGACGCCATGACCAAGGAATGGGGCGACGCCCAGGCCGCTTTCGCCTCGGCCCCGGTGCGGATCTGCGCCGCCTACAACACGCCGCGCGAATACCAGGCGCCGATGGAGCCGCATGGCCTGATCGCGCGCTGGGAGGGCGACAGTCTGACCGTGTGGGAGCCGAGCCAGTGGCTGGACGGCATGGCCCGCACCTATGCCGAATGGTTCGGCGTGCCGTTCGAGAATGTGCGGCTGGTCTCGCCCTATATTGGCGGCGGCTTCGGTTCCAAGGCGCTGGCGCTCAGCCATGGCGCGGTAGCGGCATGTGCCGCCAAGATGCTCGGCCGTCCGGTGCGGCTGGTGATGACGCGCCCGCAAACCTTCACCGGTTACGGCGGCCGCGCCGCGACCCGGCAGACGGTGACGATCGGCGCCGACCATGACGGCCTGATACAGTCGATCGTGCATCGCGGCGTCAATGAAACATCGATCGACGGCATGTGGGTCGAGCCTCTCGGATCGGTCACCTCGATCATGTATGCGACGCCGAATTTTTCCTCCAGGCAGAATGTCGTGCGGGTGAATTCGGTGGTGCCGGGCGCCATGCGCGCGCCAGGCGAAAACCCGAGCGCCTTCGGCATCGAAAGCGCCATCGACGAACTCTCCTACGAGGTCGGTATCGATCCGCTGGAAATCCGGCTGCGGAACTACGCCGAACAGGATCCGGAAGCGAAAAAAGCCTGGTCGACCAGGCAGTTGCGCGAGGCTTTTGCCGTGGGCGCCGAGCGCTTCGGCTGGGCCAGGCGCACGCCGGAGCCACGCTCGATGCGCGACGGCAACCAGCTGATCGGCTGGGGTGTCGCCGCCGGCACCTATCCGGTGCGGCGCGCCTATGGCGAGGCGGTCGTGCGCATCCTGGCCAACGGCTCGGTCGAGGTCGAAAGCTCCTCGATCGACATGGGCCAGGGCACCTACACCATCCTGGCGCAGACCGCCGCAGAGACGGTCGGCGTGGCCGCCGACGACGTGGTGGTGAAGCTCGGCGATTCCCGCTTTCCCCGCGCCGGCGTCGCCGGCGGCTCGCGGCTGGCAGGCGTCATGACGGGTGCGGTCCACAAGGCGGCGAGCGCGGCGCTCGACCAGCTGGTGGGGCTGGCGATCAGCGATCCGCGCTCGCCCTTCCACGCGCTGCAGGCCAACACGCTGGTCGTCGCCAACGGCCGTATCACCGCGCCGCGCGGCGACGGCCCCGATGTCTCGATCGCCGAACTGCTCAAAAACGTCGGGCGCGACCGCATCGAAGCGATGGGCGACACCATGCCGGCCAATTCGAGCGCCGAGGACCGCTACAAGAACTACACCACCATCGCCATGGCGCCGCCGCACACCGAGGGCGACTATTCCCGCCACTCCTGGTGCGCGCATTTCGTCGAGGTGCGCGTCGACGAGGATTTCGGCACGGTGCGCGTGTCGCGCGTGGTGTCGGCGCTGGATTCGGGCCGGCTCTACAACCCGAGGCTCGCCGAAAGCCAGTGGAAGGGCGGCATCATCATGGGCATCGGCCAGGCGCTGCTCGAAGAAGGCATCATGGACCGCCGCCACGGCCGCATCGTCAACAACAACCTTGCCGACTATCTGGTGCCGACCAATGCCGACATTCCCGACATCGAGGTGATCTCGGTCGGCATCCCCGACCTGCATTCCTCGGTGCTCGGCGGCAAGGGCGTCGGTGAACTCGCCATCGTCGGCGTCGCCCCGGCAATCGCCAACGCGGTGTTCCACGCCACGGGCAAGAGGGTGCGGGATTTGCCGATCACGCTGGAGAAGCTGATTTAGGACTGAGCAATCTCCCCCCTCGAGGGGGAGATGTCGCCGAAGGCGACAGAGGGGGTCGCCGCGCGTGGAGCGCCAACTCCCCTTGCGGCGCAGGCAAGGCCAGCCCGGTCGAACCGACCCCCTCTGGCCTGCCGGCCATCTCCCCCTCGAGGGGGGAGATTACGCACTCCTCCATCACGTCCCCTGCCCCTTCAGGAACTGGCTGAGCAGATCCACCGGCAACGGGAACACCACCGTGGACGAGCGCTCGCCGGCGATGTCGTGCAAGGCCTCGAAATAGCGCAGTTGCATGGCCTGCGGCTCGGCCGCCAGCATGCGGCCCGCCTCGACCAGTTTCGCCGCCGCCTGCTGCTCGCCATCGGCGTTGATCACCTTGGCGCGCCGCAGCCGCTCGGCCTCGGCCTGCTTGGCGATGGCGCGGATCATGTTTTCGTTGAGGTCGACATGCTTGATCTCGACATTGGACACCTTGATGCCCCACGCATCGGTGCGCTGGTCGAGGATTTCCTGGATGTCGCTGTTGAGCCTGTCGCGCTCGGCCAGCATCTCGTCGAGCTCGTGCTTGCCGAGCACCGAGCGCAGCGTGGTCTGCGCCAGCTGGTTGGTGGCGGCCATGAAGTCCTCGACCTGGATGACCGCCCGCTCGGCGTCGACGATGCGGAAATAGAGCACCGCGTTGACCTTCACCGAGACGTTGTCGCGCGAAATCACATCCTGCGGCGGCACGTCCTGCACCACCACGCGCAGGTCGACCTTCACCATCTGCTGGACGAAGGGAACGAGGATGATGAGACCGGGCCCCTTGACCCCGGTGAAGCGGCCGAGCGTGAAGACCACGCCGCGCTGATATTCCCGGAGGATGCGGATGGCCGCGGACAGGAAGATGATCACGACCAGCGCAACGACCAGATAGGCCACGTAACCAATCATCATTGTCTTGCTCCATTCCTTCCCGCGTCGCGCCGCCGCACGGTCAGCACGAGGTCGGCGATGCCGGTCACCTCGACGCTGTCGCCGGCCGCGATCGGTTCGTCGGCCTTCGCTCGCCAGCGCTCTCCCAGGGCCAGCACATGGCCCTCGCCGCCCTGCCAGTCGAGGATCTCGGCCGGCTGGCCGCGCATCGCCTCGCCGCCGACGCGCGGCGGGTTCTTGCGCGCCGCCCAGAGATAGGTGCCGCTCAGCAGCGCCAATCCAAGCGTCAGCGCGGCGGCGGGACCAATGACCGCCCATGACATGGCAAAGCCCGGCCCTTCGACCCTGAGCAGCATGGTGGCGCCGAACAGAAAGGCGGCCACGCCGCTAAGCCCAAGCACGACGGTGGGATTGAAGGCCTCGATGATGAGGAAGACGACGCCGAGCAGCATCAGGGCAAGGCCGGTATAGTTGATCGGCAGGAGATCGAGCGCGTAGAGGCCGAGCACGAGACAGATGGTGCCGATGACGCCGGGCGCCACGGCACCCGGGCTGGTGAACTCGAAGACGATGCCATAGACGCCGACCAGCATCAGGATGACGGCGGTGTTGGGATCGGTGATTATGGAAAGCAGCCGGATGAACCAGCCGGGCTCCAGCGTCTCGACCGGCAGCCCTTTCGTCGCCAGCACCACTTTCCTGCCGGCCACATCGACGGTGCGCCCATCGGCCAGTTGCAGGAGCTCGGTGGTGTCGCGGGCGACGAAGTCGATCACATGTTCCTGCAGCGCCGCATTGGCCGAAAGGCTCGCCGCCTCGCGCACGGCCTTCTCGCCCCAGTCGCCATTGCGGCCGCGCAGTTCGGCGAGCGAACGGATCAAGGCGACGGCATCATTGGTCACCTTTGCCATCATCGCGTCGCCCGCCGGCCGTCCACTGGCGTCCTTCTGGTCGCCCTGGCCCTTCTGGTCGCCCTGGTCCTTCTGATCGCCCTTGTCGCCGCCTGGAAGCGATGGCAACCCGCCAATCTCCACCGGCGTCGCGGCACCCAGATTGGTGCCGGGCGCCATGACAGCGACATGGGTGGCGTAAAGAATGTAGGTGCCGGCGCTCGCCGCATGGCCGCCGGCCGGCGCGACATAGCCGATGACGGGCACCGGCGACGCCAGTATATCGGCGATCATCTCGCGCATCGAGGTGACCAGCCCGCCGGGCGTATCGAGCTGCAGGATGAGGACCGCCGCGTCCCGTTTGGCCGCGGTATCAAGCGCTTCCTCAAGCTGCCTGCTGCTTGCCGGCCCGATGGCGCCGTCAATGGCGACGCTCAAGGCAACCCTCTCGCTCCCGGCCGAAGAGAAGGGACAAAGGACAGCCGCGACGACGAAGGCCGCGGCAAGAAGGGCCACCCGCGCGAAGGTCACGCTCAAAGCTCCATCGATTCAATATGGGGTTGTATTTTGGCGAGTCCATAGAGGACATCGGCGATCGTGGCGGCCGAAGCGACGGCCGAGAGGGCAAGGTGGCCGGCAGGCCGGAGAGAACGCGCCAGGAATTCCGGCCCTCGGCGCGTCGTATGAATCCGCTTCGACGGGACGCGCTTCAGGAGCGAGCGCAAATCACGGGGCTTGGGACTGCGAACACGTCCAACCGCCGGTCTCCCCCGCGGAGCAGATCGGCGGCTTCAGCGCCAATCAGCTGCCAGCGGCGTGCCGATGTCCGAAACGAGTTTGACGAGATCGGCCTGGCGCCTCGTGCTGGTTTTGGCGAAGATGCGGTTGAGGTGTGTCTTCAGGGTGTTTTCGCCGATGCCGAGCGACGATGCGCTCTGCGACGCGGACAATCCGCTGCCGATGCGCAGCAGCACCCGCGCCTCCGCGGGGGTAAGGTCGAACAATGTGGTGAGAACGGCTTCCGGCAGTGGCGAAGCGGACGTCGTGGTCGACACGAAGACGGCGGCGCATGCGGGCCGGAAAACCGCCCGGGCGGTTCCTTCGGTCAACGGCAACACATAGGCGACGGCCGGCGGCTGACCCGGGGCCGAAATAGGCAGGCCTATGCCTCGGGCGCCAAGCGAGGCATCCGCGCTGGCGGCATTGGCGATCGCATCCAGCAGGGGACGGGCCACCGCCGGGTTTTGCACCTGGAGCAGGCCCTTCCTGGAAAGAATCGGGCCCTGCATCGAAAACATCCGTTCGGCTGCCCCGTTCGCGTGAAGGATCGCGCCATTGGCGCCGGTCAGAACAACAGGCACCGCCAGATGGTCGAGCGCCTGGCGATAAAGATTGGCGGTGACGCGGGTCTGATCGAGCAGGTCGCCAATCAGCGACGCACGGCGCAGATGCGGCGAGAGCAATGCCAGGAAACGCTGATCTTCGGCTGAGATGGCCGCCCTCGTGGCCCGCGTGGTGCAGCCCACGAGCCCGATCCGGTCCGATGTATGAACGAACTTGGTGATGCAGCCTTCACGCAACCCCTGCGGTTTGGCCCAATTCTGAAAAAACGGCGTCTGCTGGAGTTCGGCCTCGCTCATCTGAGACAGCGTGGCGACAGGAGTGTCGACGTCACCGACGACCGCGGCCTTCAGCCCCGGAATCGTGTCGAAGTCATAATCGTCCTGGAGCACGCGCATCTGCTCCGGATCCCAGGGCGATTGGGCCGCGAAGCGGCCATGATTGCCGTCGGTGCTGGCAAGCGCGATGGTGGTATAGGCGGCATCGACAGCCGTTGTGATCCGGGTCATCACCCCGGCCCAACCGTCGGGGTTCAAAACGCAATCATAGATATCGCCGATAATCGAAGAAAGGAGTTCGCTGCTTGGTCTCTCCATCACGCCTCCAAGCATGCCCCCGATCCCGCCGCTGGCGGATCTTGCGGCGTCATACTTTCGGATGACGCCAGGCGCGGTCGCTCTCGATTAAAGGTTCAATTCGATCAATTGAACGCCAGGCGGCCACTGTTGCCGGTTATTCTCACAATGGAAAGCATCGCGTTCGATTTTTTTTGAAACCGGGTGCTCTGTTGGGGTCTTACATTGTCGCGAAAGACGGTGTTTTCATCGGCTCAATTGCCATCACATCTTGACGAACGCGAACGATTTACCCTCTGGCAAGACATTCATGTCGCGGAAATATGGGCGGTCGAGTACGGCATATCGCAAAACCTGCCCTTCGAAGCCGCGATCGAAGCCACGGCTGTCGGGCCGCTTGTTCTTGGCCAGATGTCTGGAACCATCAAGCATGCGACCAGGAAGGCGAGCAACATCGCCGAAGACGACAATGACGGCTATCTGCTGCTGATCAACAAGGCCGACACCGTGCTGTCCGGGGCTCAGGTCGGCCGCGAATATGGCATCGGTCAGGGAGAAGCCGTGCTGGTCACCGCGTCGGAAGCACTGAAAATGGGCGGCGCGGACAGGAATGTATGGGCGAATGTGGTGGTCCCGAGCGCCATCCTTTCCAAGGCCTTCCCGCAGATCGACGACAGGCTGGCGTTGAAGATCGACGCCGACAACGAAGCTCTCGATCTTCTCAAGCGGTATTGCCTGCTTCTTGAAACCGGCCGCCCGCTCGCCTCGCCCGATCTCATAGCCCACGCGACGGAGACGATCGTCGATTTGATTGGCCTGGTGACCGGCGCGAAAGGTCAGGCTGCCGAACTGGCCGGCCTTCGCGGCCTGCGCGCCGCCAGGCTGCAGGCGATCCTGTCGAAGATCGCCGGCAATTTTGCCGACCCCGGCATCTCCGCCCAAGGTGTCGCGCAAGAACTCGGCCTGTCGGCGCGCTACGTCCACGATCTCCTTCAGGAGACGGGCACCAGCTTCACCGAGCGCGTTCTCGAGCTGCGCTTGCAGCGAGCCCACAAGATGCTTTCGCACAGACACAATGACGACATGCGGGTCAGCGACATCGCCATGATAAGCGGATTCAGCGATGTGTCGTACTTCAACCGCTGCTTCCGTCGCCGTTTCGGCCATACGCCGACGGGGGCCAGATAGACCTGGGCACCCTCCGGCAACCGGCAAACCGGCGCCATGTCTGATTCCCTCTCCTTGAAAGGCCGAAAAGCCACGGCGCCGGTGGCGATCGATGGGACCAAACGGCCACAGTGCGCGGAAAAGGCACGGCATTTCACTCCAGTCCAATTCCAGTGCTGCCCTGCCCAAGACAACAGCCGGGCGCCGATGACATGTCAGCCTCAGGGTGCAACGACTGCCAGGTCAGGGGATTGAATGCCGCAGAATGGATTTGAAGGCCGCAAGATGAAGGCGTTGAAATATCTGGCGTTGGCTTCGACGGCTCTGATCGGCCTTGGCCAGTCGATCTCCGCATCGGCCGCCGATAGCTGGACCGGCGCCGCCTCCACGAACTGGTTTACCCCCGGAAACTGGAACCCCACCGCTGTTCCGACATCGAGCGACGACGTTACTCTCGATGTCACGTTCCCGCATCCGGCGGTGGTCAATGCGCCGAATGCAGCCGCGCACTATCTGTTTGCCGGCACCATTGCCGGTTACACAGGCTCGCTGACGATTACGAGCGGCGGCACCCTCTCCGACACCGCCGGCTATCTCGGCTACGTTTCGAACGCGAGCGGTACCGTGAGCGTCGTTGGAGCAGGCTCGCTCTGGAGCAACAGTTCCGACCTTTTCCTTGCCTTGGGTACGAACAGCACCGGCACCTTGACGATCTCGAGCGGCGGCGCTGTCAGCGACACCGTGGGTCATGTCGGCTACGGTCAGGGCACCGGCACCATGACGGTCGACGGGCCCGGCTCGACCTGGACCAACAGCGGGGCGCTCTTCATCGGCCATGCCGGCACCGGCACGCTGACGATCTCCAATGGCGGCGCTGTCAGCAATTCCTTCGGCTCGATCGGTGAGCAGGCCGGTTCCAATGGCGCAGCGACGGTCACCGGCCCCGGCTCGTCCTGGACCAATTCCGGCAATCTCCTTGTCGGCTGGGGCGGCGCCGGCACGCTGACGATCCAGAACGGCGGCGCGGTGAGCAACGACAGTGGCATCGTCGGCGCCAAATCCGGCACGACCGGCGCTGTGACAGTCGCCGGCGCCGGCTCGTCCTGGACCAATTCCGGCGAGCTCTATGTCGGCTGGGACGGCGCCGGCACGCTGACGGTCCAGAGCGGTGGCATGGTGAGCAACACCAACGGCTATATCGGCGCCAATTTCAGCCCGGCTGCCGCCGCGACGGTGGACGGCGCGGGCTCGCACTGGACCAATTCCGGCTTTCTCTCCATCGGCTATCGCGGTGACGGCGCGCTGACGATCCAGAACGGCGGCGCAGTGAGCGCTGCGTCGGGCTACATCGGCGTCAATCCCGGTTCGAGCGGCACCCTTACGGTCACCGGAAGCGGATCGACCTGGAGCGACACGGACGGCCTCTACGTTGGAAATGACGGCACTGGCATACTGAGCATCCAGAACGGCGGTCTTGTCAGCAGCAACATCGGCTTTGTCGGTGCCAATGCGGGCTCGACCGGCGCGGCGACGGTCGATGGCATAGGTTCGATCTGGAGCATCGCGTCGAGCCTCTTTGTCGGGGACGCCGGCACGGGCACGTTGACGATTTCGAATGGCGGCGCCGTCAGCAATGACGCGGGGACCATTGGCGCGAAAGCAGGCTCGACCGGCATGGTATTCGTCGACGGCACGGGCTCGACATGGACCAACGGCGGATTGCTGGTTGTCGGCGATTACGGCACCGGCACGCTGGCGATCTCGAACGGCGGTACAGTCACCAGCAATGCCGGCTATCTGGGCTTTGATGTCGGGTCGACGGGTTCGGCGATCGTAAGCGGCGCGGGCTCAACCTGGACCAGCGGCAGCCTCCTTATTGTCGGTCAGCGCGGCACGAGCTCATTGATCGTCTCGAATGGCGGCACGGTCGCTGACACCGATGGCTGTCTGGGCTTTTATGCCGGGTCCACCGGTACCGCTGACGTCGGCGGCGCGGGCTCAACCTGGACTAATAGCGGAGATCTCAATGTCGGCATCAGTGGCACTGGCACACTGACGATCGCGAATGGCGGCGTGGTGTCGGCCGGCGGCGTGGTCAACATCGCCGCCCTGGCAGGCTCCGTCGGCACGCTGAACATCGGCGCGGCGAGCGGATCGCCAGCGGCCGCGGCCGGCGCGCTGAATGCGGCGAGCGTTCAGTTCGGACAAGGCGCGGGGGCGATCAACTTCAACCACATCGACACAAGCTACGCCTTCGCGTCGGCGATCAGCGGCGCGGGCATGGTCAACCAGATCGCCGGCACGACGAACCTGACCGCCGATTCGAGCGGCTTCACCGGTGCAACCAATGTGAGCGGCGGGCGGCTGGCCGTGAACGGTTCGCTGGCCAACTCGCTGGTGACGATCTCGGGCGGCACGCTGGGCGGCAACGGTACGGTAGGCGGCATCGTCGCACAGTCGGGCGGTATCATCGCACCGGGAAATTCGATCGGCACCCTCAATGTCACGGGCGACATCGGCCAGGCAGCGGGCTCGATCTATCAGGTCGAACTGACATCGACCGGCCAGTCCGACCTCATCCAGGCGACGGGCACGGCGACGCTCGCCGCCGGCGCGGTCCTCGACGTGGCCAAGACGGATGCCGCGCCTTACGTGCTGGGCACGCACTACACCGTGCTGCAAGCCGATACCGGCGTCACCGGCACCTACACGCTCAGCGGGGCCGGCCCCTTCATCGGCCTTATCGCCAATTACGACCCGACGCATGTCTATCTCGATGTGGTGCAGGCAAAGTCCTTCGCCGAGGTCGGCCTGACGCCCAACCAGAGCGCCACCGGCGGCGGTGCCGAGAGCCTTGGCGGGGGCAATCCGCTCTTTGATGCCATTATGGGCCTGCCCAGCGAAACCGCTGCCCAGGCGGCCTTCGACCAGCTCTCGGGTGAGATCCACGCCTCTGCCAAGGGCATGCTGCTCGACGACAGCCGCTTCATCCGCGACGCCGCCAGCAATCGCATCGCCGCGGCCTTCGGCGATGTTGGTGCGGCGGCACTGCCGGTCATGGCTTATGGCGAGGGTGGACCGGAGATGGTCGCCGCCGACACCGATCGCTTCGCCGTCTGGGGCCAGGGCCTTGGTTCTTGGGGCAACAAGGACAGCGATGGTAACGCCGCCGCCTTCGACCGCTCGACCGGCGGCCTGCTGGCCGGCGCCGACACCTTGGTCGGCGGCTGGCGCGTCGGCCTCATCGGCGGCTACAGCCATTCCTCTTTCGATGCGGACGCCCGAAACGCCTCCGGCAAGAGCGACAGCTATCATCTTGGCCTCTATGGCGGCACCAATTGGGGTGCCATCGCCTTCCGCGGCGGCGCGGCCTACAGCTGGAGCAGCCTCTCGACAAAGCGCTCCGTCGCCTTCACCGGTTTTGCCGATCAGCTCTCGGCCGATTACGACGCCGGCACGGCGCAAGCGTTCGGCGAACTCGCCTACAAGGCCGATGCCGGGCGCTTCAAGGTCGAACCCTTCGCCAACCTGGCCTATGTCAGCCTGCATACCGACGGCTTCACCGAAACGGGCGACGCGTCGGCTTTGACCAGCACCGGCACAAGCACCAACACCACCTTCACCACGCTCGGCCTGCGGGGCTCGACGGGCTTCATGCTTGGCGGCATCGACGCCACCGCGCGCGGCATGCTCGGCTGGCGCCACGCCTTCGGCGATGTCGCGCCGACTTCCAGCTTCGCCTTCGCGGGCGGAGACGCCTTCACCATCGCCGGCGTGCCTGTCGCCAGGGACGCGGCGGTCGTCGAGGCCGGCCTCGACCTCGGCATGTCGGCCAATGCCACGCTCGGCCTGTCCTATACCGGGCAATTCGGCGGCGGCACGGTCGACCAGGGCGCGAAGATCAATCTGGGCCTGCGGTTCTGAACCAGAGCAATCCAGGAAAAGTGCGTAGCGGTTTTCCGTCCGAGATTGCGTAAAGACAAGAATTAGAGCGGATTCAGATTTTAGGTCGATTCGACCTGAAATCATCCGGCTCAAGGGTGGTGGAACCGGCTTTGCAGCATGAGCCGGTACGTCTGTCGGTCGCCTACTCCGGCGACGGCACCGGCGGCTTCGATGTCAGTGCGGTGCCCGCGGCCGCGACGATGACGGCGGCGATGCCGGCAAGTTGCGGCATGGCCAGCCTCTCGTGCAGGAACAGGAAGCCGGCGAGTGCGCCGAGCCCCGGCTCCAGGCAGGTCAGCGTGCCGTAGATGCGGGCCGGCATCCGGGTCAGCGCCACCATTTCCAGCCAGAACGGCAGCGCGCTGGAGAACAGGCCGACCAGCAGCGCACTGACCAGGATCGACGGCGCGAGCAGCCCCGTTCCGGCCTCCGCCACGCCGAAAGGCAGCACCAGCACGGCAGCGATCGCCATGCCGTAGGCGGTGGTGCGGCTGCCGAGTTCCGCGCCCGCCTTCTGGGCGAGCACGATGTAGAGCGCCCAGAAGCCGCCGGCCGCCAGGGCCAGCATCACCCCGGTCGGATCAAGCGGCTGCAGCGAGTGGACAAAGGGCGAAAGCAGGATGATCCCGGCCACGGCCAGCGCGATCCAGGCGAAGTCACTGGCGCGCCGCGAGGTCAGCGCCGCCACCAGAAGCGGCCCGGAAAACTCCAGCGCCACCGCGACGCCGAGCGGAATCCTGGCGAGCGCCGCATAGAACAGGAGGTTGAGCGCGCAAAGCGTCACGCCATAGGCGATGAGCCACGGCAAGGTGGCGCGCGACGGCCGCACCTGCCAAGGCCGCAGCACCGCGATCAGCATCAGCGCGCCGATGACCAGCCTCAGCGTCGTCGTGCCCTGCGCGCCGATGACGGGAAACAGGGTCTTGGCGAAGGTGGCGCCGATCTGGATCGATACCATGGCGCCCATCAGCGCCGCGACGGGCAAAGGCGCCGCTTCGCGACGGGCAACCGGGGTCAATGTCACTTGATGTTATCCTCCATGCCGCGGGGCGTCAGCCCCCTGGCGGCCTCGGGATAGGCCGAACCGGCCCGCCTGTCGTGAGGCAGTGGAGACGGCTTGATGGGGTCAGGACCGGTGCGCGAGGCGAACGGCCTGCCGCCGCCTCAGCCGGCAAATGACACGCCCCGGCGGCGCATCCCGGCTTGCACGCTAAGCAGGATCAGCCGGGACAGGATCTCCATGTCCAGCGGCATGCTTGGGCGCCAGACGTCGAGCAACAGGGCGACCCGGGCCTCGTCGGCGTTGTTCATCACCTCGTGCGGGTATGTGTCGTCCCACAGCATGCCTTCGCCGTCCGTTATCCGCCTCTCCTGATGATTGATCATCATGACGGTTGCCGGGCGGCCATCCGCCTGCCGCGGAATGGCCAGGCCAAGGTGAAATCGCATGATGCCCCGAAAGGGCCCGCGATGGCTGGGGATGTGCTTGCGCGGTGCCAGGAAGGAAACCGCCGCCGATTTGACTTCCGGGCATTCGGTCAGCAGCCGCGCAAGAACCGGCATCCGCGCGAGGTTCTCCGGCACCGCGATATCATAGGCCTTGAGCACGAACATGCGCCAGTCGAGACCGTCATTGGCCGAGATTTCGGCCTGCTCCGGCATGATGTCGTGGAAGCGCGGCGCCTGACCCAGCCGCACGCCAAGCGCCTCGTCTCGAATGTCACGCCAGGCGCTGGTGAATTTCGCCGCGTTCGGAAATTCGGTGGCGGCATCAAGGATAGCCGGCGCGTCTATCCGTTTTTCATAGACACGCCGGATCACATCGGATGCAAGATCGTAAATGCGCGACATTTCATGGCCTCGACGATACTATAAACGAACATCTGATGCTTCGGCTTACACATTTTAGTCACTTCGTGACGAGTTGGCCGGCCAGCTTTGGCCCGGTCTTGATGTCGATGATCTCGGGCTTGTTGCCGTCGACAGCGCCGTTCCGATATCACAGGCGCAATGAGCCGCCCCGCGGCCACCGGACCACGTTCCAAACCTGTCATGGGACGTTTCCCTATTGCTGGGTGGCCGTCACCGGCGTTTCGTCGGTATCCTGCCCCGGATCTTGTTTGGCCGCCCTGCCCTTTAAGATGCGTCGCACCGTCACGAACAGCAGCGGCACCAGGAACACGCCGATCACGGTCGCCGCGATCATGCCGCCCATGACGCCGATGCCGACCGAGTTCTGCGCGCCGGAGCCAGCGCCGCTGGCGATCGCGAGCGGCGTAACGCCGAGGATGAAGGCCAGCGACGTCATCAGGATCGGCCGCAACCGTTGTCGCGCCGCCTCCAGCGTCGCCTCGACGAGCCCCATGCCCGCCGCCTGCCGCTCGATGGCGAATTCGACGATCAGGATGGCGTTCTTGGCGGCCAAGCCGATCGTGGTCAGCAGGCCGACCTTGAAATAGACGTCGTTGGTCTGGCCGAACAGGCTTGCCGCCAGCAGCGCGCCGAAGATGCCGATCGGCACCGACAGCATGACCGCGAACGGGATCGACCAGCTTTCATAAAGTGCCGCAAGGCACAGGAACACGACCAGCGCCGAAATCGCGTAGAGCGACGTCGCCTGGTTGCCCGAAAGCCGTTCCTGATGCGACAGCCCGGTCCATTCATGCGAATAGCCGGGAGGCAGCTGGGCGACCAGCCTGTCGATCTCGTCCATCGCCGCACCCGAACTTACCCCAGCCGCCGCCGCGCCCTGGATTTCGACCGCGGCGGATCCATTGTAGCGTTCGAGCCGGGGCGAGCCGAAGGTCCAGTGGCTGGAGGCGAAGGCCGAGAACGGCACCATGGCGCCGCTCGGATTGCGCACCTGCCATTTGTCCAGGTCTTCCGGCTGCATGCGGAAGTTGGCGTCCGACTGCAAATAGACCGGCTTCACCCGTCCACGATCGATGAAATCGTTGACGTAGTTGCTGCCCCAGGCGGTCGAGAGCGTGTTGTTGATGTCGGCGAGGCTGACGCCCAGCGCGCTTGCCTTTTCCTGGTCGATGTCGACCGAGAATTGCGGCTGGTCCTCCTGGCCGTTGGGCCTGGTGTTGGCGAGCAGCTTGCTCTGCGCCGCAAGACCCAGAAGCTGGTTGCGCGTCTGGATCAGTGCGTCGTGACCGGCGCCATTGACATCCTGCAGGTAGAAGTCGAAGCCGTTGGTGTTGCCGAAGCCCTGGATGGCCGGAGGTGCAAGCGCGAAGACCTGCGCATCCCTGATCTTCCTGAACGCGCCCATGGCGCGGCCGGCGATCGCCTGCGCGGCCATGGCCGGCGATTTGCGCTGGTCGAAAGCCTTCAGCGGCACAAAGGCGATGCCGACATTCTGCCCGGCGCCGCCGAAGCCGAAGCCCGATGCGGTGAAGACACCCGCGACCGCGTCCTTTTCGTCCTTCAGATAGTGGTCGGTCACCTGTGCCAGCACGCGCTCGGTGCGGTCCTGGGTGGCGCCGACCGGCAGCTGCACGCTGGTGATCAGGATGCCCTGGTCTTCTTCCGGCAGGAACGAACTCGGCAGCCGGGCAAACAACCAGCCGACGCCGATGACGATGGCCAGGAACACGGCGAGGAAGCGCCACGACCGGTTGATGATGCCATGCGAGCCATCGCGATAGGCTGTCGTGCCGCGATCGAACATGCGGTTGAACCAGCCGAATGGACCGGTCTGCGTCGCATGGTTCTTCGGCCGCCGCAGGATCGTGGCGCAAAGGGCCGGTGTCAGCACCAGCGCCACCAGCACGGACAGAACCATGGCGGAGACGATGGTCACCGAGAACTGCCGGTAGATGATGCCGGTGGAACCGCCGAAAAAAGCCATCGGCACGAACACGGCCGAGAGCACGGTGGCGATGCCGACCAGCGCGCCGGTGATCTCGTTCATCGATTTTTCCGTCGCCTCCTTCGGCGACAAATCCTCCTCCTGCATCACGCGCTCGACATTCTCGACCACCACGATGGCGTCGTCGACCAGCAGGCCGATGGCCAGCACCATGGCGAACATGGTCAGCGTGTTGACCGAATAGCCGAACAGCGACAGCACGCCGAACGTGCCGAGCAGCACCACCGGCACGGCGATGGTCGGGATGATGGTGGCGCGCAAATTCTGCAGGAAGATGAACATCACCAGGAACACCAGCACGATCGCCTCGGCCAGCGTCTTGACCACCTCCTCGATCGACAACCGCACGAAGGGCGAGGTGTCGTAGGGATAGACGACCTCGACTCCTTGCGGGAAGGTCGAGCTCAGACGATTGATCGTCGAGCGCACCGCCTCCGCGGTGTTGATGGCGTTGGCTCCGGTCGCCAGGTTGATGGCGACACCGGCCGCCGGCTTGCCGTTATAGTGGGCTTGCGTCGTATAGCTCTTGGCGCCGAGCTCGACCGTGGCGACATCGTTGAGGCGGACCAGCGAACCGTCCGTCTGGCTCTTCAGGATGATGTTGCGGAACTGCTCCGCGGTCTGCAACCGGCTCTTGGCGGTCACCGTGGCGTTGAGTTCCTGGCCCTTGCGCGCCGGCAGGCCGCCGAGCTGGCCGGCCGAGACCTGCGTGTTCTGCGCCTGGATGGCGGCCGCCACGTCGTTCGGCATCAAGGCATATTTGGCGAGCCGGTCGGGGTCGAGCCAGATGCGCATGGCATAGCCGGAGCCGAAAAGCTGCGTCGAGCCGACGCCTTCGACGCGCTTCAACGTGTCGTTGATGGTGGCGTCGATATAGTCGGCCAGATCGGTCGAGTTCATCTTGCCGTCGCTGGAGACGAAACCGATGACCATCAGGAAGCCGGTCGAGGATTTGGAGACGGTGATGCCGTTGCTCTGCACCACTTGCGGCAGCTGCGACTGGACGAGTTGCAGCTTGTTCTGCGTCTGCACCTGGGCGGTGTCGGGATTGGCCGCACTGGTGAAGGTCAGCGTGATCGAGGCCGAACCGGTAGAGGTCGACGTTGCCGTCATGTAATCGAGATTGTCGATGCCGGTCATGCCTTGCTCGATGACCTTGGTCACCGAATTTTCCACCGTCTGGGCGTCCGCGCCCGGATAGGTGGCGCTGATGTTGACCGTGGTCGGTGCGATCTGCGGATATTGCGAGATCGGCAGCGTGGTGAGCGCGAGCAGTCCGCCCAGCATGATCACGATGGCGATCACCCAGGCGAAGATCGGCCGGTTGATGAAGAATGTGGACATCGCTCAGTTCCCGGTCGAGGCGGCGGGCGCCGGTTGCTGGCCGGCGCTGGCCACCTTGGATGGGGCGGATGCGGCCGATGTCTGCCCGCGATCCTTGACCTCGCCCGTCGCCTCGTCGATCGTCACTTCGACACCTGTCGCATCGCCGCCGGGCCGCACCAGTTGCAGGCCCTCGACAATGACACGGTCGTTGTCGCCGACGCCCGAATCCACCAGCCAGTTGTTGCCGACGCTGTTGCGCACCGCGAGCACACGCGTCTCGACCTTGCCCTGCGCGTTGATGACCATGGCGGTCGCCTCGCCCTTGGTGTTGCGGGTGACGGCGCGCTGCGGCACCAGGAAACTGTTCTGGGCGACGCCCTCCTCGACCAGTGCCCGCACATACATGCCCGGCAGAAGCAGGCGGTCGGGATTGGGGAACTCGGCCCTGAGCGCGAAGGTACCCGTGGTCTGGTCGACATTGGCGCCGGCGAATTCCAGCTTGCCGGTCTGCGCATAGATGGTGCCGTTCTCGAGCTTCAGCTTGACGCTGACATTGGGACCGCTGAATTTCAGCCGCCCTTCCGAGATCGCCTGGCGCAGATTGAGCAGATTGGTGCTCGACTGCGTGACGTCGACATTGATCGGGTCGAGCGAACGGATGGTGGTGAGCACGGTAGCCTGGTTGGTGGTGACCAGCGCGCCCGGCGTCAGCGTGGACTTGTCGATGCGGCCGGCGATCGGCGCCGTGATCGAGGTGCGATCGAGGCTGATGCGCGCGGTCTCCACGCTGGCCTTGGCCGAGGCCACATCCGCCTGGGCCTGCGCCAGCGTGGCGGCGGCATCGTCGTAATCCTGTTTGGAAACAACGTTCTGCTTCAAGAGCCCGGCGTAGCGGTCGAACTTGGCCTGCGCGGTCGGCACCGCCGCTTCCGCCTTCTGTTGGGCCGCGACGGCGCTGTCATAGGCGGCCTGGTAACTGGCCGGGTCGATGAGATAGAGCGGCTGTCCCACCACCACCTCGGCGCCTTCCTTGAACAGGCGCTGCTGGATGATGCCGTCGACCTGCGGGCGCACCTCGGCGATCAGCGAAGCCGCCGTGCGTCCCGGCAATTCGGCCGTGATCGCGACCGATTGCGGATGCAGCGTGACGACGCCGACCTCCGGCTTGCCGACGCCGCCCATGCCGGCGGGCGGTTTGCCCTGCTCCTGCGAACAGGCCGCCAGCAGAAGGGCAGCGGTGAGCGCCGCCGTCCAGGGGGCGACGCGGCGTGGATGACTAGACTGGATCGGCATGGCCTGGATCTCTCCCTGGAGTTTTGGTCGCCGTCTGGCTGTCCGCGAAGGTGGAATTGAAAGGATCGACGAGTGCGCCGGTAATGGCGATCGATGTCATGGCGAAAGCCGCGCCGATACACGGCCCGCGTCGAACAAGACTTCGAAGCGGCTCATGCCGCGCTCCTTCTTCTCGGCCAAATAAACCCGACACGTTCGAGTTGGTGGCCGCGATGCCCATCCGCGCCATTATGCCGATGATCGAAGACATGCCAAGCGCCTTTGCCGATGCCTTAAGCGATCTTGCGGTCATGAGCTCCGTGGCCGTTGGGCCGCGAGACCGGCAGCGACAGGCGCCAGGCGGCGAAGTCCAGGCGGATCGCGCCCTTCAGCGTCTCGACCGGCAGGGCCTGCGGCATGATGCGCGCGGGCAGCGTCTTGCCCCGCCCAGCCAGCGCCATGCCTCGCCCGGCCTTGCCGAGCGAGAATTTCGGGCTGACCGACGCGATCAGCCGCAGCATCATCAGGGCTTCCCACATTGCCGTGCTTTCATGGGGATCGAACGGTGGGATGGCGGCACGGAGCCGCCATTCCAGGAGAACCGGCCGGCCCGAGAACGGGTTGGACATCGGGCCGGCCGGCGCGGCCGGTCAGGATTATCCGCCGTTCCCGGGCTGGGGCGGCGGCGGGCCATCATTGGGCAGGCCCCCTTGGCCGGCTGCGTCATCCGGCGGGCCGCCCAGGGGACCGGGGGGTGGTCCATGCGGGCGTTCCGCCGAAGCGAGGATTTCGAGCTGTTCGGGCGTGAGCTTGGCGCGCAGCGCGGTGATCGCATCCTTCAGCTTGGCGGCCGAGGCCGCGCGCACCGTGACGTCGTCAGCCAACCTCTCCTGGAAGGCGAAGGGATCGGCCTTGCCGCCGGGACCCGCACCGGGGCCTTCGGAGCCGCCAAGACCATGATCGGGCCGCGCAAGCACCGCCTGCAGCGCGCTGGTATAGTCGCGCCACGCGTCGAGCTGTTCGCTGCGGATGCCGAGGCGCGTCTCCAGCACCGCCAGCCTTGCCGCCAGCATGAATTCAGGCGGCGGCCCCATGCGGTGCGGGCCAAAGCCTTCCGGGCCAAAGCCCTGCCCACCCCAACCCTGCGGGCCCCAGGCCCGTGGACCGTGCCGCATCGGCCCATGCGGGCCAAAGCCCTGAGGGCCAGGCCCGTTCTGGCCGCACGAGGCCATCGGCCCATGGTCAGGCCCATCCTGCATGGCCATGGCTGGTGGCCCACCGGGCGCGCCGGGATCGGACTGCGCGGCCAGAGCTGGATGGACGGCGGCGACGGAAAACAGGCCGAGCGCAAGAAGTCTGCTTCGCATGACGGTGTTCCTTTCTCTCATGCATCGGATGGCCATGAGGATAGGAAGCGTGTTTGTCCGCTTCGCGTCGGCTTGTTGCCGAAGGTTTCCGCAAAGGGGCAATTTGTTTCCGAATGTTTCCGGCGGCCCGCTGGCAACATTGCGTTGCAATTTTCCATGCCGCTGGCGCGCGCTCTTCCTATAATCACGGGTCAAGCAAGGGCACGATCATGCAGTCACATCCCCATATCCTCGTCGTTGACGACGACCGCGAGATCAGGACGCTTCTCGGCCGCTACCTCGATGGCCAGGGTTTTCGCGTCTCCGTGGCGGCGGACCGGCGCGAATGCGAGCAGAAGCTGGCCTCCGGCCAGTTCGACCTCGTCGTGCTCGACGTCATGCTGCCGGACGGTTCGGGGCTCGACATCTGCCGCGCCTTGCGCGACCGCAAGCCGCGGATCCCGGTGATCCTGCTGACGGCGCTGAAGGAAGATGTCGACCGCATCATCGGCCTGGAACTCGGCGCCGACGACTATCTCGGCAAGCCCTTCAACCCGCGCGAACTCACCGCCCGCATCCGCGCCGTGCTGCGGCGTGCCGTGCCGGAAGAGGCGCCGACCCCTCGCCCCCGCATCTACCGCTTCGCCAGCTACCGGCTGGAGCCCGACACCCGCAAGGTGACCGACGCGCAAGGCATGAGCATCAACCTCACCGGAGCCGAATTCGACCTCTTGCAGGTGTTCCTCGACCGCCCCGGCCGCTTGCTGTCGCGCGACCAGCTGCTTGATCTCACCCAGGGCCGTGAGCGTGATCCGCTGGAGCGCTCGGTCGACGTGCTGATGAGCCGGCTGCGCCGCAAATTCGCCGATATCGGCGACGGGCCGCTGTTCAAGACCGTGCGCAATGGCGGCTACCAGCTCACCGCGCGCGTCGAGGCGGTGGAGGCGCAGGCGTGAATTCGCTGCGCCGCCGCCTCATCCTGCTGCTGGTCCTTTCGATAGTCGGCGTCGTCGGCCTGGCGACCGCCGCCGTCATCAGCGTGCGCGGCGGCGGACCGCCGCCAGAGCTGACCGTGCCGTGGGTCGCCCAGCAGATGGAACTCGTGGCGCGGCTGCTGCCGGGGCCCATTCCGGACGTGCTGAGGGTTCAGTTCGCCGAGCGTCCGGCCGGCGGCAAGGTCGATCGTGCGGAAACGGCGATGCTCAACACCATCCTGCACCGCCGCGGCCTCGACCTGCTGGCCATCATCAGCGCGAAGCCGGACGAACCCGGCCATGTCGCATCGGTGCAACTGCCCGACAGCCGGTGGGCGATCATGGAGGTGCCGCACCTCAAGCCGCCCGGACGCGAATGGCTGGTGCTGGCCGGCTGGATCTCGCTGATCGTGGCCGGTGCCACCGCCGTCTCGGTCTATTTCACCGCCGTGCTGATCCGGCCGCTGGAAATGCTGGAGGCCGCCGTCTCCAAGATCGGCAGCGACGGCATGCTGGCCGCGGTGCCGGAAGTCGGTTCGGCCGAGGTCAAGGCGACGGCGCATGCGCTGAACCAGCTCTCGTCGCGGCTGAAGACATCAATGGAAAGCCGCATGCGGCTGGTGGCCGCCGCCGGCCACGATTTGCGCACGCCGATGACGCGCATGCGGCTGCGCGCCGAATTCCTCGACGAGGAGCGCGACAAATGGCTCCACGACCTCGACGAACTCGACCGCATCGCCGACAGCGCCATTCGCCTCGTGCGCGAGGAGGTGAACCAGGATGCCGTCGAGCCGATCGACCTGGAGAAGATGGTGCGCGACATATCAGCCGAAATGGCCTCGCTCGGCCATGCCGTCTCGATCGGGCATCTGGACAAGGTCTCGATCCGCGCCGGCGCGCTCGGCCTGCGCCGCGCGCTGCGCAACCTGATCGTCAACGCCGCCACCCATGGCAAGGCCTGCACCATCACTCTTGCCGTCACCGACAGGCGCGCGGTCCTGACCATTTTCGACAACGGCCCGGGCATTCCGTCCGACCTCATCAACAAGGCCTTCGAGCCCTTCTTCCGCGTCGACCCCGGCCGCCAGCAATCCATCCCGGGGGCCGGCCTGGGCCTCGCCATCGCCAAGGAAATCATCGAGCGCTACGGCGGCACGGTCACGCTGGAGAACCGCACGGGCGGCGGACTGGCACAGACGGTGATGTTCGCCGCGGCGTGAGGGTGCGCAATCTCCCCCTCGAGGGGGAGATGGCCGGCAGGCCAGAGGGGGTCGCCTCGCGTGAAGCGCGACACCCTTTGTTGGACCAAATCATGCCGGCGATCCGTGCGAGACGACCCCCTCTGTCGCCTTCGTCGACATCTCCCCCTCGAGGGGGGAGATCAGTTGAGCTAACCCGCCATCGCCAGCGGCACGGCGCTTTTGTTGGGGATCTGGATGTCGATTTCCAGCGTCGACATGGTCTCGCCGCGGTCCATCGAGACCTGGATGTAGTCCTGGTCGATCTGCACATGCTTGGCGATGACAGCCAGGATCTCTTCGCGCAGAACGGATACGAGATCGGGCTGGCCACGGCTGCGGCGCTCATAGGCGAGCAGCACCTGCAGCCGCTCGCGCGCCACCGGCGCGCTGGTGCGCCGCTTGAAGAGGTCGAGGATGCTCATGCGGCCCTCCTTCCGAGAAGCCGGTCGAGGAAGCCCTTGCGCTCGAAGGGAACGATCACCGGCAGGTCTTCGCCTTCCAGGCGCCGTGCCGCTTCGAGATAGGCCTTGGCGGCGGCGTTGGTGGGTTCGGAGAGCGTCACCGGCGCGCCGAGGTTGGAGGCCCTCAGCACATCCTGGCTTTCGGGAATGATACCGAGCAGCGGCACCGAGAGGATTTCGAGCACGTCGTCGATGGACAGCATCTCGCCGCGCGCCGCGCGCGCCGCGTCATAGCGGGTGACCAGCACGTGCTTGGCGATGTGCTCGCCCTGTTCGGCGCGCATGGTGCGGGCGTCGAGCAGGCCGATGATGCGGTCGGAATCGCGCACCGAGCTCACCTCCGGATTGGTGACGATGACCGCCTCGTCGGCGAAGCGCATGGCGAGCTGGGCGCCGCGCTCGATGCCGGCCGGGCTGTCGCAGAACACATAGTCGAACACCTGGCGCAGCCGGCCGATGACTTCAGCCACGCCCTCCTCGGTCAGCGCGTCCTTGTCGCGCGTCTGCGAGGCCGGCAGCAGGTACAACGTCTCCAGCCGCTTGTCGCGGATCAGCGCCTGCGACAGCTTGGCGGTGCCCTGGATGACGTTGACGAGGTCGAACACCACGCGCCGCTCGGCGCCCATGATGAGGTCGAGGTTCCTGAGGCCGACGTCGAAATCGACCAGCGCCACCTTCTTGCCGGTCTTGGCCACGGCAGCGCCGAGCGCGGCCGTCGAGGTCGTCTTGCCGACGCCCCCCTTGCCCGAAGTGACCACCACTACCTTGCCCATATAAATCCAGCCTCCGTTGGCGTTTTTATGTTTTCGTTTCGCCGTGGCCAGCACGGCGCCTGATCAGAACCGCCGACACTCGCACGCGAAGCCGGCCCGAAGCTTGCGCCCCGAGAACCGGCTTCAGCCGAGCGGCATCACGCACAGCGCATCGTTTTCGAGGAAGGCCTGCACCGCCTTGCCGCGCGACACCCCTTCCATCTCCTCGGCCGTGGTGTACCAGCCGTCGACCGCGAGCAGCTCCGCCTCGTTCTTGCGGCAGAAGATGCGCGCCGAAATATTGCCTTCCGAGCCCGCGATGGCGCGGCCGCGCAGCGTGCCGTAGACATGGATCGAGCCGCCGGCGACGATCTCGGAACCCGACGCCACCGAGCCCAGCACGATGACGTCGCCATGCGGATGGAAGACCGACTGTCCGGAACGGATCGGCACCTTGATCATCAGCGTGCCGGCGGCGGGCTCGAGGGGCATCTGGACAGCACCCTGCCCCGCCCTTGCAGCCTCGGTCCCGGCCGCATCCGTCCTGACCGCCTCCGTCCTGGCTGCTTCCGTCTTGGCTGCTTCCGTGCGGGCCGGTTCGATCCGGACTGCTTCGAGCCTTGCCAGCGCGGGATCCGCCATCTCGGCCTGCAAGGCCTGCGCGTGCGCTGCCTCTTGCCCTGACGGTTCCGCCCGGGCCGGCGCCTCGGCGGCGGCGGCCTCCAGCTCTTCCGCCCGTGCCTTGCGCGCGGCCCGGCCAAGCAGCCCCTCGGCAGTCGCCTCCTTGGCACCGGCCAGCAGCGGCGGCAGATCAGGCCCGAGCGAAGCGCCCTCCATCTCGATGGCATAGACACGGATGCCGCGCGCCCAGAGCGCGGCGACCAGCAGCGCGATGTCCTCGACGGCGGGCTTCAGCACATTGAGATCGAGCACCACCGGCCGCCCGGAAAAATAGCCCGGCGAATTGCCGATCCAGTGATCCAGCCCCTCCAGCCAATCAGAAATCGGCGCCTCCGGCGTCAGCGTGAACGCGACGAAAGAGCGGGCGCGGAAACGAATGGATTTGGCCTCAAGGGGGGCGGCAAAGGTCACGGCTGGCGAATCCTTACTCAATGGTTAAAGGGTGCCGGCCGAATGGTTAACAAATGGTTAATGGAGGTGATCAACTTGGCAGCCACGCAGAGAATTCAAGGCCGGTGCCGCACGCCTGCCAATGACGCGGCGAATGTCTTCACTGGGTCAAAAAAGCGGAACGTCCGCTTTCGGGAGATTGGCTGGAAAGTCGCCTTTCCAGTGTGGTGCCGACCGTGCGGTCATGCCCATTGGTTCCAGGCGTTCTGCTGGTCCGACCGCGATGCGCCGAGCGCCCTTAGTGCCGCCTCGATAGTCCGTTGTGTCAGTTCGGGCCTGGGGCCACGATCGAGGATGCCTCGCGTCACCTGCAGCCATATACCCGTGACGATGTCCACCGCGAGCTCCGCGTCGCGTATGCTCACGCGATCCTGGGCTATTGCCTGACTAATGTCCGCCTTCAGATTCGCCCGAATACCTCGCGCATACTCGGCGCGCGACTGAGAACTCTGCACGACCAGCCGTGCCCAGTTGGGGTCCGAGATCGCCTTTTCCAGGAACTTCGCGAAGGCAAAAGACAGGCGTTTGACAGGATCCTCCAGTGCGAGGCGTGCATCCGTCAGCACCGCGTCGAAGCTCTCGCCGAGTTTCTCCCCAACAGCCGCGGCCAGCTCGTCGATGCTCTGGAAGTGGTAGTAAAAGGTCCCCTTCGCGACCCCGGCGGCCTCGACCACGGCATCGATCGTGACGGCCTCGCGAGGGCGTTCTCCCATCAGCATCATCCCGGCATCCAAGATCAGCGTACGCGTTCTTTCCCGCTTCTCCCGTCCGATCTCAGCCCTGCGCGCCAAATCAACCTTTGCCATCCGTCCTGCCTTTTTTGCATTGCACCATTACGCAAATGTCATATTGACCAAATAGTCGATTTGACGCATTTGTACAATATGAAACTTGCCTAGCGAGCCGGGCAGCAGCTCGAGCTCCGGTGTTCGCAACACAAGCGTATCTGACAATAAGGAATGGCATCAATGAATGTTCAGTCCCAGCACTTCAAATCAAGGCCGCTGCCGTTCGAATGCATTGCCCTGGTGCTGCAAGGTGGAGGCGCGCTCGGGGCCTACCAAGCGGGAGTCTATGAAGCTCTTGCGGAAGCCGACATTCATCCGGGCTGGGTTGCCGGCGTGTCCATCGGTTCCATCAACGCGGCAATCATTGCCGGTAACGCGCCTTCCGAACGGGTCTCAAAGCTGCGTGAGTTCTGGCGCGAGATTACGACGAACCCTCTGCTCGACTGGGCTAGCACCGCGGACGCGCTGGCTCCCAAAGGCGACCTGTCCCGCGCGATCTTCAATCAGTTCAGCGCGGCCTGCGCGGCAATTGCTGGCGCGCCGGGCTTTTTCAGCCTCCGGCAACCCGCTCCGTGGCTCCGCCCGGGTGGAGCAATCGAGGGCACAAGTTTTTACGAAACCACCCACCTGAAGAGCACGCTTGAGCGGCTCGTCGACTTCGACCGGATCAACGCAGGCGGCATGCGTTTCAGCGCAGGCGCGGTCAACGTGTGCACGGGTAATTTCGTCTACTTCGACAATCAAACCCATACGATCCGTCCAGAGCACGTGATGGCCAGCGGCTCGCTCCCGCCAGGCTTCCCTGCCATTGAGATCGAGGGGGAATTCTACTGGGACGGCGGCCTCATCTCGAACACTCCGTTGCAATGGGTGGCCGAGAACGGGCCTCGGCAGGACACGCTCGCCTTCCAGGTGGACCTATGGAGCGCCCAGGGTGATTTTCCTCGCAATCTTGCCGACGTGGCGACCAGGCAGAAGGAAATCCAGTATTCCAGCCGCACGCGCGCCAACACCGAGCAGTTCAAGCAGCACCAGCGGTCCCGGCACGCGCTTGCGGGCTTACTTGCAAAGCTTCCCGCCGACCTGCTCGGCAGCGATGAAGCCACCATGCTGAGCTCTCTTGCCGACCACAAGGTCTACAAATTGGTTCACCTGATCTATCGGTCCAGACAGTACGAGACGCACTCGAAGGATTACGAATTTTCCAGGCTGTCGATGGAGGACCATTGGCAAGCCGGTTACAGCGACGCGGTGCGCACGCTGCGTCAGCCAGAGGCACTGAGCAGACCGGACAATCTGGAGGGAGTCAGCACGTACGATCTCGCCGACTACGGGCAGGAGTAGCGGCCGCGACGCGGCCGCGCGATCGAGATCGTGCTCCAATCCTCCAAGCTCAAACGGGCTTCTCCTGAAACCCGGCAGACCGCTCCACCCAAGGAACACCAGCCATGAACCAAGACACTGTCAGGGAAACGGCCTTTGCCATGCCTCTGACCAACCCCGCCTATCCAGTCGGCCCATATCGTTTCCGCAATCGCGAGTATCTGATCATCACCTATCGGACGGATCCGAGGAAGTTGCGCGAGCTTGTGCCGGAACCGCTTGATGTGCCCGACCCGTTGGTGAAGTTCGAGTTCATACGCATGCCCGACTCTTCGGGCTTTGGCGACTACACGGAAAGTGGACAGGTCATTCCTGTCTCCTTTCGCGGCCGCCATGGCAGCTACACCCATTGCATGTTTCTTGACGATCACCCGCCGATCGCAGGTGGCCGCGAACTGTGGGGTTTCCCGAAGAAGCTGGCCAGTCCCACGCTCCGCGTGGAGACCGATACTCTTGTGGGCACGCTCGACTACGGCCCGGTCCGTGTCGCCACCGCAACGATGGGCTACAAGCATCGGGCTGCCGAACTCGCATCCGTGAGGACCTCACTCAGCGGACCCAATTTCCTGCTTAAGATCATCCCCCATGTCGACGGCAGGCCGCGTATCTGTGAACTGGTCGAATATCGTTTGGAAGACATCGATCTCAAGGAAGCCTGGCACGGCCCGGCATCGCTCGATCTTTGGTCGCACGCGCTGGCCCCCGTGGCGGAGCTGCCGGTTCTGGAAGTGATATCGGCGATGCACATCGTTGCCGATCTGACCCTGCCGCTCGGGACGGTTGTCCATGACTATCTTGCTGACACGAAGCCAATGTTTAGCAAAGGATAAACCCATGCGTTCGCTGAATGAAACGTTGTCGGTCAAGCAGGCTGCGAATCCCGACGGCCGTCTTATGGACAAGGTCGTGATGATCACTGGAGCCGCGAGCGGCATCGGCAGGGAAATTTCACTCACCTTTGCCAGTGAGGGGGCAAAGGTGGTCATCGCGGATCTCGATCGGCAGGCGGCTCAAAGGACCGCGGACGAGATCGATCCCGAGGGCAAACGTGCGCTCGGAGTCGCGATGGACGTCGGCGATGAGGAGCAAGTCGAAATCGGCATGGGTCAAGCGATCCAAGCCTTCGGCCGGTTGGACGTCCTGGTCAGCAATGCCGGTGTCCAGATCGTCGGCCCACTCGTCGAATTCGAATTCGCAAAATGGAAGAAACTCCTTTCCATCCACCTCGATGGCGCCTTCCTGACCACCCGCGCCGCCTTGCGGCAGATGTACAAGCAGAACAGCGGCAGCATCATCTACATGGGCTCGGTACATTCCAAGGAAGCATCGCCGCTCAAAGCGGCTTATGACAGCCAAGCATGGCCTGATCGGCCTGGCTAAGGTCGTAGCGAAAGAGGGTGCCGCCCATGGAGTTCGTGCCAATGTGATCTGCCCCGGTTTCGTTCGCACGCCGCTGGTGGAAAAGCAGATTCCGGAACAGGCCCGCGCGTTCGGGATATCTGAAGCGGAAGTCGTCAAAAACGTCATGCTGAAGGAAACCGTCGACGGCGAGTTCACGACTGTTCAGGACGTGGCGGAAGCAGCGTTGTTTCTCGCGGCCTTCCCGTCCAGCGCGCTGACCGGCCAGTCGCTGGTGGTCAGCCACGGATGGTCGATGCAGTAGCCAAGACTTCGAAACCGAGCCGACGAGGATACATGGGCCCCGTGAAGCGCCGCGGACGTCGGCCGGTCGGTGGCTCGGCGCCCTCTCGGTTGGTCTCGCTTCCCATCTCCTTCGAAGTCGCCTTCCATTTGCCATGGCCTTTTTGCATGGCACGATTGCGCGTAACTCATATTGACTACATAGTCGATTTGACTTAGTAGTCTAAATCGAAATCAGCCACTCAGTTCGGCTCGTGGCTCGCCTTTTTCAGTTCCCTGCAACCCGATCTTTCGAGCGGAGGCTTCCATGCGCCTGTCGTGGCGTCTTTCCCTTTTGGCCGGCATCGCCGGCCTTTGTCTTGCCGGCTGTTCACAAAAGGAGGCCGAGGCGCCGGCAGCGCCGCGAATGGCGCGCGTGGTGGTGGTAACGCCCCACAAGTTCATGCTGGTAACGCAAGGCGCCGGCCGCATCCAATCGCGCTATGTCAGCCAGGTCGGCTTCGAGGTCGGCGGCAGGCTCGTCTCACGCGATGTTGACGCCGGCGCAACGGTCAAGAAGGGCCAGAAGCTCGCGGCACTGAGCGCCGTGGATTACCAGAACAAGGTGTCCGCCACGGCGGCGGACCTCGACGCGGCCAAGGCCGCGCTCGCCCAGGCCGCCGCCCAGGAGGACAGGTTTCGGGCCCTCCTCGCCAAGGGCTTCGCCACGCATTCGCAGTATGATGACGCGCTGAAGTCACTGCGGAGCGCGCAGGCGCAAGTTCAGGCGACCGAGGCCAATCTGCGCATCGCCCAGAACCAGCTTGCCTATACGGAGCTCAAGGCGCCCGACGACGGCATCGTGACCGCGACCGGGGCAGACCCTGGCCAGGTGGTGGTCGCCGGACAGATGGTGATCGAGATTTCGCGCAATGACGAGCGCGAAGCCGTCTTTGCCGTCGCGAGCGAGGACGTCGTCAGGGCAAGCCTTGGCATGCCGGTGAACGTTGCGCTTCAGGCCCACCCTGATATCGCGGTGACCGGCACGGTCCGCGAGATTTCGCCCGAGGCTGACAGCGCCACCGGCACCTATCAGGTGAGGGTTGCCATACCTGCTCCGCCGCCGGAAATGCGGCTGGGAGCAATCGTTGTCGGCCGGGTCGAAAGCGACGGGGGTCCCATGGTTGCGACGCTTCCCCCGAGCGCGCTGCTGCAGTCGGGAAACCAGCCGCAGGTTTGGGTGGTTGGCAAAGACGACAAGGTGGAGCGTCGCAAGGTCCAACTGCTGCAGTTCGATGCAAATTCCGTCACCGTGAGCCAGGGACTGGTCGCGGGCGACAAGGTGGTGGTCGCCGGCGTGAACTCGCTCGCTGACGGCGAAGCGGTCAAGCCCAATGCGGAGGTCGAGTGATGGCCAGCTTCAACCTTTCCGAATGGGCCGTCCACAACCGCTCGATCGTCGTCTTCCTGATGCTCGTCTGCGTGGCGGCTGGAATCACCTCCTACGAGCGTCTCGGCCGTCAGGAAGACCCGGATTTCACGGTGCAGACCATGGTTGTCCAGGCAAACTGGCCCGGGGCCACCGCGGCCGACACGATGCAGCAGGTGACGGACCGAATCGAGAAGAAGCTCGAGGAAACTCCGAACCTCGACTACCTCAAAAGCTACACCAAGCCGGGCCAGGCGACGATTTTCGTCTACCTGAAGGAATCCACTCGCAAGCGCGACCTCGCCGGTATCTGGTACCAGGTCCGCAAGAAGGTCAGCGACATAAGTCAGACCCTGCCGCAAGGCGTGGTCGGGCCGTTCTTCAATGACGAGTTCGGCGACGTCTTCGGCTCCATCTACGGCATAAGCTATGACGGTTTCAGCCCGCGTCAGGCACGTGATTTCGCCGAGACCGCGCGGGCCGAGTTCCTGCGTGCTCCCGACGTAGGCAAGGTCGACATCTATGGCGACCAGGACGAAAAGCTCTACCTGAATTTCTCGCCGCAGAAGCTCGCCAACCTGAAGCTCAGCCTCGATGACGTGCTGACGGCGATCGCCCACCAGAATGCCGTCGTGCCTTCCGGAATCATCAACACGCCCAGCGAGAACGTGCTGGTCGACATGACCGGCTCCGCGTTGGCGCCGGGCGACATAGCCAAGCTCAATTTTTCCGTGAACGGGCGCTTCTACAAGCTCTCGGACATCGCCGAGGTGCAGCGCGGCTATAGCGATCCGCCCAGTAAGATGTTTCGCGTCAACGGCAAGCCGGCCATCGGGATCGGCATCAACATGCGCGACGGCGGCAACAATCTCGACTTCGGCAAGGGACTGCACGCGATGGCGGAGCGGCTGAAGCAGCGCTTTCCTGTCGGCATCGAGCTCAATCTGGTATCGGACCAGCCCGAAGTCGTGCGTGAGGCCATCGGCGAATTCACCAAGGCTCTCCTCGAAGCGGTCGCAATCGTGCTCGTGGTGAGCTTCCTCAGCCTCGGTCTGCGCGCCGGCCTGGTTGTCGCCCTGTCCATTCCGCTCGTCCTCGCCATCGTCTTCGCATTCATGGAAGCGGCGGGAATCAGCCTGCAGCGCATTTCGCTCGGTGCGCTGATCATCGCGCTCGGCCTTCTGGTCGACGACGCGATGATCACGATCGAGATGATGATCTCCAAGATCGAAGAAGGCATGCCGAAGATCAAGGCAGCGACCTTTGCCTATACGTCCACCGCCTTCCCGATGCTGACGGGAACACTGATCACGCTGCTCGGCTTCCTGCCGATCGGGTTCGCGAACAACAATACCGGACAATACACCTTCTCGCTGTTCGCAGTCATAGGCGTGGCGCTCATCGCGTCATGGTTCGTGGCCGTTCTCTTCGCGCCGGTGCTCGGGCTGACCCTCTTGCCTAAGCACATGAAAGCGCATGGGGCGGCGGAGCCAGGGCCCCTCATGCGGCTGTTCCGGCGCCTGCTGGCGTTCACCATGCGGCACCGTTTTCTCACCATCGCCGCATCCCTCATTGCCTTTGGCCTCTCGCTCTACGGCATGGGCTTCGTCCAGCAGCAGTTCTTCCCCGCCTCCAACCGGCCTGAACTGCTGGTGACGATGACGCTGCCCAAGAATGCCTCCATCACCGCTACCGAGACGCAAACCAAACGGCTGGAGAAGGCGCTTGCGGGCGACGCCGATATCGACCACTTCTCCTCCTATGTCGGCGGCGGCGCCATCCGGTTCTACCTGCCCCTGGATGTGCAGCTCGACAACGACTTCATGGCCGAGACCGTGGTCGTGGCCAAGGACCTTCAGGCGCGCGATCGTGTGCAGGCCAAACTGCAGGCGCTGTTCGCCGACAATTTTCCGGACGTGACCGCGCGCATTTCGCGCCTGGAACTGGGCCCCCCGGTGGGCTGGCCCGTGCAGTACCGGGTGAGCGCGCCTACTCCCGACGAAGCCAGGAAATATGGCGAGCAGGTGGCCGATATCCTGCGGGCTTCCGGCCTCGTGCAGACCGTCAACTTCGACTGGGGCGAGAAGAACAAGACGTTGCGCATCGTCGTCGACCAGGACCGCGTCCGGCAGGCGGGGCTTAGCTCCGAACAACTCTCCCAGGCGCTCAACCGGGTGCTCAACGGTTCGACGGTCACGCAACTGCGCGATTCCATCTACCTGGTCGACGTGGTCGCACGCGCCCAGAACGACGAGCGTTCCAGCATCGAAGCCCTGCGCCACCTTCAGATCACCACCCCGACGGGCGCATCCGTTCCGTTGCGGGAGCTCGCCGATTTCAAATACGACCTCGATGAAGGCTATGTCTGGAGGCGTCGGCGCCTGCCCACGATCACAGTCCAGGCACAGCCGCTGCCGGGACTGCAGCCGGCCTTCGTTCACCAGCACGTTGCCGCTGCGCTGGACACGCTTTCCAAGTCGATGCCGGCTGAAACGTCGATCGAGACCGGCGGCACGGTGGAAAAGACCGCGCTCAGCAACGCCGCCCTGCTGGCCCAGTTCCCGCTGATGATCACCCTGATGCTCACGGTGTTGATGATCCAGCTCGGGAGTTTCCGGCAGGTCGCCATGGTCATCAGCGTGGCGCCTCTCGGGCTTATCGGAGTTGCCACCGCGTTGCTGACCACCAGCACCCCGATGGGTTTCATCGCGACGCTCGGCATCATCGCGCTCGCCGGCATGATCATCCGCAACTCGGTGATCCTGGTGCACCAGATCGAGCATGAGCGGGCTCAAGGGGTAGAACCGTGGAAGGCGGTGATCGATGCGACCGTCCATCGGTTCCGGCCGATCATGCTCACCGCGGCAGCGGCGATCCTCGGCATGATCCCGATCATGCACGACGTCTTCTGGGGACCGATGGCATACGCCATCGTCGGGGGGCTCGCCGTCGCCACCATGCTGACGCTGGTTTTCCTGCCAGCCCTTTATGTGATGGTGAACGGAATCCGGGAAAGCGACGAGCCGTTGGCGGCGCCCGAGCCCAGCGCCGACGCAATCGCGATCCTGGCCTTGTCGGATCGATGAAGGAGGCAGCCATGCTGGAAACACGCCCCACTCTCCTTGACCGCTTTCTCACGACCGATGCCGCCAGGTGCGCGGAACCCGACCGGACGACGCGTGAATATGTCGACAAGATGCTGGCCGGAGCGCTGCAGGAGGCGCAATCGGTGGCGCGTTCCTATGACACTAAGGCGCAGATCGTGGGCGTGGGCTACATTCTCGCCCTCAACCTGATCCTGCGCTTCGGCGACCTGCTGCCCTCGCATGCACCGCTCGGGCCGCTGTTTTACATGGCCGTCTGGGGGATCGTCATCATGCCGATCGTGCAGTTCGGGCAAGTGCTCTATCCGAGCCGCAAGCGGGCGGACAAGGAACTCAACTGCAAAATGACCGGTGCCTGCGCGGTCCCGCCCATCTACCATGTGGATCCAGGATTTTTCGCCGATGTGCGCGACCTGGTCCACCTGGCCGTACAATCCGATTGGACCTCGGTGATAGCTGCCGAACTGCTGAAGACCTCACGCGTGAGGGAGATCAAACAGGCACGTTTCCACCGCGCCCTGCTGATGACCGTCGTCTCCTTCGCCGTGCTCGGAGGCGAACAGCTTTTTCGCAGCTTCGCCTTAGCTTGAAAAGAAACCACATCAGGGGCCCCGACGGCTATGCTGAGGATCATCCTGCTTTGCCTGTGTGCAGCTCAGCTCACAGGCTGCATCGCCGCCTATCCGCGCGATGGCGTGCCGACGGAACGCATGACTGCCGCCGAAGTGAGTGGCTATCCCCGGGACATACGCGTCTGGGGCGATTCCGACGAAAGTTTCCCGCCCGATCGTCTCATCAAGTTCCGCGACGAGAGAATCAAGGCGGCAAAGGCCGACCCTTCGATCAAGCTGCGAGAGCTCGACGCGCTTACGATTTCGGGCGGCGGCAGCAGCGGCGCCTTCGGCGCGGGAATTCTCGCCGGCTGGACCAAGTCCGGTACCAGGCCCAGGTTCGACATCGTCACCGGCATCAGCACCGGATCGTTGATCGCGCCCTTCGCGTTCCTTGGCCCGGCCTATGACGATCGCCTGAAGCATGCCTTCACGACGATCAAGGACGCCAACATCTACACCGAGCACAGCTTCCTCGGCATGCTGTCGAGCGCCTCGATCACCAGCAACGCTCCCCTTGCCAAAATGCTCGACGAAGAAGTTACCGAGGACATGCTCGATCAGATCGCCGCAGAATCCGGCAAGGGACGCAGGCTCTTCATCGGAACGACCAATCTCGATGCGGATCGGCCAGTGATCTGGGACATGGGCGCCATCGCGGCGAGCCGCCGGCCGGACCGGCTGAAGCTCTTCAAGCAAGTCATCCTGGCCTCGACCGCCATTCCAGGGATATTCCCTCCCGTCGAGCTGCAAGTGACCGCCTCCGGCAAAACGTACCACGAAATGCATGTCGATGGCGGAACCAGCAACCAGGTCTTTCTAATGCCCGCCGGCTTGAGCATGCGCGAGCTTGATCGGACGTTCCACGCCCGGGTCAAGGCGCGCCTCTATATCATCCGCAATGGCCGGACGACGCCGGTGCCTGGGATCGTGAAGGCCACATTGCCCGACATCGCGGAGAAGGCGGTCTCGTCCCTCATCAAGACGCAAGGGATCGGCGATCTTTACAGGCTTTACGCCATCGCCAGGCGCGACGGCATCGCCTACAACTTCATAGACGTTCCGGCCGACTTCACCGATGAGCCGAAAACCCCGTTCGAGAACAAGTTCATGCGGGCTCTGTTCGAAAAAGGCTATGAAATGGGCCGGGATGGCGTGCCATGGAAAAACGTGCCGCCTCGTTTTTCGAGATGAGTTGGTTCGAGCCGGTGGTCCCGCCGTGCCCGCTGGCCGTTCCGCGCGTTCCGGAAAGTCGGCCTGAATCTTCACCACTGGCTATTGTGCGAGGCAAACGGCGGCTTATCGGACCGCCATACGGGACGTTCAACGTCATGGTTGAGGCGCATTGCTGCCGCTCCGGGAATTTACCCCTCAGTGCCTTTTGAAATACTGCACCTCCTTCTCGTGCTTCTCCGCCGCCTCGCGCGTGTCGAACGTGCCCAGGTTCCGCCGCTTGCCCGTCTTCTCGTCCTTCTTGCGTGAATAGAGCCGGTATTTTCCGTCCTTGAGTTTCCTGATCATCGGTCTCTCCTCTTCGAAAAGACGAAGGGCCCGGTCGCCGCCGGGCCTTCGGATTGTCAGTCGCGGTGCTCGGGCATGGCTTTCAGCTGATCCTTGGTCCAGTTGGTCACGGCGTGGACGTCGCCGTCCTCGTCGCGCATGAAATCGAGTTCGCTGGCGGCGACGGCGACCGGCTTGGCGCCGATGCCGAGGAAGCCGCCGACATCGATGACGACCTGGCTGCCGTGCAGATGATCGACCGAGCCGATCTTCTCGTCCCGAGGCCCGTAGATGGTGGCGCCTTCGAGCGTGTCCGGGGTCAGTTCGGCCGGGCTCAGCCTGACGTGGTTTGTGTGGTCCATGACTTCAATCTCCTTGGTTGGGGGACAGGGTGAACCTCCGAGGCGGCCAAGGGTTCCGATGCAAGCGAAGGAGCCGTCGCCTATACACCGGCAGGCAGCCATATGCCGTCGGCCTAGCTGCCCGCCGGCACCGCGCTTTCATGGCCGGCTTCAGCAATTCGGGGAACCGCGCGTGGCGCCTTTCCGTCCGGAATTGCCTGAAAACAAGGCGTCAGGATTTGGCGCGCTTCTTCGCCCCGAGGCTGCGCGCGGCTTGTTCGATCGCGGCGCGGTCGCTGCCCAGGCGGTCGAGCAGTTCCTGCGCCTCGTCGCCTGAGATGCCGGTGCGCATGGCCAGATCCTCCACCGCCAGCACGTCCGAGCTGGCGATCTCGCGTGTCTGGGGCAGTGCATCGCGGGCCGTCAGCGGCAGGGCGCCCTCCCTGTCGATCTCCATCTCGGCCTGATGCCAGTGCCGCTCGTGGTCGCCATGCACGCCGCCTTCGCGCTGCCAGATCTGGTAGGCGCGCTCGCGGATCCTGTCGTTCCTGTCGTCGCTCATATCAGTTCCTCCACCGTGTGGGGAATGAACGCCGCGCTGAGGCGAACGATCCAAAAAATCTGCGTGAACGGGGAAGGCGCCGGCGCCTTTCATCGCCATCGGGCCCGCTACTCGCATTGCCGTCTCGGCCCGCCCGAATATGGCTGGTAACTGTTGTCCTCCGGCCGGTAGGAGCGGTAGCGGCTGAAACAGCTATCGACATGGTCGGCGGAAGGCTCCGTAGCGGGAGCCGAACCGGCGCCGCCCGCCTCGGCATAGCTGACTTCGGCCGAAGGCTGCGCGGACTGGCCGCCGGCGTCGAGATAGGGCGAGCTGCAGGGGCGCTGCCGCCCGCTATAGGACATGTAGCTGTTGTCGCCCGGATTGTAGGAGCGGTAGTGGCTGGCGCACCATTGGACATGCGACGGCGGCAGCGCGGCCTGCTCTTCGGCGGCCACCGGCGGAACCGCGCTTGTCACGGTCGGGTCGGGCGCCGGCTCTTTGGGGGCCAGATCAGTCGGCGCGGGCTGGTCGGCCGGCACGCGTTCGAGATTTTGCGCCGCCTTGTCCACCGGCCGCGCGTTTCTGGTCCACAGCTCCGACACGCTGACGGTCGGCCTTGCCTCACGCGGGGCTTTGGCGGCCAGCAGCCAGGCGGCGAAGCCCAGCCCGCTGCCGAAAACGGCAAGAGTCAAGACGAAGCCGCAGACCAATCCAAAAATCGCTTTCACGTCACCCTCCGTAAGCCCTCGCTCATAAAATGCGGAGCATCAAGGCTGGTTCCAGCAAAGTGCGTGCTGCAGCGCCGGCCAGCCCCCCTCTCCCCGTCACTATACGGGGAGAGGGTGCCGGCAGGCGGGTGAGGGGCAGCGCCAGCTTCGGCAACTGGCAGTCCGAAGCAACTATCCTGCCCCTTTATGACGTCGGGGCGCCAGCAATGCCGCCACCAGGTCCTTGTCGCGCTGGCGCTGCCTGAGGTAACCGGCCAGCAGCCAGTCCAGCGAGATCCTGCCGGCGCCGGCGGCGGCCAGCACGAACATGCCGCCTGATATCGCCAGGTCCTTTTCGAAATGCAGCAACTCGTTCTGGCTGGCGAAGTTGGTGTGGAACAGCGTGGCCGTGGCCAGGCAGAACAGGCCGAGCCCGATGGCGCCCAGCCGCGTCAGCAGGCCTGATGCGACGGACAGCCCTGCCCCCAGTTGCAGCACGATGGTGGCGACGAGCAGCGGCAGGCCGACGCCAAGCGCTGCCATCGCCTTGGCGGCGGCGGCGAAATGGGTGGCAAGCGTGGCGCCCTCATGCAGGAAGATGAGGGAAAGCAGCAGCCGGCCGGCGAGCAGGGCCGCGTCCCGCAGGTACAGCTTGGTGACGAGGCCGTGCAGCCTCGCGGCGATTTCGGTTGGCATCATGGTCAACCTCCATTTTTGCTAAAGGGCCGGAGCCGGCGCGAGGGAGAGGATGCCGGCTCCGGCAATGGGCGCCAGCCACGAGCGCCCAAACTTTTTTGTGGCATCGGCGCCAAGGCCTCCTCATCCGGCCGTTTCGCGGCCACCTTCTCCCCACGTCCTTGGGGCCGCCCTCAGGGGATAGGAAAAGGCCGCTGCTATTTCGTCACCTTGGTGTCGATGGCCTTCTGCAGGTCGGAAAGCTCGTCGCAGCCGGCGGGGCACAGCTTCTGCAGCGATGCCAGTTGCTCCTTGGCCTTGTCCATGTCGCCGGTCTCGACATAGAGCTCGCCCAGATATTCGCGGGCGGCCTTGTGGTCGGGCTTCAGCTCCAGCGCCTTGCTGTAGTAGGTCAGCGCCGTCTTGGTGTCGCCGGTCTTGCGAAGCGTGAAGCCGAGCAGATTATAGACGTCGGCCTGCTGGTTGTCCTGCGCGAGATCGCGCAGGTCGGCCAGCGCGCCCTTGTAGTCCTTGGCGTCGATCTTGGCCTTGACGGCGGTGAGGTCCGGCGCATCGGCGCCTTCTATGTCATCCACCGCATAGGCCGGCATGATCGTGGCGACGGGAACGACGGTCAGCACGGCAATCGCGCCGAGCAGGCCGAACAGGGCGTTTCTGCCCAAAAGAGACTGTTTCATTGTCTTTCTCGCTTTGATTGAGGGCTAGCATCGCGAGACCGTTTCGAAATTCGCTCTGGCGAGTCACATGATGGTGGTTTCGAGAACCGTAGCGCGGCGGACGTTTGGGTCCGGGAGCAACGGAAGCGCGGAAAACGCCTTCGGATGGCCGCCAGAGTAGGGTTTCCAAACGGTCTCAAATTTGAACCGGGGTGAAGCCATAGGCACCGCCGTCCTTGATGAAGACGCCGGTACCCGGGAACGGGAAGTGCGAACCGCAGACGCGGATGTTGTCCGCGATCACCCGGTCGATGATCTTGTGACGCGTGGTGATGGCGGTCGGCCCATCCTGATCGTAGCTGCCCTGCCACTCCGGATGCGGCGCGAGAAGCGCCGGCACATACATGGTGTCGGCCGAGACCATGCACTGCTCCTTGCCGGAATTGGCGAGGTACACCGAGTGGCCTGGCGTATGGCCGGGTGCCGCGATGATCTGGATGCCAGGCGCGACCTCGGCGCCATCCTCGACCAACTTCCAGTTCTTCCATTTCGGGAAGTTTTCGGCGATGCGCTTGCCGGCCGGCTTGCGGCCCTCGGGCAGCTTCGCCAGCCGGCTGGGGTCGGTCCACCAGTTGTATTCGGTGGCGTTGACGATCAGCTCGGCATTGGGGAACACCGGCGCGTTGGTGCCCTTCTCCATCAGGCCCCAGACATGGTCGGGGTGGAAATGCGAGATCATGATGGTGTCGATCGCCTTGTAGTCGATGCCGGCGGCGGCCATGTTGGCCGGCAGATGCGTGGCGTTGGTCTGCCATTGACCGACGCCCGAGCCGGCATCCATCATGATCAGCCGGCCGCCCATCTTAAGCACGACGACGGTGAGCGGAATGGGCATGAAGTCGGTGGTCAGCCCCGCCTTGGCAAGCGCCGCCTTGGTGTCGTCGACCGAGACATCCCTTATGAAGGCCGGGTCGTGCGGCTTGCGCCAGATGCCGTCATAGACGGCTGTGACCTCGATGTCGCCGACCGTGTATTTGTAGAAGCCGACGGCCGGCTCCACCGGCGTTTCGGCGAAAGCGGGGCGGGTGAATTCAAGCTTGCCGGCAAGGCCGAAGGCGGCAGCGGCGGCGGCGGACTGAAGCACCGTGCGGCGTGTCATGCTGAACATTGCGATCTCCTCTGTTGCGTGGTGGCTAAAAGGCACGGATGGAAATGACGGAGGGCCAAGCCCCTGGCCCTCCGTCGCTGATTGCGACCGGGGCCGGAACCGTCGGGCTTTCGGATCGAGGCGGTCTAGATGTCGTCGACGGTGGCGGCCGCCGGGTTGGCGCGGCGCGCCGAAGATGGGCGCTGCCGGCAAAGGCGGAACTCGAGGCAAGCAGCATCGCAGCCGCGCTGAGAGCGAGCTTGGTCATTTCGGTAAGTTCCTTGTTCCGTTTCCTCGGCGCGGGCCGCTGAACTGGCCCCGCTGTAGGGAAGACCCGGCAAGACCGCGCTTTATTCCCGGGTGCGGCGAGATTTTTTGGAAGGCTGGAATCTGGCGGCAGCGGCCATGCAGGGAGGGCGCCCAGACACAATCCAGAAACAATATTCAACAGTTCGGAAAAACTGGCGAAAAGATCGGATGGCATATCCATCCCTCAGCGACCGGAAATCGGCCGCCGCGCAGGCGCACGGATACGGGCAATGCAACGAGGTTCGAACGGTAGGATGGGGTGCTGCTTGGCATGTCGCGCGTCGCCGGCAGCGCCGAGGCGATACGCTCCGTGCCCATGCTCCCGAACATGTGAAGACAGAGCGCCGAATATGTGATATCGGGCCGGCCAAAGAGGGGTGCGACTCGGCGGTCATCGATCGCCGGTCGGAATTCCGGGCGCTTTTGCTATGAAGGCGCCAGTCATTCCACCTCCATCAACAACGGTCAAATTGCAGCGGCGGCACAGCCGAGTGCCTGCCGGCGCGGCGGCATGAGCGAGATGTGCCTGTTCGGTCAGGACGAGAAAGTTTTGGAAATGGATCACGGTGTCGATATCGCCGAACTGGACAGGGAGCAGTCGGGAAGAGACCCCGAAGGGGCTCGCCTGGACAGCGTCGATGCGCTTGTAAGGATTGCCTCCGGTTCCGGCACGGATATACGCGCCCAGATTTTGACGGGCGCTGATTTCGCCCGGCAGGGTCTACCCGGTGAGCGGCTCGATGCGGTCTTCGAGCAGCTCGCCGCGACTTTCGCTGCCTTGCCGGCGGTGATCTCCGGAGGACGCGTCTGGACATATGAGGAAATGGACAAGCGCGCCAACCAGTTCGCGCGCCTGCTGATCGAACGCGGCGTGCGGCCTGGTCACCGGGTTGGGCTTATCCTCGACCGGTCGGCGGAAACCTATATCGCCCTGCTCGGCGTGATGAAGGCGGGCGCGGCCTTCGTGCCGCTGGCCACGGCCTTTCCCGAAGAGCGCATGTCGCTCATCATCGAGGACGCCAGCGTGGGGCTGATCGTCACGATCGCCGCCTACGCGTCCCGGGCCGAACTTCTGCCCGTCCCCTATGTGCTGATCGACAGCGCCGCCGCCGAGATTGCCGCACGGTCCGACGCGCCGCTGCCGCCGCATGCGGCGGCATCATCCGACGACACCTGCTACATCCTTTACACGTCGGGCACCACCGGCAGGCCCAAGGGCGTGGTCATCACACACCAGAGCTTCGTCAACTTCATCCGGGTGGCCGCCGCCTCCTACGGATACCGGCCGGGCGACCGCGTCTACCAGGGCATGACCATCGCCTTCGACTTTTCGGCCGAGGAGATCTGGGTGCCGTTCGCCGCCGGCGCGACTGTCGTGCCGGCGCCGGGCCAGTTGCCGCTGGTAGGCGAGGAACTCGCGGATTTCCTGCGCCATCATGACATCACCTGCATGGCCTGCAGCCCGACGCTGCTGTCGTCCATGACCAGCGACGTGCCCAGCCTGCGCACGCTGCTGGTCGGCGGCGAGGCCTGCCCCCACAATCTGGTGGTGCGCTGGTCGAAGCCGGGCCGGCAGATCCTCAACACCTATGGCCCGACCGAGGCGACCGTCACGGCGACGATGAGCGAGCTGACGCCGGACAGTCCGGTGACGATCGGCGCGCCGCTGCCGACCTATTCGATCGTCATCCTCGACCCGTCCCTGCCGCAACTTGCCGAGCCCGGCGAACTGGGCGAGATCGGCATTGCGGGCATCGGGCTCGCGGTCGGCTATCTGAACAGGCAGGACCTGACGGAACAGAAGTTCATCGCCGATTTCGTCGGCCTGCCGAACAACCCGTCGAAACGCATCTACCGCACCGGCGACCTTGGCCGGATCAACGACCATGGCGAGATCGAGTATAACGGGCGCATCGACACCCAGGTGAAGATCCGGGGCTATCGCATTGAACTGGGTGAGATCGAGGCGGTGCTGCTGGACCAGCCGGAGATCGCGCAGGCCGCCGTCACCACCTGGGAGATCGAGCCCGGCCGCGTCGAGCTCGTTGCCTATTACGCGCCCAAGGCCGGCCTGCCGCCGCTGTCGCGCGCCGACATCGCGCAGACGATGAAGCGGCGCCTGCCGGACTACATGGTGCCCTCCTATCTGGAGGAACTTCCGGCGATCCCGATGACGGTGTCGAACAAGGTGGACCTGCGCCAGTTGCCGAAGCCGACAAGCGTGCGCCTTTCGGCCGGTCGCGCGATGGTGCCGCCCGGCAATGACGACGAGCGTTTCCTTGCCGAGGCGCTGTGCGCCGTGCTGAAATTCGACGACGTGTCCGTCGAGGACAATTTCTTCGACGATCTCGGCGCCAACTCGCTGCTCATGGCCCATTTCTGCGCGCGCGTGCGCACCAGGAAGGAATGGGCCACGACCTCCATGCGCGACATCTATCTCTACCCGACGGTGGCGCGCCTGGCCAAGCACCTGCGCGTGCCGGAAGAGATGACGACGGCCACCAACGAGCCCGTCCTCATCCGCCAGGCATCGAATTTCGCCTACTGGACCTGTGGAATGGCGCAGCTGCTGTTCTACGGGGTCTACAGCTATTTAGCGCTCTGGGCAGTCAATCACGGGCTCAACTGGGTCTATGACGCGCTCGACGACCCGGTCCAGCTCTATCTGCGCTGCGTGGCGCTTTCGGCCGGTGTGTTCTTCGGCATGTCGGGCTTTGCCATTGTCGCCAAATGGCTGCTGGTCGGCCGCTGGAAGGCCGAGGCGTTCCCGATCTGGGGCCTGCGCTACTATCGCTTCTGGGTGGTCAAGACATTGATCCGCTCGGCGCCCGTCGTCCTGTTCCGCGGCAGCCCGCTCTACAGCCTCTATCTGCAGCTGCTGGGAACCAGGATCGGCAAGAACGCGGTCATCGAATCCCGCTCCGTGCCGGTCTGCACCGATCTGATCTCGATCGGCGCCCGGACCATCCTGCGCAAGGAATCGATGATCCTCGGCTATCGCGCCCAGTCCGGCTATATCCACACCGGGCCGCTGACCATCGGCCACGATGCCTTCGTCGGCGTCGGCTGCACGATCGACATCGACACCTCGATCGGCGACGGCGGCCAGCTCGGCCACTCCTCTTCGCTGCAGCGCGGGCAAAACATTCCCGACGGCGAGCACTGGCATGGTTCGCCGGCCATTCCGACCACGGCGGACTATTGCAAGATGCGCAATGTCAACCCGTCCAACATCCGCCGCTTCCTCTTCGAGGCGGCGCATCTGGTGGGCCTGTTTGCCATCGTCACCCCCCTGCCGCTGCTGTTCCACAGCTATTGGGAAAATGTCGGCGACGACTATCAGGAGACGATCGGCGTGGTCGCGATCGGCACCACGGTCACGCTGTTCGGCTATATCGCCGCGGCCTTCCTCGCCGCGACGCTGATACCGCGCCTGACGAACCTGATCCTGAAGCCGGGCCGCACCTACACGCTCTACGGTTTCCGCTACTGGCTGCAGACCGTCGCCGAATTCACCAGCAACTCCCGCGTGCTCGGGCTGTTGTTCGGCGACAGCTCGGCGATCGTGCACTACATGCGCGCCATCGGCTGGAACCTGAACAAGGTGGTGCAGACCGGCTCCAACTTCGGCTCCAACCAGCAGCACGAAAACCCGCTTCTGTGCGAGATCGGCACCCAGACCATGGTGTCGGACGGGCTGTTCATGATCAACATGCACAAATCCGCCACCGCCTTCAGGCTGGAGCCGACGAAGATCGGCGAACGCAACTATCTCGGCAACAACATCTACTATCCGCCGGATGGACGCACGGGCGACAACTGCCTGCTCGGCACCAAGGTGATGATCCCGGTCGACGGGCCGTTGCGCGAGAATGTCGGGCTCCTGGGCTCGCCTCCCTTCGAAATCCCCCGCATGGTGAACCGCGACAAGGAGCTTATCGCCGGCATCGACGAGGAAGACCGGCGTCAGCGCATCCCGCACAAGAACCTGCACAATCTGGTGACGGTGGCCCTGTTCATGGCGGTCCAATGGGTCATGCTGTTCGCCACGCTGGCTATCTGGGACCGCGCGCTGAACTACTATACCGAATGGGCCGAGGTCGCGCTCTTCGTCGCCGTGCTCTTGACATCCGCGATCACCATTCCGTTCTACATCCTGATCGAGCGAGCCAGTCTCGGCTTCGGCAGGCTGAAGCCGCGGATGACGACGATCTACGATGTCACGTTCTGGCGCCATGAACGCCACTGGAAGCTTGCGGATTCGCCGATCGTGCGCCTGTTCAGCGGCACGCCTTTCCGGCCGATGATCCTGCGCCTGCTGGGCGTCAAGGTGGGCAAGCGCGTCTATGACGGCGGCGCCAACCTGACCGAACGCTCCCTGGTGGAGATCGGCGACGACGTCACCCTCAACGAGGGCTGCGTCATCCAGGCCCACTCGCTGGAAGAAGGTGCGTTCAAGTCCGACTATATCCGCATCGGCAAGGGCTGCACGCTCGGACCCTCCGCCTTTGTCCATTACGGCGTCGTGATGGGCGAAGGCTCGGTGGCCGATGTCGACGCCTTCGTGATGAAGGGCGAGGAGCTGGAGCCCTATTCCATCTGGCGCGGCAACCCGGCCAAGCTGCACCGGTTCGTGGAACCGGTCACGGACAGTGGCGCCAAGGTCTCCGCTTGAGGCCCGGCATGGCCATCCGGCGAGCTGATCTCGATATGCCGAGGGCCGGGCCTTGACGGATCGTCCGGCCACGACCGTGGATATCCGTCTCGCTCCCGTAACCAAGGCCAACCGGGCCCTGGTCGCGTCGCTGGAACTCGCCCCGGACCAGGTGGATTTTGTCGCGACCAACGCGGAGTCGCTGGACGAGGCCAGATCCGACCGGGACGCAAGGCCCCGCGTCGTGATGGCCGGCGACCATGTCGTCGGCTTCCTGATGTACGAGGCGCCCGAGGATGACGACGAGGCACGCATCTACCGCTTCATGATCGATCGCGCCTGGCAGGGCAGAGGCTATGGCAAGGCCGCGTTGCGCCTTGTGCTGGACGAAATCGGGGCGCTCGGCCATGTCGGGCACGTTTCGATTTGCTACGAACCGGAGAACGAAGCGGCGCGCCGGCTCTATCGCGCCGCCGGTTTCCTCGAAGAAGGGCTCGACGAGGATGGAGAAATGATCGCCGACCTCGTGCTGCCGGCGGACGGTCGTTGACGCGGCCGCCCTCCCCCGAAGGCGCACTGATCGAGGCCATCGCGGCAATCGCGCCCGGAGGCGTCCGGACCGGATGCCGGTTGATACGCGAGGCCGACGAAACTCATCTCACGCCCGAGGAGGCGCGTTCCATCCCGGCGCGCCAGCCGGCCATACGGCGCGCCAGCGGCGCGGCGCGCTGGATCGCGCACGGGCTGCTGGCCGACATCGGCATGAGCGGCGTCGCGATTTCCCGCGCGCCATCCGGTGCCCCGCTCTGGCCCGCTGGCATAACGGGGTCGCTCGCCCATGACGACGAGATGGCCGTGGCCGCGGTCGCGCCCGTCGGACGCATCGCTTCCCTCGGCATCGATGTCGAGCCCGCCCAACCCCTGCCCGACGACATTTTCGCGATCGTCTCGACCAGCGCGGACCGGATCGGCACGGCCGACCGGCGGCTTGCCGGGCGCATCCTCTTCTGCGCCAAGGAGGCGGTCTACAAGGCGGCCTATCCGCTCGATCGCCAGATCCTGGGCTATGAGGACATCGCCGTGGACCTCGACGCAGGCCGCGCGACAACGAAAACGGGCCGCAAGGTCAGCCTCGGATACTGCATTGTCCCGCGTATTGTGGTGTTGGCGTTTGTCGACGGGGATGACCTTTAGGGTCGGACGCGATTATCCCTGCCCTGTGCCTCACGAGCTTCTGGCCGAAGCCAGAATATTGCGTTGGCGCTGCCCCTCGCTATCCTGCCGGACATCTCTCCCCGTAAACGGCAGGGCTATCGCATATGGGGCCAAGGCTTTTCGCCCTACGAGTACCCCCACCCCTAACTTGCCGGGGCGAGCCACGGGTCTCGCCCGTCCTTCGGACCCCCACAAGGGGGAGGGAGACTTCCGTTGACGCCGATCCTGGCAAATTGAGCATGTTTTCGATCCCAAGGCGTAGGTAAAGGTGCGCGCGGCAGCATTCCCTCCCCCTTGTGGGGGTCCGAAGGACGGGCGAGACCCGTGGCTCGCCCCGGCAAGTTAGGGGTGGGGGTCCCTCTTCGCAAGACTCCATATGCGATAGCCGTGCCGTAAACGGGGCGAGAAGAGCTGGCCGCGATGCCGGCTTCAAGGCCTTCCGGCCTTACGAGCCGGCAGCAGGTTTCTTCGAAGACTGGTCCTCCCGCCCGCCGACGATCTCCCGATAATCTCTCACCGCGCCATCCAGTCCGCGTATCCGCCAGCTGTCCCCGTCACGTTCCTCGACGTGGCATGATCCGAGCGGCACCTTGCCGCCGCCTTCGGGCAGGTCGAGCACATAGACCGGGTTGCAGATACCCGACAGCCGCCCCCTCAGCGCTTCCACCAGCGCCTGCCCTTCCGCGATCGTGGTGCGTCTGTGCGCCATGCCGCGCGCCAGGTCGCCATGGTGGAGGTAATAGGGCTTGACGCCGAGCCGGTACATCAGCTCGCGGCACAGCTCTTCAAGCACCTCGACATTGTCGTTGACGCCTTTCAGCAGGACGCTCTGGTTGAGCAGCACGAAGCCCGCCTGCCGCATCGTCCGGCAGGCTGCCTCGGCAGCGTCCGTGATCTCGCGCGCGTGGTTGAAGTGGGTGACGATTGTAACCATCAGCCGGCCCTGCAGCGCCTCGACCAGCCCCGATGTGATGCGTGAAGGCAGCGCCACCGGCACGCGCGTGTGGACGCGCAGAAGCCGCACATGGGCAATGGCTTCGATGCGGGCACGGATTTCGGCCAGCGCCTTGTCCGGCAGCGACAGCGGGTCGCCGCCGGTCAGGATCACCTCGCGGATCTCGGGATGAGCTGCGATATAGGCCAACGCCGGTTCCAGCGCCTCGCGCGTATAGCCACGGCCGATCGAGGTCAGCGATTCCTTGCGGAAACAGAACCGGCAATAGACCGCGCATTGATAGGTCGGGAACAGCAGCACCCGGTCGGCGTGGCGATGCGTCAGCCTGGGTACCGGGCTGAAGTCATGGTCGGCGATCGGATCGCCAAGCTCGCCCTCCGCCTCTTCCAACTCCCCGGGCGACGGGATCACCTGCGCCCGGATCGGATCGGCGGGATCGTTCCAGTCGATCAGGTCGAGATAGGCTTTCGGTGCACGCACCTTGTGGCGGCTGGCGGCTTCCTGCGCGGCGGCGCGCTCGGCGGGTGACAGCGGCAGGGAGGCCAGGTCGCGCACATGGCGCACGCCCTGGCGGATATCATCCTGCCAGGTGGTGTCGGCGGGGGCGGTGAGGGTTGCGGTCATCCAAAGCTCCTTGCACTCGGGCCGCTGAATACAGCATTGGAGGCAAGGGCTGAAGGCTCTTGCTGGCCGAAACGGCCAGCAAGCTTGGGTTCCTCGCCCCCATGAAATGGGGGAGAGGTGGCTCGGCGAAGCCGAGACGGAGCGGGGGGCAGCGCCGGCCTCGCGCACATGTCAGAGGTTCCATTTGCAAGGCCGGAGCTTTACGAAGGCCCCTCTCCGGCCGCTTCGCTGCCACCTCTCCCCCGCCTTCGGCAGGGGCGAGGAACCCAAGGCATGCGGCGCCGCGCCTAGCCACCTGTTCCGCTCGTCGCCGCCAACGCCACGAAGGCGCTTTCAATCGTCTCGAACGTCAGCTCCGGATAAAGCGCGCCCGCTTCAGGATTGGCCGTCTCCAGCGCCGTCGCGCCGCGGATCCAGAACGCCCGCAGCAATGCAAGGCCGGGGACTTGCGCGATTATCCTCTCCAGCTCTTCGGCGCTCTGCCGCACGATGCGCGGCGAGCGGCCGCTCACCCGGCGCCACAGGTCGATCATCGCGCCTTGCGTGATCCTGTTTTGCGCGATGCGGATTTCGCGGCGCACAGCACCGGGATCCTCCAGCGCGCGCATGGTGACGGCGGCGATATCCTTTTCGCTGACGAATGTCGCCGGCACATTGCCGTCGCCATAGAGCGTCACCTCGTCCGGCGGCAGGGGTGTCGAACCGAAGCGCGTCAGGTCGCCCAGCGTCGCCACCCAGGTCGAGAAGAAGCCGTTGGTGTAGATCACCGTATAGGGCAGATCGGCCTGCCTGACGGCGTCGAAGACGGCTCTCTTGATGTCTAGCGGTTCGATCGAGCCCGGTGCTGCGGCGGCAAAGTCGAGGCCGAAGCCGGCGGAAGGCACATAGCGTGAAACGCCCACATCCCTGACGGCGCGCACCAGCGTCATCTCGCTGGCCGAGCTCACATGCACCGAACTGATGACCCGATCGGCCTTGCCGACGGCGCGCACGAGGCTGTCGTAATCGCCGAGATCGCCGACATGGACCGTGGCGCCGAGCTCCTTCAGCGGGCGCATCCGCTCTTCATTGCCCGCGGTTGCCGGCCGGAGGAGAACATGGACGCTGTCACCATTGCGTGCACTGGCCTTGGCCATCTCGCTGCCGAGCAGCCCGGTGGCGCCGATGATAAGGGTGCTGGTCATATTCCCCTCCCATTGCCAAGGATGGAACCGTCCCAGTCGCGCTCCAGGCCGATGTCATTCAGGCGGCGGTCGGAAAGCCGGGAAATCTGGCGCAGCGTGCGGCGGCGCTCGAACATTGCCGCGCTTCGCAGGGCGAGGCCGCTCATCGCGGCGCCGATGGGTCCAAGGGTCAAGGTCATTGTCCGTCTCCTGTTTCGCTCGGCGCAAGCGCGCCGGTGCCGCCCTGACGGGCGAGCATGACGATTGCTCACGATGTGATTGGTCATTTCAGCGCATCCGGTGTTCCGAAGGTCGATTTGGATGCGCGGCACACCCGGATATTGGGTGTTTTCGGGCTGGACGACAAACGACTCTTTGTGCAGGATTTGTGAGCAACGCTCACAGGTCGAGATCATGCCGCGCCGACTGCCGCCCCTCACCGCCCTGCCCGCCTTCGACGCCGCCGCCAGGCATTTGAGCTTCTCCAGGGCGGCGGATGAGCTCAATGTCACCCATGGCGCGGTCAGCCGCGCCATCCGCAACATAGAAGACAGGCTGGGTATCCAGCTCTTCGATCGCGGGACGAGATCCGTGCGCCTGACGGCCGTGGGTGCAGCCTACGCGGTGGAGGTCGGCAAGGCGCTCGACCAGATCGCCGCCGCCACCATTGCCGCCACGCCTGACCGTTCGACGCGCATCCTCAATGTCAGCACGTCGGACGGCTTCGCCGGCCGCTGGCTGGTACCGAGGCTGCACCGGTTCCACCGCGCCAACGCCGACATCGACGTGCGGCTCTCCACCTCCGGTGTGCTCGCCGATTTCGTCAGCGACGGCATCGACATCGCCATCCGCTATGGCCGGGGCGGCTATGCCGGCGTGACGGCTGAATTCCTCGCCGACGAGGAGGTCTTCCCCGTCTGCAGCCCGGAACTCCTGCAAGGGGAACATCCGTTGCGCCAGCCTGGGGATCTGCGGCATCACAAGCTGATCCATGACGCCTTTCGCATCGACTGGGCGACGTGGCTGCAACAGGCCGGAGTCGAGGACATCGACCCCAAACGCGGCGTGCGCTTCGATTCCGCCACCTTCGCGGTGGAGGCCGCCGTGCATGGCGAAGGCGTGCTGCTCGGCCGCAGCGCCCTTGTCTCGGCCGACCTTGCGGCCGGACGATTGGTGCGGCCGTTCAACCTCGCGCTGAAATCCGCCGCCCGCTACTACGTCGTCTATCCCGACGGTGCGCTGCGTCAGAAGAAGGTCCGGGCGTTCCGCGACTGGCTATTCGCCGAGATCGCAGCCGACTGGGCCGGTGCGAGAAGCGGCTGAGTGGCCAAGGCTGAACGTGCCTATTCCCTGGCGCGATGGGCATCCGGCACGATGAACACTTCGTCCGCCCGGCCATAGCCGCCATCGGCGATCTCCTCCACCAGCACCATCGTGTAGGGGCGCACCCCCTCCCCGAAAAGATCGACGAACATGGCTGTCGTGCGATGGATGAGGTCTTCCTTCTGCGCCTTGGAGAGAGCCGCTTGCGGCATTTTGATATTGGCGAATGGCATGATCGTTTCCCTTATGTTCGAGGCTGGATTTCGTGGTGAAGGAGCGCCGGCGCCCTCGACTCAGATCGCGCCGCCATTGGCGCGGATCACTTGTCCGTTGACCCAGCCGCTGTCCGGCCCGGCCAGGAACGAGACCAGGCCGGCAATGTCGTTGGGCTGGCCGAGCCGGCCGAGCGGGATCATCTTGGTGATCGCCTCGATCTGCGCCTCGCTCTTGCCATCGAGGAACAGCGCCGTCTCGACCGGTCCGGGCGCCACCGCGTTGACGGTGACGCGACGCGCGCCAAGCTCCTTGGCCAGGATACGCGTCATCGCCTCGACGGCCGCCTTGGTGGCGGCGTAGACGCCGTAGCCCGGCTGCAGGAAGCCGACGACGCTGCTGGAGAAATTGATGATACGGCCGCCGTCGCGAAGCCGGCGCGCGCCTTCGCGCATGCCACGGAACACACCGCCGAGATTGATCGCGACCTGCGCGTCGAACGAAGCGTCCTCTGTCTGCGCAATCGGCGACGTCTTCATGATGCCGGCATTGTTGACGAGGATATCGACGCCGCCGAACGCCTTCTCGCCGGCATCGAAAAGGCTGGCGATGCCGGCCGGATCGGCGATATCGGCCTGCACCGCGACCGCCTTGCCGCCATCCGCCTCGATCGCGCCGACAAGCGCTTCGGCCTCCGCGCGGCCTCGCGCATAGTTTACGACGACGGCCACGCCGTCGCGGGCGAGCCGCCGCGCAATGGCTGCACCGATGCCCCTGGAGGCGCCGGTCACGATCGCCGCTCTGGCCTGCTGATTGGTCATGAAAGTCTCTCCGTGTTGATGCTGACACGGATATAGGCCGAGCCACGTTCCGGATAATCGTCCATCTATTGACATCACTATTCGGAAACTGCGAACAAAGCCCATGGATCGCCTGGATACGATGCGGCTCTTCGTTCGCGTTCTGGAGCGGCGCAGCTTCACCGCCGCCGCCGCCGATCTCGGCCTGCCCCGTTCGACCGCGACGGAGGCGGTCCGGCGGATCGAGGAGCATCTCGGCGCGCGGCTGCTGGAACGGACCACGCGGCAGGTGAACGCGACGCAGGACGGCGAAGCCTATTACCGGCGCTGCCTGTCGATCCTGGCCGAGATCGAGGATGCGGAAGCCGCCTTCCGCAACGCCGAGCCCTTCGGCCTGCTGCGCATCGACGCCAGCACGCTGCTCACCCGCACCTTCCTGTTGCCGCGCCTGCCGGAATTCCTTGCCCGCTATGTCAGGATCGACCTGCAGATCGGCCAGAGCGACCGGCTGGTCGACCTCGTGCGCGAGGGTGTCGATTGCGTCATCCGCGTCGGCGAGCCGCCCGACAGCGGCATGATCATGCGGCGCCTCGCCGTCATACGCGAAATGACCTGCGCCAGCCCCGCCTATCTCGAACGTCACGGCACGCCCACCTCCCCCGACGCGCTCGACGGCCACCAGGCAGTGGGCTTCGTGTCGTCGCGCACCGGCGAGGTGCTGCCGTTCGAGTTCACCGTCGGCGGCAGGACCGTCGAGGTTCGGCTGCCCGGCCGTGTCGCCGCCAACAATTCCGACACCGCCGCCGACCTGGCGCGGCTTGGGCTCGGCCTTATCCAGGCGCCGCGCTATCGCTTTGAAAAGGACCTTGCCGACGGCACGCTGGTCGAGGTGCTGGCCGGTTACCCGCCCTCGCCGACGCCGCTGTCGGCGCTCTACCCGCAGAACCGGCAGCTCTCGCCGCGCTTGCGCGTCTTCCTCGACTGGGCGGCGCGCATCTTCGCCGAGGCGAACTTGTAAGAGGCCGCAATCCGGCCCCTGCCCGCCGCGCTCGGGCCGGCCAGGCGCTGCGCGGCGTGCCTCCCCTGCCGCGGCTTCGACCGACCCGACAGCGAGGCACCGCAAATGCAGCGGTCTTCATCACTATGAAGGGGGACGCGAGCCGGCGGCCGTGAGATGATGTCTGGCAAGGCAAACACACGCTCGCCCGAAAACCCAAGCCGCGAAAGGCGGACCTGGTCAGGTCTGGTCGCCATGAGCAGATTGATGGTCGTTTGGCCGCGGCATCGCCGGATACAGCTGCCGCCGTCACGGCCTGCGAAAGATGTTCGGAGCCGCAAATCGGAGGCTGCGATGAAGCGCCTCTGCCTCATGCTTGGCTGTCTTCTGCTTGGTCTCTTGCCGGCCGGCAGCACTCTGGCGGCCGGCGCGGTGTTCTTCGGCGATGATGAGTCCTATGGTTGGTGCTCCGGCTACACAAGCAGGGAAGCCGCGCGCAAATGCGCGCTCGAGCAGTGCAAGGGAGCAGAAGGCGTAAATTGCCAGTTGGCCTTGGAATGCCAGGGCGGATGGGGGGCGGTCGCCACGGGCGACAATGGCGGCTATGGCATAGCCTGTGAGGCCTCCATGGAGGTCAATGCACGCATTCAGGCCCAATTGGCATGCACCTTCGCGGTGAAAGGCTTGTGCCACACGCAAACCACCTTCTCCGAGCGCAATCAGTCCATCAGCCAGGACGACAACGCGCTGTTTGACCGCACGATTTTCGCGCAGGTCCTGCTGCTCAGGCTGGGCTACTACAAGGGCCGGATCGATGCCCACGCGGGATCGGATACAAGGAGCGCGTTGAAGTCGTTTCAAAGCCAGGCAGGCTTGCCGGTTACCGGCGAACCCGACGAGAAAACGCTCGACCAGCTGACGGCTAAGCTCGGCGGCGCCGGCGCGCTCGTGGCAGCCATCCTGGAGGGAAATCGCGATGTCGACACTTCGGACTGGCACATAAAGACGGCAGCGCCGCGCGCCGAGGCCGTGCAGCCATCGACGTCGCGGAACATACCGACCTCCCCGCTCGACGCATTCGGCGTGAACGAGGAGGCTCTGAACGGTGCCCTGTCGGAAGGCATCGGCAACATCAATGGCCAGACGGGCAATAATTTCAGTTTCCAGGGGACTTTCACCTGCGGTCGCCTGGCGGGCGACGGCAAGATCAGGTGCACGGCGACGGTGACCGATCCGGCCAGTCCAGAAGCGGATGTCGTCGATCTCTACCATGTCGATGGATCGGACGTATTCGCGCAAATGGAGGCGATGGCCGACAAGAGGTCGCGCGAGGAAGGCGGCGCCGACCATCTCGACAGGAAGTCGCAGGTGACGTTCACCACCAAGGACGGAGAAAAACGGGTGGTCGATTTCGGTTGCGTGCAGCACTTCGGAGACCGCGTCTCGCACGGCATCTGCTATATCGAAGTCACGAAAAGCATCGGCCTGATGACGACCGTGGCGCCACCGTCGCCAAATCGCGATCCGGGCGGCGTGAAAGCCACGGACGATGGAACGGCCGAAATGCAAAGAGCGTTCGATTTGTTGGGAGGGATGTCGCTCGCCCTGCTCGACGTTCCGTTGAAGAAGTAGGGATCCGTCTTAGCCCCCCGCTTCCCGGCCCGACGCCCTCGACAAAGAGGATAGGGACAGGCGTCGATCGTTGCCCATCGGCGCCATCTGATGCCATTGTTGCCGCGACAGCGCCATGGCAATGGGGCGCCGCCAGGGAGGATTGCCATGACCAGGACTGAAACCGGCTTGCCGCGCCATGACGACGCCGTTCAGCGCTTTCGCATCGAGGATGAAATCGCCAGGCTCGATGGCGACCCGACGATGGGCGTCAACGCCTATGTCGAATGCTGCGGCCGCCACATCGGCCAGAACCGGCTGGCCCTGCGCGCGATCTCGGCAGGCGGCGAGCTGCGCGAATTCAGCTTCGACGCCCTCGCCGACATGTCGGGCCGTGTCGCCAACCTGCTCAGGCAATCGGGCGTCGGCCCCGGCGATGTCGTCGCCGGCATGCTGCCGCGCATTCCCGAACTGGTGGCGCTCATCCTCGGCGCCTGGCGCATCGGCGCCGTCTACCAGCCGTTGTTCACCGCTTTCGGACCGAAGGCGATCGAACACCGGTTGGGCTACAGCGGGGCAAAACTGGTGGTGACCAATGCGGCCAACCGCGGCAAGCTCGACGAGATCGAGAACTGCCCGCCGGTCGCGACCATCATCGGCGCCGGTGATGCCCTGCCCGCTGGCGACATCGATTTCCGCGCCGCCCTCGCCACCGCCTCTCCCGACCGCGAACCCGTCATGCGCAAGGGCGGCGACCTGTTCATGATGATGTCGACATCGGGAACGACGGGCCTGCCCAAGGGCGTGCCGGTGCCGCTCAGCGCCCTGCTCGCCTTCGGCGCCTATATGCGCGACGCGATCGGGCTGCGCCCCGACGACGTGTTCTGGAACATCGCCGATCCCGGCTGGGCCTATGGCCTTTATTACGCCATCACCGGCCCGCTGCTTCTTGGCATCGCGACGACCCTCTACGAGGGCGCCTTCAACGCCAGGAGCACCTACAACATCATCGAGCGGTTGGGCGTCACCAGCCTTGCCGGCTCACCCACCGCCTTCCGCCTGCTGCTCGCCGAAGGGCCGGAAGCGGCCGCCCGGGTCAAGGGCCGGCTGCGCGTGGTGAGCAGCGCCGGCGAGCCGCTCAACCCGGAAGTGATCCGCTGGTTCGACGCCCATCTCGCCGCCCCCATCCACGATCATTACGGCCAGACCGAGAACGGCATGATGGTCAACAACCATCATGGGCTCGCGCACACCGTGCGCGCGGGCTCCGCCGGCTTTGCCATGCCCGGCTACCGCATGGTGGTGCTGGACGACGAAGGCCGCGAACTCGGCCCCAACCAGCCCGGCATCCTCGCGGTCGACATCGCCAATTCGCCGCTGCGCTGGTTCGACGGCTATCACCAGGCCGAGACGCCGGCCATCGCGGGCGGCTATTACCGCACCGGCGACACGGTGGAATACGAGCCGGACGGCTCGGTCTCCTTCATCGGCCGCGCCGACGACGTCATCACCTCGTCGGGCTACCGCATTGGCCCCTTCGATGTCGAAAGCGCGCTGATCGAGCATCCCGCCGTGACCGAGGCGGCCGTGGTCGGCGTGCCCGACCCGCGGCGCACCGAGATCGTCAAGGCCTTCGTCATCCTGGCGCCCGCCCATCAGGGCAGCCCCGAGCTCGCCGAGGAACTGGCGCAGCACGTGCGCAAGCGGCTCTCCGCCCACGCCTATCCGCGCGAGATCGATTTCGTCAGCGAATTGCCGAAGACCCCGAGCGGCAAGATCCAGCGGTTCCTGCTGCGAAAGGCGGAGGTCGAGAAGCGGAAAGGGTGAAGCGGGCCGCTCATACCGGCCAGCTCGAGCGACGTCGGTGAAGCGCCGTGCCCTCTTTCAGCTTCGGTGCTATGTTACCGCGGTGACCCTGCCCGCTTTATTGAGGCGACAACTGACTTGCGCTTGCCGAACTTCGATGCCGCCCTGTCTTGCATAGTCTATTCGCACCTTGATCGGCGCCGTGAGTACACCCCCACCGTGGCGCAAGGCACCCGCGCTGACTGCATTGACGCGCACGGCGCCAAGCGGCTTCGCGGCGGACATGATCGCCGCGCGGCAGGCTCGCGCGATCGCGGTTGGCGTGCCGGGTTTCGCTGTAAGGGGTTCCGGTGATCCAAGGGGATATCCCGGATTGGGGTCGCCCTCGCCGGCTTTGGAAGGCCTGAGGATGGGCGGCAGGAAATTCGATTGCCTGGCGGCCTTGGCGGAGGCAGTGGCTGTCGTGGCAGCGGCCGGCTTGCCGGGAGCGGTCGCCGAACCGTTTTCGACGGACGGGGCGTTGCCGAGGCCGATACCCGTCGAAGGGCTTCCGCTTGTGTTGCCAACGTTGCCGCTGGCACCAAGGCCTGCGGCGGGTGACCCGTTACCGACGCCGACCGACGCCCCGACATTTGCTCCGCCTGCACCGTCCACGTTCGTGCCCACCCCCACGGATCCGCCTTGCGAACCGACGCTCACTCCAGCGCCGACCCCCAGGCCGCCAACCTTACCGCCTATACCTGCATCGAGAGCCGAGGCGGGCCCAATTGCGATACCGATCGCCAACGCGGCTGCGAAGTACCTTTTCATTGCCATCCTCCCCTGCGGGATGCATGTCGTTCGCTTGTCTTTCACTTCGCGGGTGGTCGGGTTGGGAGCAATGCAACGGGAAGGGCAATGGTTGCCAGCACCACAGTTTGCGGCGGCTTTGGACCCTTCACCTTCTGTTTTTTCGGCAAGCCCGGGTTACGGGCTGCGCCCGAACGCGATGATGAACTTGCAAGTGCACTCGTGGCGGTACGTGCCTTGGGCGCGCGCTCAACGGCCGCGCTCCGACGCCTATCCCTCGCGACGTCGATTTCCTCACGCGCGGCACTGAGGCTGCGGGCTAAACCGTTGGCTCTTTCACGCTCTTGCTCCAACGCCGCATTCAATTCCATCGAGCCCTGCCTCAAGGCATCGCGTTCCTTGCGAGCACTCTCAAGGTCACGTATGGCTGCATCGGCTCGTTCACGTTCCAGTTTGAGTGCTAGCCCGGCTTGGTTCGAAGCGGCGTCGGCCACCTGTCGGGCCTTCACGGCCTTGGCCCGCTCCTGCGCGGCCAGATTTACGCCTGTCTTGAGGGCATCGATCGTTTGACGCGCCGTGGTGAGTTCTTGTTCCAGGAGCTCTGCCTTATGGCGCTCGTCATCAAGCGCTCGCGTCGCGGCGGCCTGAGAGGCTTTGCTCGCGGGGTGCGCTTCAGCCATGGCGCCTTTCTCGCTGTCCCAGAGACTGGCTTCGGCCCTGAAGTTTTCGATGACGCGCTGCGCCGTCTCCAGATTGAGCGTGAGCGCTTCGTCCGTTTGCCGCTGCTCTTTCAGGACCTGCGCTTGCCTGGCCAGTTCGGCTCGCGCCGCGGCCAATTCGCGGCGCAAGGCCTCCTCATCCTCGCCGGGCGGCGCCTTGTCCGGTTCTTTCGCGATATCGGCGTGGTCGGAAACCGCGACCGGCGAGTGGCCATTGGTTGCGGCCGCTGACGCTTCGGGCGCCAGTTGACTATTGGCCGGGGACGCCAACAGCAGAACGAGGATTGAAGGAACGAGGGACAGCATGGCGCCGCCCCTGCCAGATGTCCCATGACTTAAAATCAAAGGCCGTCTTTTGATAAAGGTGAAGTCACTGCTTGGAGATTTTGATCTGGTATCCGGCAAATCAATCATCACTTGATCCCACCTGTCGCAACCCTCACCGCGATTCTATTCTCCACTTGGTTCGATCGGGGGCTCGATGCCGCCCCGCCCGCACGCTACCTCCTGATTCCTTGCTTGTTGTCATTCGAACGAACGAAGAGCGTTTCGCCGTCCCGTCATTGCGATCGTGCGACAGCCCTGCCCAGGGAGCGGGTGGCCTGTGTCGCTCGGGCACCGCAACCTTGACTGCATGGACGCGGCAGTCTCTTGTTCGAACAGAATCCGCCGACAAGAGAGGTGCCACCATGGAGAAGATCATCCTGGACTGCGACCCCGGGCATGATGACGCCATCGCCATCCTGCTGGCGGCGGGCAATCCGAAGATCGATCTCCTCGGCATCACGACGGTTTCGGGCAACCACAATGTCGAGAACACCACGCGCAACGCGCTTTCCGTGTGCACCGCCTATGGCATCAAGGTGCCGGTGGCGAAGGGCTCCCCCGGCCCTTTGATCATCGATCAGGTGCTGGCGGTCGAGATCCACGGCGATACCGGGCTCGATGGCCCGGTGCTGCCGCCTGCCTCGTTCGAGCTCGACAGGCGGCATGCCGTCGACTTCATCATCGACACGGTCATGGCGCATGAGCCGAAGACGATCACGCTTGTCCCGGTCGGCCCCTACACCAACATCGCCTTAGCCGTCCGCAAGGACCCGCGCATCGTCGAGCGGGTGAAGCGGGTGGTCGCGATGGGCGGAAGCTACACGCGCGGCAACATCACGCCCGCGGCGGAGTTCAACGTCTATGGCGACCCGGAGGCCGCCGACGTGGTGTTCCGCGCCGGCTGGGACGTCACCATGGTGGGGCTCGACCTTACGCACCAGGCGCTGGCCACCCCGGAGCTGCAGGACAGGGTGCGCGCCGTCGGCGGCCCGATCGCCAGGTTCATCCTCGATATCTGGGAGTTCATTGCAACCACGCATGGCGGCCTGCTGCAAATCGAGTATCCCGCCGTCCATGACGCATGCTGCGTCGCCGCCATGATCGACGGAAGCGTCTTCACCACCGAGAAGGCCGACATCCGCGTCGAAATTGCCGGACGGTGGACCAAGGGCATGACGGTCTGCAATTTCGAGAAGATGGGTGGCATGCACCATTTCGGCGGCACGGCGAGCGAGCAGATCGACTTCCGCCATACCGTAGCGATGAAGCTCGACCATGCGAAGTTTTGTGATCTGATCGTCGATGCGCTCGAGCGGCTCACCAGCCAGAAGAAGGCGTAATTCAAGCGCTGTCCGAACGAACAGGACGCGGCTGGTTGTGAACCGGGGCAGCCCAGCGAAGCGGCCGACTTGGCTTGGTCCCGTCCGAGCGACCGCTTCAGGCGATGCATCTCCCATGCGCGCGGCTATAGGGCCGTAGACGTCGAGATTGTGGCTGGCTTGCCACTGCGGTCATGGTGGCGGCGGTCCCCCCTTACAACGGGATGACACGCAAATATCGCGAATGCGTTGGGCAGGGTCTTATGCCTCAGGATCGCGATAGGTCAGCCAAATCGGGAAGCGACTGTGACGACATTACAACAGCATTTCAATACCATGTGGGATATGGTTGAACCAACGGGTCGGGGTGATTCATGATCAAGATTTTCTACGCGTCGGTTGCTCTGTCCGCTCTGGCTTTACCCGCCAATGCTCAGGATGGTCACTGGCAGGGGTCTTATGTCGGCGCGGAACTGGGGGCCGGGTTTTCGCGCCCAGGCTTTGATGGTTCCCCGTCGGCGAGTGGCTCTGATTTCGACGACACGGCATTCATAGGTGGCGTCTATGCTGGCCACGATTGGCAGGCTGGCCAGTTCGTTTACGGTGGCGTCGCAAATCTGGATTTCCTCGGCTTTCACGATCAGAATTCGTCACATATCGTCACCGACCCGATTTTCGGGGGAAAGACGCACTCGTACGATTACGATGTGACCTGGGTGGCGTCCGCACGCGCACGGGCAGGCTTCCTGGCGTCGGATCAGTTTTTGCTGTACGGCACCGGCGGCGTTGCCGTTGCCCGCATAGCGGCTTCCTCGTCAGCAACCGGCCTTTTCGGGGGGACCGATGACGTCAACAAGACCAAAGTCGGCGGTGCCTTTGGTGCAGGCGTCGAGTACGCGTTCGCGCCGCAATGGTCGTTGAAGACAGAATATGTCCACTATTTGTTCAGCGACGTCCATGTCGGAGGCAATGGCGCCGACCAGGTGACGTTCAAGCCATCGTTTGGCACTTTGAATTTCGGAATTTCGTACCGCTTCTAGCTGCGCCCAAACGATCTTGCCGTGTCGCGCACGAAGTGGCGCGACAATCCCGGCCCCTCAAAGACCGGAAGGGTCGGGACAGCTCGGAGACGTTTTTTGAACTCGTCCAGGGACAAGGCAAAGATGAGCTGATCCAGGCGTTCGCCCGTTTTTGCGTCGAGCCGGTGGGACAACAGTGTCCCCTCCAGACGCAGCATTCCAAGCCGGCAAGCCATCACAGCCGCATGATTGCGGGCCAGCGGTTCGAACGTCAGCTTTTCCAATTTGCGTTCAACGAACATATGCCAGATGGCGAGGCGGGTTGCTTCGAACGAAGTCTGGAGCCTTCGCTGCGCCTTATCCCCGACGATCAGATGCAGCGACCCAATGCGATGGCGTGGATCGATCTCGGTCATGATCAAGCCGATCGGCTCGTCGTCGAGCATGCGGATAGCCAGCAGGTTACGCCATATGTTGTCGAAGCTGCCGACGTAGGCACGAAACGAATCAAGCCCCATCGTCGCGCCGGGCATGTTCAACCCGGCGGCTACGGCTGGGTCGCCAAGCCAGCGTGTGAACCGCTCATTCACTTCACCCTGTTGCAAGGTTCGGATCCGACAGTGCTCGCCGGCTCGGTCAACCATTATCGGTCGAGGAGCAGCGGTCAGTGGCGGCAGGCCTACGCGCTGTCCAGGGTGAGGCATCTTAGGCATCTGCAGTACTCACTTCAAACCTGACACAAAGGGCTCGCCCATGGATGGCAGAGCCGTCATAGACAGGCAATCCCCATGAATGAACGCCCGCTCCGCCCGCCATTTTCAGGGGCGGCGCCAGCGCGCGGGCTCAACTTTCTTCACCAATGGCTGTGCCACAATGCCCCGCAGACAGCAAAGTCCGAGATGATCGATCCTATCGATGAATTAACGCCCCGGGTCGACGGACGCGTCGATGGACGCCCTGGCTCGTACGAGGCGCCCAATCGGGGGGTGGAGACACCAAGCCCTTATGTCCAAGGAAATCGCGAAAGCCGAACGCCGTCACCCAACGCGACATGGGCGCAACGTCGCTCAGGGAAGCGCCTAGATCCGGCTGTCGGCGCCCTAAGAATTGGCAGCAGGCGGTTTGATCTTCGTCAAGCGGGCCCTGGCTTGGGCCACATATTGCTGCGCGGACCTGATCCGGCTGCACAGCGCGATATTGATGCCGACACCACAGTCTTCATCCATCAATTCCTTGGCCCGCGACAGGGCCAGCTCAGCCCGTTTGACCCGCTGCCTTGCCCGCGCCAGTTCCAGATTCATAAGTTCTATCATTGTTCCGCATCCGTTGCGGTCCCTTCGATCGTTAACCTCTCCCCGGTGCTTTTGTTCCAGCCGGCGCGGCGGCGCCACCACGTTGCCCGGCTCCGTCGAGATCGCGGAGCCGGGCAACTTGACGCCAGATCAGTAGCCGCCGTTTTCGATCACGACGTGATGATGACGGTGATGGCGGTGCGATACGGACGCTGTCACGACCACATTGTCGTGCCGGTAGTGCCGGCGGCCGTGATCGTAGAATGCGATCTGACCATGGTGGCGGTGATGCAGGCGCTGGCCGTCCTCATTGATGACCACATTGGCGCGATGATGATGGTGATACCTGTTGATGACGACGGCGTCTTGCGCCGAAGCCACCGCAGGCGCGGCCAAGCACAGCGCCAGAGCTCCCAAGATCATGATTTTCATTTTGAATTCTCCAAAAACCAAGATGCCCTTCACCCGGTAAACACCGGCCAAACGCTTTTGTTCCGGTTTGACTGAGAGATGTCGGTGAGAGGCCTTCTCCGCCGGTCTCGCCGCACAATAGGTCGTCCGCTTCATCTATTTGACCGATGCGGCACCTTGTCCAAAAGACCATATTGAAGATGATCCTACCGGATCACCGAGTAATCCCGCAGCCAGTCCCTTGCGGATTGCTCCAAGGGCCCCGCTTGACTCCCGGTCGGCGGGGCTTTTCCATGCGTTCCACTTAAGCGCTAAAACGAATGGCCGACGCACAGCGCGGGCTCTTCTGCAATAGAGAGCCATTCATTGGGCTCTCCGCCGGCGTGACTGACTGCCGCCGCTGCAGGACTTGCTTTTTGCTTGCCGATGGCGCCGATCGTCCCTCCCGGCCGAATATGCCCGGCCCGCCCCGCCAAAAAGGCAGGGCGGGCCATATCCTTTCATGGCTCTAAAGCGCGTCGCCTCGAAACCGGTTCAGGCGACGCGCTTTGGGGTCTTGTTTTTATGCCTGTCGTTCTCGACCGAGGTCACTTTTGCGCGACATGCATCAGGTCAAAATGAGAACGATCTTTAGTGAATCCGGATCGACGATCACGATCCGCCCGTCGGCGAGCACGAAATATTCGTAGGATTCGTAGGCCGGCACGATCTTGACGATGCGAGCAGGCAAGCGGTGCAATCTGATCTTGTGCCGCGGAATTTCCACGCCCACGGAAACGTCGAAATCGACATTGGCTACGGGCTGGACCTTCGTCTCCTTGATCACCTGCGTGATCTCGGTTTTCTGTTCAACCGTCACATTGTTGATCGAGGCGGTCGAAGTCTTGTCCTGGGTGGAGGCTTTGCCCTGCGCCTGCTGATCGGTCTGGACCTTGGTCTTGCCCTGGGCCTGCTGGTCCGTGCTGGTGCCGGTCGTGCCCTGGGCCTGCTGATCGGTCTGGACCTTGGCCTTGCCCTGGGCCTGCTGGTCCGTGCTGGTGCCGGCCTTGCCCTGCGCCTGCTGGTCGGTCTGGGCCTTTGCCTTGCCCTGGGCCTGCTGGTCCGTTTTGGTAGTGGACTTGTCCTGGGCCTGGCCGTTCATCTTCGAGCCGGGCTTACAGTTAGCCATTCCGGAGGTGCAGTTCGTGTCCGCCCCTGATTGGTTGTCGGCCGGCTGCTGCGTCTGGGCCATTGCCGTGCCACAGCCGAGTCCGATCGCGAGCATGCTGGTGATGAGAACATGTTTCATAGGTAATCTCCTTTGAAAGGTTCGCCCTTCAATGGGTAAAACTTCTCCAAAAAGGGATGGTTCCCCTGGTCAGGAGGCGATACTAAAAGCGACCGGCGCGATCATGGCGAAACGATCCTGCCGTTCGTGTGATTTGCAGGGGCTTGTTCTGGCGGGACCTCACAAGCATGATCTGGAGGGCGAAAGGTCCATATCTTTCAGACGATCGGGCCGTGTGGAACGCGACATCAAGCCTGCCATCAAGCCGGATGAAATTCCTGGCGAGATAGAATATTGGAGTCTGTGAGGCTCGGCCTGAAACGAAAGCTGGGGATACGCCGTGACATCAAGCAGGCCTGTTCTGATCACCGGCGCGGCCGGTTTCATAGGTTTCCATCTCAGTCAGAGGCTGCTTGCCGAAGGCCGGCAGGTTGTCGGCCTCGATTCCATGAATGAATATTATGATGTCACCCTGAAACAGGCCCGGCTCGACCGGTTGCAAGCATTCCCGAATTTTCGTTTCGAGCATGTCGATCTCACCGAACGAGACCGTATTTCGGCGCTGTTTCAGTCAACCGCGCCGGAGATCGTCGTCAATCTCGCGGCGCAGGCCGGCGTGCGCTATTCGCTGACCAATCCGCACGCCTATGCGGAAAGCAATCTCAGCGGTTTCCTCAACATCCTGGAAGGATGCCGGCACGCCTCGGTCGGCCATCTGGTCTATGCATCGTCGAGCTCGATCTACGGCGGCAGCACGCGCATGCCATTCTCCGTGCACGATCCGGCCGATCATCCGTTCAGCCTCTACGCGGCAAGCAAGAAGGCAAACGAGCTGATGGCGCACACCTACAGCCATCTGTTCGCGCTGCCGACGACAGGCCTGCGCTTCTTCACCGTCTATGGCCCGTGGGGACGGCCCGACATGGCGCTGTTCATCTTCGCCAGGGCGATCCTCGCCGGTGAGCCGATCGACGTCTTCAACCATGGCAACATGCAGCGGGACTTCACCTATATCGACGACATTGTCGAAGGCATTGTCCGCGTGATGCGGCAGCCCGCGACGGCCAATCCGGAATGGACAAGTGCCGCGCCGGATCCAGCGACCAGCAACGCGCCGTTCAGGATCCACAACATCGGCGGCAATACGCCCGTTCAGTTGAGCCGGTTGATCGATGTGCTGGAAGACGCACTCGGGCGCAAAGCCATTCGCAACCTGATGCCGATCCAGCCGGGCGACGTCCCGGCAACCTTCGCCGATGTCAGCTCGCTCGAGGAGGCGACCGGTTTCAAGCCGAATATCTCGATCGAGATCGGCGTTCCGCGTTTCGTGGACTGGTATCGCGAATTCTATCGGGTATGAGGCGCTGCCAGTTCGCTCGCAACGGTGAAGCCGCTCTCTCTCGCCTTCGCTGAGGTTGCTTCGGATTCGCACGAGACACCTGCTCCGGCATTCCCTGCTTCCCGATCCGGTTCAGGCCACGATCGCACGGAACAACGCGGGAAAGCCCTCGTTGATGGACCGGCACGTTTGCTTTTGGGATGCTCGCGATGAAGCTCGAGGATGAAGCCCGTCACAAATCCGAAGATGTGAGCAACGCCGTCCTTGCGGAAGTCGTGCTGGCTTTGCAGCGACGCATCGAGGTGAACCGCCGGTTCGATATCCCTTACCTCGCCGGTTATAGCGAGGACGGGCGAACCGTCTATATCGACCGCCACTTGCCGCGAACCATGACTTGGCAAGGTCAGCCAGTAGAGCTTGCGCCCTTTTTGGTCACACATGAAATCGTCGAGAAATCCCTCCTTGACCAATTGCGCCTTCACTATCTGCATGCCCACCAGATAGCGCTGCGGACCGAGCGGGATGCCGTTCGCGCGGCCGGTGTCTCATGGCGGGCCTACCAAGCCTTGATGAAGCGCAACGAAAAGTCGATTGACGAGGAAAAGGTGCGAGCCGTCCCTCGCGACCTCGATTTGACGCCCTACCGGGACTTGGAGGATTTCGCCGTACTGGATCGGCTGGTCAAGGCTGCCGGATGAGCGGAAGACGGCGTCCCGGGGCGAACACCGGCCGCCGCGGAGCAGGCGAGCTTGGCTCCTGGGCGATAAGTGCCGTTATCTCACTATAAGCACCAGGCGATTGGTCGTTCCGCCGAGGGCCAACGCTGGCACCGATAGCTACCGTTGGTGGTGCCTGTGATGGCGCCTGTGGTGGTAATAACGGTGCGGGTAGTAATAACGGTGCGGGTAGTAGTACCGGTGCGGGTAGTAGTACCGGTGGTAATACCTGTGCCGGTAGCCGAAGTACGGCCGGTAAGGCTGGTAGTACGGATCACCGTAATACGGACCGTAATACGGGTTGTAATAGGGGCGGTAGGCGAACGGCATCCCTCCGAAGCCACCAAAATAGCCGCCGAAGGGTGGGAAGAGAAATTGTGCCTTGGTCGGTGACGTCACAGCGGCTGTGGCAGCAAGCGCGAGCACGGATGAGAGTATCAGTTTTCTCACGGTTACCTCCATTAGTTCGGTCTTGAATAACGCGGATTCTGGCGCCTCGTTCCGCAATCCGTCCCGGCCGCCGCGGCCTGAGATTCGAGACCGCCTTCCCAAGCAGGGCGATTTCGTGCGGATTTCCCAGCACCGCGCCGACCGCAATCCTCGGCGGCGTCTCGTCTGCCGGCAGGTTCCAGACACAAAGCCCGCCGGCTTGGCCGGGACGGGCTCCGCTCGTTCACACGGTGAATGAGCACTCGACAGCACAAACCTTGTTCGAACGAAATAATTCCTGCCTGTTCAGCCAATTGGCTTCTTGGTTCGAACGCTGACACGGCGTAGGCGCAATACTGCGCGCTATCGAAACGCCTTCAAAGCATCGCGCCTTGAGCAGCAACGATTGCCCGGACGCGAACGGCAAAATCGCCACTCGCCTCTCCAGCCACGATCTGGGACTTCTAGCTGGCGAAGATCGGCGTGTAGATCGCATCTCGGCCATAGGCTTCGCCACCATCACGCGGCCAGCCCAAGCCGGTCCGGCATCGAACCACAAGCCGGCTAATCAATGCTTTCACCTACGGCCCTTTCGGCCCAGCTAGCCGCGCCTTGCCAACCGGACTAGCTGGTCCGTTGGCTGCTGCCTCATTCGCGCCCCTCCGCCAGATTATAGCCGCAAAGCTGCCCGATGGCTGCCAGGCCTGTTGATCGCCACGAAGAAAGGTTCTGTCATGCGCTTGGTCTGGACGGTCATGTTTGCGCTCGCGAGCACTGCCGCTTTCGCGGCGTCGCCCGAGGACGACTATATCGCCGCGCGCGACAAGGCGATCGCGGCCATCACCGAGCTGAACAAGTCGAATGCACCCGTGGAAACCCTCGATGCCGCCGATGCCAAGGCGCGGGCCGACCTCGAAGGGCGCCTGTCCGCCCTTCTCGGCCCCTTGGCGGTCAAGGATTTCCCGGAAAATGGCACCATCAATCTGGAAAGCCTGAGCGACTCCGATGTCGGATACGGCATGCTCGACGGGCTGAGATATACCCAGAGCGGCGATGGCCCGAGCCTCGTGGCCACGACGCGGGGGCTGCTGGATCGCTGGCTCCAGGCCCGGGCCGCCGAGACCGACGAGGGTCTCAAACTGCCCACCAGCGTCGATGAGGCGCTGAAGCTCGATGCCTTCTACACCCAAGCGATCAACAGCGACGCCGCCTTCATGGGAACGCTCGACTTTCCGCTGAAAAAGCCCGAAGGCGCCGACATCGCCATGGCGCGGCTCGGCGGCTGGACACAGGATGTCGGGCCGATCCACGAGCAGCAGGTCGTCGTCACGCTCGTCAAGGGCAACAGCGTCATGATCGCTTCGGCGCCCGCCACGCCGCCTGTTCCCAGGATCGCGGCCTGCGAAGCCTTGTGGACGTCCGCGGACGAAGCCGCCCAGAAACTGGCCGCCCAGGCTTCCGAGACCAAGGACGAAAAGCTCTATGACACCGCCAATGCCGCCTGGGAAAAAGGCGACGGCGACTATCGCAAATGCATGGGCGACAAGCTGCCCGGCGACCCGGCCTTCCCCGCGCTGCTCAGCCAGGCGCAGTCGCTTGCCGACCACATGGCGGGCAAGTAGGGCGCAAGACGAGCGCCGGCGGCGAGGCTGCCAATCTCCTATAAGGCGGGAGATCGGCAGTTCCAACGCCGCGCCCACCTTACCCCTTGCCGCCTTCGCACCACGTCACGATATTGTCGGTCGCGCAGGCCGCTGTTGAACGCGGTTGCCGGCGCAATTGAAAATGGTTGAAGGATGGTCCCGGAACGTGCATGGCGCGGCGGGCAGAACGACTATGTGGGAATCTTGAAATGACGACGGATACCAAAGCGACGGAAACCAGGGCGTTCGAGGCGGATGTCTCGCGGCTGCTGCACATGATGGTGCACTCGGTCTATTCCGATAAGGACGTCTTCCTGCGCGAGTTGATTTCCAACGCCGCCGACGCCTGCGAGAAGCTGCGCTTCGAGGCCGTCAGCCATCCCGAATTGCTGGCCGACGATCCCAAGCCGCGCATATCGATCTCGGCCGATGCGGACAACAAGCGGATCACCGTCGAGGACAACGGCATCGGCATGAGCCGTGACGACATGGCCGAGGCGCTGGGCACCATCGCCCGCTCGGGCACGCGCGCCTTCATCGAGCGCGTCGGCTCCGGCACCGAGGACACGCAGCTCATCGGCCAGTTCGGCGTCGGCTTCTACTCCGCCTTCATGGTGGCCGACCGGGTCGACGTCATCAGCCGGCTGGCAGGAAGCGAGGAAGCCTGGCGCTGGTCGTCCGACGGCAAGGGGTCCTACGAGATCGCCCCGGCCCCGCTTGAAGCAGCCCCCAAGCGCGGCACCCGCGTCGTGCTGCATCTGATGGACGATGCCGTGTCCTACACCGGGTCCTACCGGCTCGAGCAACTGGCCAAGTCGCAGTCGGGCCATGTGCCGGTGCCGATCACGCTGATCGAAAACCCGGCGCCGAGGCGCGCGACATCGCCGACGGCACCGCGCTCTGGGTTAGACCGAAAGGCGAGATCAAGCCCGAGGAATACACCGACTTCTACCGCGGCGTCGCCGGCCAGTATGACGAGCCCGCCGCCACCATCCATTTCCGCGCCGAAGGCCGGCAGGAATATTCGGTGCTCGCTTTCGTGCCCGGCTCGCGCCCGTTCGATCTCTTCGACCAGGACCGCAAGGGCCGCATGAAGCTTTATGTGCGCCGCGTCTTCATCACCGATGACGCCGATCTGTTGCCACGTTACCTGCGCTTCGTGCGCGGGCTGGTCGATTCCGCCGACCTGCCGCTCAACGTCTCGCGCGAGATGATCCAGGAAAGCCCGCTGCTCGCCTCGATCCGCAAGGGCCTGACCAACCGCGTCCTCGGCGACCTCGCCAAGCTGGCGGAAAACGAGGCCGAGGCCTTCGCCAGGGTCTGGGACAATTTCGGCGTCGTCCTCAAGGAAGGGCTCTACGAGGACTACGAGCGGCGCGAGCAATTGCTGAAGCTTGCCCGCTTCCGCTCGACCGCATCGGGCGACGGCTGGCGCGGCCTTGCCGACTATGTCGCGGCGATGAAGGAAGGCCAGAAGGCGATCTTCTTCATGGCCGGCGACGATCGCGCCCGGCTCGAAGCCTCGCCCCAGCTCGAGGGCTTCAAGGCGCGCGGCATCGAGGTGCTGCTGCTCACCGACCCGGTCGACAGCTTCTGGGTGACGATGGCGCCGGAATTCGACGGCAAGCCGTTCAAGTCGGTGACGCAGGGCGTGGCCGAGCTCTCCGACATTCCCTTGCTCGACGAGGCCAGGAAGCCGGAGACGGCGGCGACGCCTGAGGTCGATGGCTTCCTGGCTTTCGTCAAGACGGCGCTCGGCGACGCCGTCTCCGACGTCAAAGCCTCGGACCGCCTGACCGAAAGCGCCGTCTGCCTCGTGGCCCCCGAGCACGGTCCCGACCGGCAGTTCGAACGGCTGATGAACGCCGCCGGCCGCCTCGACAAGGCCGCCAGGCCGATCCTCGAAATCAATCCGCGGCATGAACGCGTGCTGGCGCTGGCCAGCCTCGGCGACGACGAGCAGGCCTTCAAGGACGATGCGGCCCATCTTCTCTACGACGAGGCGCGCGTGCTCGATGGCGACAAGCCGGCGGACGCCAGGGCGTTTTCGGAGCGCCTCGCCCGGCTGATCGAGCGCGGCATCTCGAAGGGCTGAGGCCGCGCTTCGTTCCCGGCTTCCTTAGCCCCGAGCCGAAGGACATGCAGTTGGGATGCCCACGATGGGGTGGCGCCATCAGGGCTTTAAGGGTAGTAGGACCGCCCTCCGACTCGGACCAAGTGCAATTCCAACGGTCGATCAGGCGTTGATGGGACGAAGAGAGGTTTGGTCAACGCCTCAGGAATTTTGATTTCGCAACGATCTGACCTGTCGTTGTAGACGAGCGCTCCTTGTGAAATCCGTAGCGCAATATTCGAACCGCCCTGCGGTTCATTGGACCACCTATCCAAGGCCGCTATGCTATCCGGCATGGCAAACCTTTGAAACAATTGGATCTCGGGAATGAGGTGCTTTGGCCGCAGCATTGCAGACCAAATTCCATAAGGGAGGTGAGTGACCGAAAAATCGCTCTTGCTTTCCGGGTCGTTGATGTCAGCCATCACTTGCTGAAGTCCAACCATGCAACTCAGAAGCATGCGATGGAAATTTGGTGACCAAGGTGAGAACAGCAGATAACCGGGCAGTTTGTAGCTCATATTGCCACTTTTTGTCCGCCTCCACGGCCAAGGGAACTCTTGGTCGGAGTCAGTCGATCGAACGAAAAGCACACCTTTGGTTTCGCGGATTACCGGCCAAAAATTACTCGCGGGTGAGCGGCGAATTGCTTCGTGAAGCTGCGCAATAGCCTGAGCGACTGGAACAGCCTTGGCTAACTCATTGACGGCCGTGGACACATTCTGTCTTTGCTGGCGCACGTATTCCTCCGCCAAGGGCCGGTTTAGACCCCTCAAATATTCGCGATAAGTCCACATATGTTCATCGAAATCGTCGTCTAAGCGCTTAGTCACCGATCAGCCTGCCTGCAAAAATCGTGATTTATCGACCCAATTTATTAGGCACCCAACTGCACAGCCAAATACAGATACCTGTTTTTATTTCGTCAAGATAAGCCGAAGGTCTCCTCCAGGTCAAAACGGCAAATGCCCAGGCGCCGTCAACCGCCTGGGCATTCATCAAATGGGAAGCGGCTCAATTCTTGCCGACGCCGGCGGCGGCCTGCTCGATGAGCTTGGCGACAGATGCGGGATCGGAGACGTAGACCGCGTGGCTGCCGGGCACTTCCACCGTTGTCGCGCCAGCCCGATTTGCCATCTGGCGCTGTGCTGGCGGCGGGATCATATGGTCGTCGGTGGCGACGAGATACCAGCTCGGCTTCACCCTCCAGGCCGGCGTGGTGACCTTGCCTTCGAGTGCGGCCACGGCCCACGGCACTTGCGAGTCCGCCATGAAGGAGGCGAGCGAGGGACGGACGTCGGCGGCGAACGAGGCGGCGAACTTGGCCTTGTCGAGCATCAGGAAGCCGTCGACGGGCGGCAGGATCGGCGGCACGGCGGCGCCGGGAGGTGGGTTGGCGATCAGGGTCGCGACCGACTCGCCGGCATCCGCCGCGAAGGCAGCGATGTAGACGACGGCTGAAACCTTGGGATCGGTGCCGGCTTCCGACACCACGACGCCGCCATAGGAGTGGCCGACCAGGATGACGTTGCCGGGAGCGGCGGCGATGGCGCGCTTGGTGAAAGCGACGTCGTCGGCGAGCGAGGTGGTCGGGTTCTGGACGATGGTGACGTCGTAGCCGTCTTTCTTGAGCTGATGATAGACCCCTTCCCAGCCGGAGCCATCGACGAAGCCGCCATGAACGAGGACGACGGAATTTGCTGCGGTGTTGGACATTTGAGTTCTCCTTTTCAAAATCGTTGTTTGCGTTGGTGCAGGAGGACTATGCGCCGGGGCCGGTACGCGCGCTTTGAGGTGACCTTCAGGACCTCTTGATTTTGTCTTGAGATGGCTTTGATTTTGCGGCCACGACACGTCTACAGTGTCCAGGTCAGCGTTTCCGCCCCATTTGGAGCCAGCAATTTGCCGTATCTTTTCGAGGATTTCGCTCTGGACGGCGACCGGCGCGAACTGCGTAGGGGCAACGAGCTGGTCCCGGTCGAGCCGCAGGTGTTCGACCTCTTGCAATATCTGATCCGCAACCGCGAGCGGGTGGTCAGCAAGGACGATCTGGTCGATGCGGTCTGGCAGGGGCGCATCGTCTCGGACGCCACGCTTGCCAGCCGCGTCAATGCCGCCCGCGGCGCCCTTCAGGACAATGGCGAGCAGCAGCGCCTCGTCCGCACCATCCTGCGCCGGGGCTTTCGTTTCGTCGGCACCGTGCGTGAGGAAGCCGGCGCCGAGGCGGCGGCGCCGGTGGGGACACCGAAGCCCGGCCTCGGCATTCCCGCCCGCCCCTCCATCGCCGTTCTGCCTTTCGTGAACATGAGCGGCGACGCGGATCAGGACTATTTTGCCGACGGCATGGTCGAGGACATCGTCACCGGCCTGTCGCGCATCCGCTGGCTGTTCGTCATCGCGCGGAATTCGAGCTTCACCTACAAGGGCCGCGCCGTCGACGTGAAGCAGGTCGGGCGCGAGCTCGGCGTGCGCTATGTGCTGGAAGGCTCGGTGCGCAAGGTCGGCAGCCGCGTGCGCATCACCGGCCAGTTGATCGACGCCGAGGATGGCAGCCATCTGTGGGCCGAACGCTACGACCGCGAGTTGACCGACGTGTTCGCGCTGCAGGACGAGATCACCGTCAGCGTGGTCGCGGCCATAGAACCCAATCTGCGCCGGGCCGAGATCGAGCGCGTCCAGCGCCAGCGCCCCGACAGTCTCGACGCCTACGATCTCTTGCTGCGCGCCCTGCCCGATGTCTACACCTTCATGCCGCAGGGCGCGGCCAAGGGCCTGCCGCTGCTCGACCAGGCGCTGGCCATCGAGCCCAATTACGCGCTTGCCCATGGCTTTGCCGCCTGGGCGCACCAAACCCTTTTCATCCGCGGCGGCATGCTGGCACAGCACCGCGAGAAGGCGTCCCGCCACGCCCACGCCGCGATCGAACACGGCTCGGGCGACGCCATGGCACTGGCCCTGGCCGGCTTCACCATCGGCCTGGTCGAGCACGACCGCAGGCTGGCCGACGAGGCGTTCGCGCAGGCCCTGTCGCTCAGCGCCTCCTGCGCCTTCGTCTATGCCTTCGGCTGCGTGCCGGTGGCCTATGGCGGCGAGGCGGCCCGCGCCATCGACTGGTGCGAGCAGGCGATGCGGCTCTCCCCGCTCGACGCCATGAGCTGCGTGCCGCAAGGCATTATCGGCTTCGGCAATTTTCTGTGCGGCCGGCACGAACAGGCCGTCGCGGCAGGCCGCAGGGCGGTCGAGCTCAACCCCGGTTTCAGCATCCTGCACGGCTGGCTGGCGGCGCCGCTGGCGAGGCTCGGGCGGATCGAGGAGGCAAGAGCGTCGGCCGCGCGACTCCTGGCGCTCGACCCGCATTTCACCATCGGCCGCTGGGCCGCCGCCGTCGGGCTTGCGCCTGGCATAATCGACGACGTCACCGACGCCCTGCGCGTGGCCGGCCTGCCGGCCTAGGAGGCGATCTGCCGCCGACAGGGCTAAGGCATACACCCGGCAACACCCGGATATCCACTGGCTCAATCGGCCGCTGTAGACATTGGGCCGCCAATCACCCAATCTTGGCCCGGGAACAAAACAGGCGCTTCAAAGAAGCGCGGACGTCCGGGTGCTCATGAAACGACGATGGACATTGTATGATCCACGCCTGGCGTGGATGCTGGTGGCGCCGGTGCTCCTGCTGCTGATCTTCTTCCTGGTGCTGCCGATCGCCGTGATGGCGGCCTACACCTTCTTCACCTTCGTCACCGCCGGCGTGGAAACCAGCGCGTTGACGACCGCCAACTGGCACGAATTCCTGACCGACAGCTATTATTCGGGCTTCCTTCTGAAGACGCTACGGGTCGGCGCGATCACCGCGCTGCTCTGCGGGGTGCTCGGCTATTTTCCCGCCTATTTCATCTGGGCGACGACCTTCAAGCACAAATGGCTGCTTTTGCTTCTGCTCATCGTTCCGTTCTGGATCAGTTTCACCATCCGCACCTTTTCCTGGATCAACATCCTGGGCGAACAGGGCGTCATCAACGTCGCGCTGCTGAAACTGGGCATCATCAACGAGCCGCTGCCGATGCTCTACAATGAGGGCGCGGTCATCCTGGGCATGCTGCACTTCCTGCTGCCCTACATGATCCTCAACGTCTATGTCAGCCTCGAGGGCATAGACCGCACGCTGATTTCGGCGGCCCGCTCGATGGGCTGCACCAGCGCGCAAGCGTTCCGCGAGGTCACCCTTCCGCTGTCGCTGCCCGGCCTGGCGGCGGGCCTGCTGCTCTGCTTCGTGCTGGCCGCCGGCAGCTATGTGACACCGCAGCTGCTCGGCTCCGGCCGCGACGCGCTGTTCGGCAATCTGATCTACGACACCATCATGGGCGAATTGAACTGGCCGATGGGCGCCACGCTTTCGATCGTGCTGTTCGTCGTGCTCGGCTTCTTCGCCGCCGTCTACACGCGCTACATGGGCATGTCGCAGATCGTCAAAGGGCTTGGGGGATGAGAGGGACACGGCGCAAGCAGGAAGGCAGATGGGCCTGGCGGCTGACCGGCTTCGTGACGGTCTGCGTCTACATCTTCATGTTCGCGCCGATCGTGGCGACGGTGGTCCTGTCGTTCAACGCCTCGATGTTCGGCGGCTTCCCAATGACCGGGTTTTCCCTGCAATGGTACGCCAAGCTGATGACCAATGAGGCCGTGCTGGCCGCCTTCCGCACCTCGCTGTGGATCGCGCTGGTCACCGCCGCCGTCACCACCGCGATAGGCGTCGTCACCGCGTTCGCGCTGGTGCGCTTCGAATTCGCCGGCAAGCAGGCGCTGAGCACGCTGGTGATCCTGCCGGCGCTGGTGCCGGAAACCATTCTCGGCGTCGGCCTGCTGGTGCTGATCAAGGCGATCGATCAGCCAAGGACCATGCTTCTGCTGGTGCTCGGCCATATCCTGCTTGCCGTGCCCTATGTGGTGCTGATTACCCAGGCGCGCATGGTCGGCATAAGGCGCGTCTATGAGGAGGCCGCACTCTCGCTCGGCGCCTCACGACTTTCGTCCTTCCGCGAAATCACGCTGCCGCTGCTCATCCCGGCCGTTGTCGGCGGCGCGCTGCTCGCCTTCACCATCTCCTTCGACAACACGTCGGCCAGCCTGTTCTGGCGGCCGGCGGGCGTCGAGACCATGCCCACCCAGATCCTGTCGATGCTCAAGATCTCGATCAGCCCGGAGATCAACGCGCTCGGCACCGTGATGATCCTGGTGACCGTCGGCATCCCGCTGCTCGGCGGTCTGATCCTGCAGAGCCTGACAAGATTGAAAAGACGTGGCGAACCAAAGGAGGAGATGAAATGAAACTCACCAACAGCAAGCGGCTGGAACGGCTGCAAGACCGATACATGAACGGCGGTGTCAGCCGCCGTACCTTCCTGACGCTGACGGCCGCCGCGGCGGCCGCGGCGGGCCTCGACATGCCATGGATGCGGCAGGCGCTCGCGGCCGTCGAACAGGTCCGTTTCGACGGCTGGGGCGGCACGGTGCAGGACGCGATCGACAAATATGCCTTCCAGCCCTACACGGCCAAGACCAAGATCAAGGTGGTCCAGGGTACGTTCGGCGACGAGGACGAGATCATCACCAAGATCAAGACCGCCAAGCCCGGCGACTACCAGGTCATCCATTCCTCCGGCGTCAACTACTACATCAAATACGTCAACGGCGGCCTGACCTCGGAGATCAACGAGGCCAACATTCCCAACATGGTGAATGTGCTGCAGCCGATGATCGAGCCGTTCCGCAAGCTGACGCCGAAGCTGTCGGCGGTGCCTTACGACTACGGCACGACAGGCATCGCCTACAACACCAAGGTGATCTCGCCGGAAGAGGCCAAGCAAAAGGGCGCGGCGCTTCTGCTCGACAAGAAGTACGCCGGCAAGGTCGGCGGCTATGACGACATGACGACGCGGGTCTGGTACGCGGCACTCGCCACCGGACAGAACCCCAACAACATCAAGGACATGGACGCGATCTGGGCCAAGGTGCGCGAGACGCGCGACCTCGCCAAGAAGTTCTGGAGTTCCGGCGCGGAACTGATGGACCTGCTTTCCAAGGGCGAGATCGTGGTGACCGACGCCTGGTCGGGCCGCGTCGCGGCACTCCAGGACCAGGGCCATCCGATCGGCTATCTCGATCCGGCCGGTTCCTATGCCTGGATGGAGGACATGCTGATCCTGAAGGGCTCGCCGATGGCCGAGTGCGAGGAGCTGATCAACTTCATGCTCGACCCGGCGACCTCGATCGCAGTGGCGGAAGGCCAGAGCTATCCGCCGTCGCTCGACCCGACAAAGGTCAAGCTGACCGAGAAGATCGAGAAACTGCCGGCCTTCGACAAGACGGGGACGATGAAGACGCTGACCTTCGCCGATCCGGTCTACTGGGCGACCAACGAGGACGCCTGGACCAAGCAGTGGAACAGGATCTCCAAAGGTGCCTGACAGCCAGAACCTGACCGAAGCACCCCGGCCGGAAGCGGCCGGGGTGGCCAAAGCCGGCGCGGCGAGACCCGCCCCGGTCGGCGCCGAGGCGAACAGCCCGGCGGTCGAATTCCGCAACATCGACATCGCCTATGGCAAGTTCGTCGCCGTGCGCGATTTCTCGCTGTCGATCCGCAAGGGCAGCTTCGTCACCCTGCTCGGGCCCTCGGGCTGCGGCAAGACGACGATCCTGCGCTCCATCGCCGGCCTGGTCGACATTTCGGGCGGCCAGATCATGATCGGCGGGCGGCGTGTCGACGACGTGCCGATCTACAAGCGCAACATCGGCCTGGTCTTCCAGAGCTACGCGCTGTTCCCGCACAAGACCGTATTCGACAATGTCGCCTTCGGCCTGAAGTACCGCAACGTGCCGAAGCCCGAAATCAAGCGCAGGGTCGGCAAGGCGCTCGAGATGGTGCGGCTGCCGGGCAGCGAGAAGAAACTGCCGTCGCAACTGTCGGGCGGCCAGCAGCAGCGCATCGCGCTCGCCCGCGCCATCGTCTTCGAGCCGCAGGTGCTTTTGCTCGACGAGCCGCTGTCGGCGCTCGACGCCAACATGCGCGAGGAGATGCGCGTCGAGATCAAGAAGATCCAGAAGGAAACCGGCATCACCGCCATCTTCGTCACCCACGACCAGGAAGAAGCGCTTTCGATGTCGGATCGCATCGTGGTGATGAACGCGGGCTCGTCCGAGCAGATCGGCACGCCGGAAGAAGTCTATGAGCGGCCCGCCACCGCCTTCGTCGCCGATTTCCTCGGCAAGGCCAACATGCTCGCCGGGACGGTGAGCGTGTCCGGCCAGGGCACAGCGACGGTGGTGCTTGCCACCGGCCAGACGATCAACGTGGCCTGCCCAAGGCCGCTTGCCCAAGGCGGCAATGTCACGGTGGTGGTGCGGCCGCAGAAACTGTCGGTCGGCGCGGCGGCGAGCGCCAACCGGCTGTCCGGCCGCGTCGTCTCCGCCTCCTACCTCGGCGGCAGCGCCATCTACGAGGTCGATATCGGCGGCAGGACCAGCATCCGCGCCAACGTGCCGATCAGTGGCCGCGTGCTTCGCGAAGGCGAGGCGATCGACCTCGGCTTCGATCCCGAAGGCTGCGTGCTTCTGGACGAAAGCGGGCGGCGGATTTCGTAGGGCGGTCGAGGCTGTCAGGTGCGAGCGGCTGGAGATCGGTGTTCCAAATGATGACCGGGCACTATTGCGGGCGACCGTTGAAAAAATCAACGACGGCAATTCGTCTTTGCCTGTCCTTTCGCGCGCCCGTCCTACCCGTTGCGGATCAACGTAACACCTTGGCTTGGCACGGCGACCTTCGCCGATGAAATCGAGCCTTCCAGCGATTCCCCGTGCTAAAGGAACTGTTTGAGCCCGGTTTCGGTTGTCTGCTGTGCGAACCGCCGTCCCACGGAGGCACCTGAAGAGCGAAGATGAGACATGAACCCGGCGAAAAGACAGCGCGGTTCCTTTCGCGATATCCTGAGCGGCATCGTTGCGACGATCGCCGCCCCTGACCGCCCAGCGAAGCGCGGCATGAGCACCGCCACCCCGTCAACGGTCGCCGAATGGCCGCTGCCGCCGTCGGCGACGCTTGGCTCCTCCTTGCGCCTGAAGGGCATCGAACGCGAAATCCGCGCCAGCCTGCCGTGGACGGTGAGGAAATTCGCCAGGGCCGAGACGGGCCGCATCGTGTTGCGCATGCCGCAAGCCGACGCGGATGCGTTCCAGACCGCTTCGGCGGCCATCTCCAGCACGCTGGAGGGAATCGAAACCCTGGCCGTGCTTCCGCGAGAGGCGGAGGACATTCTCGCCATCTCTTCGCGCGAGCGTCACAAATGGCTGAAGGATGGCCGCCTGAAGAGCATCGGCACGCGCACCGTGAAGATGCGCGGCCGATCCAGGAAGGTAACCTTCCATGTCTTCGACCCACGGTATATCGAGGACATTCTCGATCGTGACCTGGCGACCGCCTGGCGGGAGGACGATGCGCGGGAAGTGTCCGAAAACAGACGGCGCGGGGCCGGCAAGGCGGCGCTCACTCGTGCAGGCAAGCGGACGGACAAGGCTCGCAAGACCAGAAATTCGGCAAAGGACGATGCTCCAGCGCCAAAGCTCGAAGGCTGGGACACGTTCGAGGCGGAAGGACTGCTCCGCTAACCTGGGGGGAGTCAGCGGGTTCGGCCCGCGAGACCGAACGGCGCAAACCCGGGACAACTTGTCGGGAACGACACCGCTCGCTCGTCCTATGGGTGCCAAGCGCAACGACCGACACCCGACCGATCACCCCATCCGGAGCCTTTCCAATGACCCCCACCATCACCGCCTTTGCACGATCCCCCGACCGCGGCAGCGGACAGGCACGCGACATGCGCGTTCGGTGGGCGCTGGAGGAAGTGGGCCAGCCCTACGACGTTCGCCTCGTGTCGTTCCGCGCGATGAAGGAGCCCGCGCACCGTGCGCTGCAGCCTTTCGGACAGATTCCGACCTATGAGCAAGGCGATCTCGTTCTGTTCGACTCCGGCGCGATCGTGTTCCATATCGCCGAGCGCCATGCGGGCCTGCTGCCCAATGACGCGAATGCCCGAGCGCGCGCGGTCATGTGGATGTTTGCCACCGTCAGCACGATGGAGCCGGCGATCGTCGAACGGGAAGTCGCCGTGCTCGTCGAAGGCAAGGAGAGCTGGCACGAGCAGCGCCTGCCCATGGTCGAGAACCGGATCCGCGGTCGCCTCGGCGAGCTCTCCGACCGGCTCGGCGATGCCGAGTGGCTCGACGGTGCCTTCAGCGCCGGCGACCTTCTGATGATAATGGTGCTGCGCCGGTTGAACCGGTCGGGCTTGCTGGAGGAATACCCAAACCTCGCCGCCTATGTCGCGCGCGGCGAAGCGCGGCCCGCCTTCAAGCGCGCCTTCGCCGCCCAGCTGGCGGTTTTCACCAACGCATCGAACGGTGGATGAAGGCGGGGCACCTCAGCTTCCTCCCGACGGCGAGCATAATTAAGGATATTTCGCCCGATCTGCGCCGGCGGGGCTCAAATCGCCCTGCAACTCCTTCGGCAGGGGAAGGCTTGAACATTGCAGATGCACGTTGCGGGCGAACAGCTTCCGCTGCTTCTGCTCGTGCTCCTTGACGGCTGCTATGAGCCCCAGCCCATACGGGCCAAGCGCCGCGAATTGCCAACCCGGGTGCTGCTTTTCGCGAACTTCGTAATCAGCCGCCGCCGCCCGGGCCCGCTGGCATTCCGGCGACGCCCATTTCTGGTCCCGCGGCGAAAGCGACGCTCCGTAGTCGACCGGAGAGGTCGCGCATCCGGCCACTGCCGCGGCCAATGCCACCGACATTGCAAGTCTCACCGCAATGCTCATCCCGAAGCCCTACCCGACCGTTGAGAGTACCCGGACTCTCGTTCCGACAACCAGACCGCTCCGATGAGGGCTGCGAACAATATGGTTCCGTCCCGACAGCCGGCACAAGTGCTTCAGCATCTAGACCGCTCCAATTTCCGGGAAAAGGCGGTTGACGGCATCTTTGTTGACGCCATCTACACCTTGCCACCAGATGACCGGATAGCCCCAGTCATTGGTGTGATCTGGCGGCCGATCTCTATGCTCGTCCGACGTAAACGCATCCAGGAAACCGCAGCGGTCCGCCGGTTTGAGAACACCACAGAGACCAAGGATTTCGATGAGGACGCGGCGCTCCGAACCGTTTGACCTGATCACCTTGCCAATACGCTTTTCCAGCTCATTAGGGTTCGCTTTCGGTGGCAAGCCAGACGCGATTTCCACAATCCGGGCGAGGATCGAATAGTCCTCCTGCGTCGGATCGGGCGGATTGGCTTTCTCGAATTGCGCGAGGTCGAACCAGCCGTACAGCGGGTTCAAATGACGGACGCCGCCCCATTTCCATCTCTCGAAACTCAAGACATTGAGGTCTTGTTGTTCTCCTATGGGATGACTGTAAAGCCCACAGAGACGGCATCGCAGCGGGCCGCTCGGCATTGGACCACGGCTTCCCTCCACAAGCGGATGGTCCGGGAAGTGCGCGGAGAACGAGAAGCTGCCCAGCGCTGAGCGCAACTCAAGCCGGCGTGTGCTGAGGCTGGCCAGGAAGGCGTCCGCGACCTGCTTTATGCCGATGCGATTGCGAACAGCGAGCAGTCGTCCGACGATATCGTCATGGCTCATCTCGACAGGGTCGAACATGTAGCCAGCCTGCCGAGCATACTCGAAATCCGCAGGGCCGATCGTGTCGCCTCGCTTCCAACCGTCTGACGACCAATATGCATCGAGAAGTATCTGGAGAGCCTTCTTGTCCTGCAACATGGCCGCCTCTTCTTCCGGATTACGTCCTATCCGCGATGGTACGGCTGGTAATGATCGCGTCTACTGCTGCGAAGGCATGAAACAAACTGCGTTGGCTTGCGCAGGGTTAGTCGTCGCCGCCCCCTCCTAGCTCCGCAGTCCCGGCGCTTCCTGTCCTGTCCTCTCCACATACTCCGTATAACCGCCGCCATAGGGGTGGATACCTTCCGGGGTCAGCTCCAGCACACGGTTGGAGAGCGCGGCCAAAAAGTGCCGGTCGTGCGAGACGAACAGCATGGTGCCTTCATATTGTGACAGCGCCTCGATCAGCATCTGCTTGGTGGTGATGTCCAGATGGTTGGTCGGCTCGTCGAGCACCAGCAGGTTGGGCGGGTCGAACAGCATCAGCGCCATCACCAGCCGCGCCTTCTCGCCGCCCGACAGCACCCGGCATTTCTTCTCGATCTCGTCGCCGGAAAAGCCGAAGCAGCCGGCGAGCGCCCTGAGCGGCGCCTGGCCGGCCTGCGGGAAATTGTCCTCCAGCGTCTGGAACACCGTGCGTTCGCCTTCGAGCAGTTCCATGGCGTGCTGGGCGAAATAGCCCATTTTCACGCTCGGCCCCCGCGCCACCGTGCCGGTGTCGGGGTCGGATGCGCCGGCCACCAGCTTCAAGAGCGTCGACTTGCCGGCGCCGTTGACGCCCATGATGCACCAGCGCTCGCGGCGGCGCACCTGGAAGTCCAGCCCCTCATAGATGGTGCGGCTGCCATAGGCCTTGTGGACGTTCTTCAAGGTCACGACATCCTCGCCGCAGCGCGGCGCCGGCTGGAACTCGAAATTCACCACCTGGCGGCGCTTGGGCGGCTCGACGCGGTCGATCTTGTCGAGCTTCTTCACCCGGCTCTGCACCTGCGCGGCGTGCGAGGCGCGCGCCTTGAAGCGCTCGATGAAGGCGATCTCCTTGGCCAGCATCGCCTGCTGGCGCTCGAACTGCGCCTGCTGCTGCTTGTCGGCGATCGCCCGCTGCTGCTGGTAGAATTCATAGTTGCCCGAATAAGCGGTGAGCGAACCGGCATCGATCTCGACGATCTTGTTGACGATGCGGTTCATGAACTCGCGGTCATGCGAGGTCATCAAGAGCGCGCCGTCATAGCCCTTGAGGAACTGCTCCAGCCAGATCAGGCTTTCGAGATCCAGATGGTTGGAAGGCTCGTCGAGCAGCATGACGTCGGGCCGCATCAACAGGATGCGGGCCAGTGCCACGCGCATCTTCCAGCCGCCCGACAGCTTGCCGACATCGCCGTCCATCATCTCCTGGCTGAAGCCGAGGCCGTCCAGCACCTCGCGCGCCCGGCCGTCGAGCGCATAGCCGTCGAGTTCCTCAAAACGGTGCTGCGCCTCGCCGTATTTCTCGATGATCTCGTCCATCCGGTCGGCCTGGTCGGGATCGGCCATGGCGGCCTCGAGTTCCGCCATCTCGGCCGCCACCTCACTCACCGGCCCGGCGCCGTTCATCACCTCGGTGACTGCGCTGTGGCCCGCCATGTCGCCGACATCCTGGCTGAAATAGCCGATGGTGACGCCACGATCGACCTGCACCTGGCCCTCGTCGGGCTGCTCCTGGCCGGTGATCATGCGAAACAGCGTCGTCTTGCCGGCGCCATTGGGCCCGACAAGGCCGATCTTCTCGCCTTTCTGCAAGGCGGCCGACGCCTCAATGAAGACGATCTGTCGGCCGTTCTGCTTGCCGATGCTTTCAAGTCTGATCATGGGAGGTCCGGGAAGCTCAAGCGGATTGGAGGATTTGCCCGCGCCCTTACGCGAATGACAGTGCGGGGGGAAGAGGCAGAAGCGCCGCAGATAGCGCGACACTCTTCCTTCTCCCCTGTGGGACAAGGTGGCCTCGCGCAGCGAGGTCGGATGAGGGGTGCTCCAGCTTGGCGCCGACGGCACTCCGTCCAACACCCCTCAGCCGTCTCGGCGCTGCGCGCCGATCCACCTTCTCCCACAAGGGGAGAAGGAAACCCCTCCCGGAAACACTCCAGAAACAAGATTCAACACCTCGGAAAAACTAAGGAAAAGATCGGCAGGCATAAGCAGCCCCGCGGCGACCGGACAGCGGCCGCCGCGCCGACGCAAAGGGATGGCCTGACAATGCAACGACGTTCGACGGGATGGATCGGTGCCGTAGCCGGCATTTCTCTCGCCATGCTTGCGGTCGCACAGTCGGGCGCGGAAGCGGCGGTTACCCGGAGCGAATATTGCAGCCGGCTCGGTCTTCAACTTAACGGGGCCATCCGGACCAAAGCCGCACCCGGTGCCAATGCGAGCCAGATCGCCCAGGCAACGGCACTCCAGGACAGAGCGAACCGGTTCTGTGCCGAGCGCAAGCAGGCACAAGGCATCCGGACCTACGCCAACGCCTTGAAGCTTCTGGGCGTGACACCGGTCGACCTCGACCAGTGACAGCAGCCATCACCTCGAGGAACAGTGAATGGCCCGTTTTTTTCGCGACGTTGCGTTCCGTGTTCAAGTGCCGATATATCCGAGCAGCGGCACATAGCCCCTGTGGACTGACCGAACGCATGAATCGGGTGTCGGCATGCAGCGCACCATGCGAGCATCGATCCATCACGAGGATCGGCCATGCTCACGCTTCACGATTATCTGCCGTCGCAAAATGGCTGGAAAGTCCGGGCCCTGCTTGGGCTGCTGAAGATCCCTTACCACACGCGCATCGTCTCGATCTTCGAGGGCGAGAGCCATACCGACGCGTTCCTGGCGCTCAACCCGGCGGGCGCGGTCCCGGTGCTTCAGCTCGAAGACGGCAGCGCCATCGCCGAATCCAATGCGATCCTCACCTACCTCGCCGAAGGCACGCCCCTGCTGCCGGCCGATCGCTACCGGCGGGCCAAGGTCATGCAGTGGCTGTTCTTCGAACAATACAATGTCGAGCCCGTCATCGGCTCGCTGCGCTTCTGGACCCTGACCGGACGACTTGAGCGCAATCAGGCCATGGTGGCCGGCAAGCGCGAAGCCGGAGCACGAACACTCGCCGCCCTGAACCGCGGCCTTGGCGAGACGCGCTTCCTCACCGGAAACGATCTCACCATCGCCGACATCGCCGTCCATGCCTACAGCCACCGCGCCGGGGATTGCGGATTCTCTCTTCCGGACTACCCGGCATTGCTCGCCTGGACCGGCCGCGTGCGCGAAGCCATCGGTCCAGGCTACCCGGTCCATCCCTATCGCATCGACCCACATTCCGGAGCCTGAGGGCTCTACTTCTTGCCCTGTGGATGGATCGTCTCGCCGCGCTTCAGCATCGCGACAAAAGTCTCGATCTTCTTCCTGCGGCCGGCCTCGGTCTTCATGTTGTGGGTGCGGAAGGCGAGCGAGAAGCGGTTCTGAGCGCTGAGTTTTTCGAACATCGCCCTTGCCTCGGGTTCGGCATCGATCGCCGCCTGCAGATCGTCGGGGATCTTCATCTCCTTGCCGCTGCCATAGGCGCGCGCCCAGCGTCCGTCGGCCTTGGCCGCCTCGACCTGCTTGAGCCCATGCTCGGTCATGCGGCCCTCCTCGACCAGCCGCGCGACATTGTCGATGTTGATCTTGCTCCAGATGCTCTTCCTGCCGCGAGGCGTGTAGCGCTGCAGGAAGCTGTTCTCGTCGAGCCCCTTGCGCACCGCGTCGATCCAGCCGAAGCACAGCACGACGTCGATGGCCTCCTTGGGCGTTATCGACTTCAGCCCCGAACCGACCTTGTGCACCTTGATCCACACTTCGGTTTCCGTGGCGTGGTGCTCGCTGAGCCAGGTGTAAAAACTGGCCGCGTCGGGAAATTCTCGGACCCTGGCGGGATCGACCTTGACCGGGGCCATCAGGCGGCCTGCCTGTTCGGTGTTGGCGTCACTGTCATCTTGCCTCCGGCATCATACGATTTCCGGCATTATTGCATGATTCACTGTCAGCTTTCGTCAGCAGCGGGACACGCTTCCGCGAAGCAACGGAACGCACCAACCGCCGTCGCGTTGCGGCAAGAGTGCCACCGCCCAGGGAGATCGCCATGGCAATACAAACCATTTTTGCCCATGTCAGTTGCTCCGACCTGAAGGCCAGCATCGGCTGGTATGAAAAGCTCTTCGGCAAGGCGCCGCTGCGCCGGCCGATGCCGGGGCTGGCCGAATGGCAATTCACCGAAAGCGCCGAGGTGCAACTCTTCGAAGACAAGGACAAGGCCGGTACCTCGACGCTGACGCTCGGCGTGCTTCCGCTGGCGCCCGAAAGACAGAGGCTGGTGGATGCGGGCCTCGAACCCGGCCCGATCGAGAAGGCCGACGATTTCTGGATCATGCGCATGCGCGATCCCGACGGGAACCTGGTGGTGTTTGCGAGTGCACTGCGGGACTAGAGCAATTCCAGGAAAAGTGCGTAGCGGTTTTCCGTCCGAGACTGCGTAAAAACAAAGAGTTAGAGCGGGTCAACGATTCTATCGCTGAACCGCTCTAGGAGTGCCGGAATGCCCGCCTGGGCATATCCCTCCCGCCTCGAATGGCAAGGTAACTATGCCGGTGGCGGCGCTGCCGGCGTCAGTCTTGCCCGCCGCCCGGCCTATTGCAACTGCGGCTTCTTCAAAAAACTGCCGCGGTCGGCGGACTTGACGCGCAGCCAGGTCTCGCGTCCGTCGCGCACCACACGCATCGGGATCTCCGCACCGGCCGAGCCGCTGTCCCACAGCTTGCGATAGAAATCGGCGAGCCCGTCGACCGCGCCGTCGCGGACCTCGGAAATGACATCGCCTTCGCGGAGGCCGGCCTTGGCGGCCGGGCCGCCTTCGGTCACGCTCATCACCACCACCTTGCCGTCGCTTTCGGCCGACAGCGCGCCGAGCCACGGACGCGGCGGCTTCGCCACCTGGCCGCGCGTCAGCAGGTCGTCGAGGATGGGCGGCAACAGGTCGATCGGCACGATCATATTTATATCTGCGACCTCGCCGGCACGGCTCATCTGGAGGCGCAGCGAACCGATGCCGAGCAACGCGCCATCGGCGCCGAACAGCGGCGCGCCACCCCAGGACGGATGCGCGGGCGCGATGAAGATCGCCTCGTCGAGCAGATACTCCCAATAGCCGGCGAATTCCTGCTTGGTGACGATCCTGGCCTCCACCGCCCGGCCGATGCCGTCGGCAAGCACGACCGCGTCGCCGATCCGGGCCTTGCCGGCATCGCCCAGCGCCACCGCCGGCAGGCCGGCCGGCGCGAGCGCCTGGACCAGGCCGAAGCCTGATTCCTGGTCGTAGGCCAGCGCGTGCGCGGGGATGACGCGGCCGTCATGCGAAGTCAGCCAGACCTCCTCGGCCTCGGTGATGAGATAGCCGATGGTCAGCACCAGCCCGTCGTCGCGAATGACGACGCCGCTGCCTTCCCTGAGCGTGCCCAGCGCGCCGGCCGTGAAGGCATCCTCCGGCACGGTGGCCCGCACGGCGACGACGGAGCGCGGATTGGGATTGATGGTCATGCTTTTGTCCTGCGATGCAAAATGCCTTGGCGGCTTCTCTTATAGGTATGCCTCGGGGGGCATGGTGCAAGGGGTGAGAGAGCTGCCCTTCTCCCCTTGTGGGAGAAGGTGGATCGGCGCGCAGCGCCGAGACGGATGAGGGGTGTTGGAAGGAATGCGGTGGGTGCCAAGCTTGGCACCCCTCATCCGACCTCGCTTCGCGAGGCCACCTTCTCCCGCAAGGGGAGAAGGAAGAAGCCCCAGCGCTATATCAACAATAGTTCAACACAAGTTGAACTTCCACCTCGCCAACCCTAGTTGTACAGCGACCTATCCATTTTTCCCACCGCCCGAGGCTCGACATGACCGACTACACCCCGCCGAAAGTATGGACCTGGAACAAGGCAAATGGCGGCACCTTTGCCAGCATCAACCGGCCGATCGCCGGTCCGACGCATGACAAGGAACTGCCCGTCGGCAAGCATCCGCTGCAGCTCTATTCGCTGGCGACGCCGAATGGCGTCAAGGTGACCATCATGCTGGAGGAGCTTCTGGCGCGCGGCCACTGGGGCGCCGAATACGACGCCTGGCTGATCCGCATCAACGATGGCGACCAATTTGGCAGCGGCTTCGTCGAGGTCAATCCCAACTCCAAAATCCCCGCTTTGATGGACCGCAGCGGCGCCACTCCGGTGCGGGTCTTCGAATCCGGTTCCATCCTGGTTTATCTCGCCGAGAAATTCGGCGAATTCCTGCCTCCAAAGCAGCCGGCCCGCGCGGAAGTGCTGTCCTGGCTGTTCTGGCAGATGGGCTCGGCCCCCTATCTGGGCGGCGGCTTCGGCCATTTCTACGCCTACGCGCCGGAGAAGATCGAATATGCCATCGACCGCTTCTCGATGGAGGTGAAACGTCAGCTCGACGTGCTCGACCGGCGGCTGGCCGAGGTGGAATATCTCGGCGGCAAGGATTACACCATCGCCGATATGGCGGTCTGGCCCTGGTATGGCGGACTGGCGCTCGGGCGGCAGTATAATGATTCCGCCACTTTCCTGTCGGTGCAGGATTACGAGAACGTGCAGCGCTGGGCGAAGGCGATCGACGAGCGCCCGGCTGTCAAGCGTGGCCGCATGGTCAACCGTGCCTTCGGCGAGCCGGCCATGCAGCTCCACGAGCGCCACGACGCCAGCGATTTCGAAACCCGGACGCAGGACAGGCTGGCGGCCGAGTAAGCTGAAGGGAGCCGAGTAAGCTGAACGGACGACGCGCCGGCCTTCCTCCCTGTGGGGGGAGGTCAGCCGCTTCAACCCACCGCTCTCTGCTCGACGGCCGATATCCATAGCCGGTCAATGTCGGCAAGAACCGTCTCGTCGATCTCGTCGAGATGGTTCCAGTACATGCCATCCTCATAGAAATAGCCGAGATCCTTCTCGATCCGTTCGGCCTTTTCGGCCTGGTCGAATTGGATGGTGCCCAGAATTTCCGCTTTCATTTCGGCGATCCGCGCTGGCGACAGGCCGCCGAGCTGGTCAAAGGCGAGGCTGGGAAAGACCAGCCGGCTGCGCGGCAGGTCGGACAGGTTGATGCACAGGCAGTCGTGCTTCAGGGCCTGGACAAGCAGGCGCGCCGACTTGGCCTCGAGGTTGCGCAGGGTAACGTCATCGCGCAGAGGGTCGGCACGGCCGATGCCATAGAAATGCGTCTTGCCCGGCTGGTCGTAGATCATGTCGCAGCCCAGGAATGCCAGCACATCCGGCTTCTGGCTGTGAATGGTCCAATAGGCTGCCGTCAGCGCCATCGTGGCGCCGGCATAGACGAAGCCACCGAAGGCGTTCTGGGCCGGGACATACTGGGTGGCGCTGAATATCTGGGCCTGCCGCAAGGTCGCGTCGTGAGGCAGGCGGTTCGGCGGGAAATCGCCGGCATGGACGAGGAAATCCCAGTCGGGGCGCACGCGCCAGGCATTGTTGATGGCGACGATCCGGCTGAAGGCCTGCTTCGGCCAGGGCTCGCAACGCACCGCGTCGGGGGCGCTGCCAAGCAGAAGGATGACACGGGCGCCCTCGCGAACATTCATCTCGGCTGGCTGGATGGTCATCGAAGGCTTTCAGGTCTCAGCCGCAGGCCGCGCCTGCCATGCATCGTCTGCCGCCTCGGGCGCAAGCTGGCGCGCGGGAAGTTTCGCACGAGCGCGACCATGCCCCTTGGCGCGCCGCTATGCCAGCCCGGCTACGCAGCTGGTACAGACGATCCATGCCTGCCCAAGGCCTGGTTCAAAAAGCCTGTCTCAAAAAGGATTCGAAAAGGAAAGCCCGTCACGGGATCGTGACGGGCTTTTCCAAGGCGAGCCTACGATGCGACTCAGTGCAGGACTTCGACGATCTGACGCGTGTCGGGATCGACCAGCACGGTCTCGTGATTGATGACCGCGACGCGGTACTTGACGTTCGGCACCTCGCGCAGTTCAACCTTGTCCGGTACCGGGGAGCCAAGCTTGAGTTCGAGGCCCAAAAGGTTCACCGACGCCAGCGGCTCCCTCTTGACGTATTCGCGTACGACTGTCTCCTGTTCCGGCTGCAGGACAACGGTTTCGGCCAGGGCCGCACCAACGCCGCCCATCAGAACGATCGCAGCAGCCGCACTTGAAAGATAATACTTCATAACAACCTCCTTGTCGGGATATCTGAAAGCCACCCTGCAAGGAAACTCCATCGCCGCTCCAAGGTTCCATCCGCAATTTTGGAACAAATGTGGCAACGCAAAATCGCAAAGATGGCTTCAATTGCTAGCATCCACGCATGACACCAGCGAATATGCTTTGAAAATTTGCGTGTAAATTTCGTTGGATTGCGGAATAATCGGAGATGCACACAAGGCCCCTGGGAACAGCACAGGCGCGCCTCGTCGATGCTGAACCCACTGTTCTGCCTTAGCAACAGCTAACGTGGAGCGTGCGGTGTCGTTCCAGGTGCCACAACCCTGTGCACAAAAAAAGGCCCGCCCTGCCAGGGGCAGGACGAGCCTTCAATAACCGGCGGAGGTGGCGACCTCACCGGTCACATCGGGAAAACGCCCGCTTCGGCTTATGGTTCCCACCGGTATGCGACGTGGCCTGCCGGTGTGATGCAACCCACGTCGTCCTAATTCCACCAAGGAGGCGATGCGGCCCCCGACCCGCGTGATCAAGCATCTTTCCCGCTGATGTCCGTCGTTATCGCGCTGGCGGTGCCCTTGCAGGGAATTGCTGGCGCACTGGCGAATGGATAGTGGCTGAGGCAGGGCTGCCGCTTACAGCCAGTCCGGCAAGATCGCCGCGCCGACCGGCCGACCGCAGGGTCGGCCATCTCGGCCATAGCCCAGGCCTGGCGCGAGCGTCAGAACGAGACACCATCCCGATGTAACGGCGGGACTGCGTCGATCGAATCCTGGCTCGTTGCGGCATCTTGCGCGCGCCTATGGATCAGCCCCACGACGAGCACGAAATATCCCACCTGCAGGACAACCAGGGTCACCACCGTCCAGGTGAGCGCCTTCCAGAAGGAACCGGTGGCCATATATGCCCAGACCGCGACAATGATGGTCGTCGCCGACATCCCCACGAGAAACCGCCCAACATACATCGATGCGCAAATCGCCGAACGTCCCAATTCGGCCGATTCCCCTGCCCGAATTCCCGATACCCGCGCCCAACGTTTCATTATTTTAGCAACAGCGCAAGTGTGTGATCGGTCCTTATAGGATCGGCTTGGCGCCGACTCTCGAAATTTGTTGCACCGTGGCCCTGTCGGGAGCAATTTGATGCTCACGGACCGGGCAACAAAGAACACAAGTCCGATGGGGATGGGGAAATGGCGCTCAAGCTGATCGGGGCTGGTTTCGGCCGCACCGGCACGTGGTCGACCTTTGCCGCGCTGAACAGGCTCGGCCTGCCTTCCTACCACATGCAGGAAGTGATCATGAACAAGGCCAACAAGGGCCATCTCGACTTCTGGCGCATGGTGGCCAACAGTCCGCCCGGCACCCAGCACGACTGGAACCGGGTGTTCGCCAACTATACGGCCACCGTCGACAATCCCGGTTGCTGCGTGTGGCGGGAACTGCTCGTCGCCTATCCCGACGCCAAGGTGCTGCTGACGCTGCACCCGCGCGGCGCCGAAGCCTGGTACGAGAGCACGATCGACACGATCTATTTCACCGAGAATGTCTGGCAGTTCAAGATCCTGGAATGGCTGACGCCGTTCGGCTGGAAATTCGGCGACATGTCGAAGAAGCTGGTGTGGGGCCGCGCGCTCAAGGGCGTGATGGACGACCGCGCCAGGGCGGTGGCGCGCTACAACGCCTATATCGACGAAGTGAAGGCCGCGGTGCCGCCCGAAAAGCTGCTGGTCTATAAGGTGACAGAAGGCTGGGGCCCGCTGTGCGATTTTCTGGGCGTCGCCGTGCCCAACGAACCCTTCCCCAACCTCAACGACCGCGAAACGATCAAGAAGATCATCCGCGACATCATCAAGGGCTCCTACATCATGCTGGGGCTGAGCGTGGCGGCCGTCGCGGCGGCGGTCGCCGCATTGTGGTGGTGGCTGCGGTAGCCCGCCACCAAGGCAGACGGCAATCCGTGATGGGCCAGGCCGTACTCGCGAGTGCGGGAACAAACGCCGGCAGCCCGAGTTTTGCCTCCAGTCTTCACAACTATTGGAGGCCACGATGGCACCGCGCGGCAAACCCCGCACCGACGATGATGACGGCCCGCAGGCGGATAGCCCGACCATCGAGCAGCAGGATTGGGACGCGGTCAAGGGTGGCCAGATCCTGCCCGACAGCGTGCCGGAAAACGGCGACATGCGCTACGGCACCGAGAAAGAGGGCGACCTGCCGGAAGAGGATGACGACAATCCCTACCAGGAGAGTGACGAGGCCCTGCCCGACGACGAGGAAGAAGCCGCGATCGCCCGCCGTCCCGGCCTCGAGGGCCGCTTCGACGAGACGTGATTTGATCGTTGGAAATTCCCTGCCGTCGAATCCGGTAGAACTTCGCCGATTGAAGGATCTTTGGCGAATTGGGCGCGGCCGACAAGCTTGTCTTCCTCGGCACGGTGCCAGGCAAGTCTACGAGGCCAAGCTTCGATGGCAGTTTCCGGAAAGAAATTTCATCATCGAGTTTTTCACCCCGAAATCCAGTGAACCCGGAACCATCAGCTTACCGTTTGGCAGGTCCGATCGGGAACGAGACGCTCACCCCGCAATGTCCGCGTAATGCCCTGGAGCTAACCCGCCCCCACAACAACCATGTGGGATGTATCTTGATTACCGAAACGAGCGAGCGCGCCTTGCTGCGGGAAACGGCCGGCGTCTTCGGCCAGGTCCTCGGTCTTTGCAGGCGACTGGGGATCGGACAATCCAGGGTTTTCCTCACCCGTTTTGCCAGCAAACCAGTGAGCTTCTTCAAATGGTTCCGCTTCCTCGCGGGTTTCCGGCGGCGGCATGGGCTGGGCTGCCCGAGCGACGATCTGCTGCGCAAGAAGCCCTACAAATTCCTTGCCCTTGGCTTGCCCGGCCGTCGCGGTTTCGAACTGCTGGTCGACCATTTCAATCTGGCTGCGGCGGGCCTGCCACGCGACGTCCTGGAAGCGGCCTGGCGCGGACGGGCGGTGGATATCGGCCATGTGACCGGACGGCGCGATGCCTATGCGATCACCATGCTTCTGTCGGTTCATTCCGGCACCAGCCACGAAGGCGCCTTCTCGATAAGGCTGACACGGCAGAGCGATCGGCTCGACCTGGTGCGGCTGAGCTTCATTCTCTATTCTCTCGGCAACGGCCGCTACACCGTGGCGATCGGCGGACTCCAGGGCAGCCGCGAGCCGGGCGCCAAGCGGGCCGTCATCAACGCCACGCGCGACCTGTGCGGGCTCAGGCCCAAGGATGCGGCACTCCTGGTCATGGAAGGGATCGCGACCGGCGGCGGCGCCCGTCATCTGCTCGGCGTCTCCGACGCCAGGCACACCATCAACTTCCGCATCCCCAGGAAGCGCGCCGGCAAGCGCGCCGACATGGACCGGTACTGGATCGACCGCGGCGGACGGGAAAGTGGCGAATTCGGCTTCGCGATGCCGGTGCGCAGCCGCGACGTGGCGCTGCCGGCCAACCGGCGCGAGGCCTGCAAGTTTGAATTCGTGGAGATCGGCAGGGGCCTTTTCGCATCCCCGTCCGCCTTGCGCGGGAGCCCACCGAACCTGCCTGAAAGAGGCCCTTCTCCCGATGAAATGGAGGGCCGCGCGTCGCCTTTTTGCCCGTCCCAACGCCCGCATTCGCCTCTCAACAAGGTAAAGGTTTTATATTGCAATTGGCTAAAATAGCGGAACGTCCAATGGACATTGCCGGAACCGAACAGGCCCCCTCGGACCTTTGCGTGCGCCACCCAAGACCTTAGTCCTAGAAGAAAACGCAAAGGGCCGATGAGGGCCCCACCTCCGGGAACATCCGGCCCCTGCCGCCGTTTGCAAAGGTCTGCAAACCGGGCTCATCCCCGGAGGAAGTGATGTCCCATCGATCCATCATCATCAAGACAGGTCACGGTCCGGGCACGGCGGTTGCCGTGCTGACGGTCGGGCTGGTCGTGGTCGGCATCGTTTTCCTCGTCCTGGGCGGCGCGCTCTATCTCGGCGAACAGCCGTCCAATCATCATGCGCTCTCCTCCGTGCCGGCCCGATCGGTGCAGACGGCCGATCGCGCGGCGAAAAACTGATGAAAGCGCGGCAGGCGGCACCTGGCCGCCGGGCCACTTTTCTTGCCTGCCATCGGTTGCGCACCGGCGACGCCGCGCTGCAGTTCCTGCCTATTCCGCTTTCGCGGAAGTTTCAAACATAAGGCAATGTGCAATGGTGTCGTTGCGGCGGTACGAGCCGCCCTGGTTGACGCGGGCGCCCAGCATACCCCAACGTGCGCCCCCCCGCCCGCGTCAGCCATGGCGTCCGGCGCCATACAGTTTCTCATGCGTGGCGTCGGCCAGCCTGCCGGCCAGGCCGACCGGCAGTGGCAGGTCCTGTGACACCAGCCCGCCGGCCAGGGCCGGGCGCCAGCCGAAAATCCTGCGGTTGCGTCGCGTTGGTGCCGGCGAGCGCCAGCCCGGCGGTGTCGAAACCGCGAAGCGGTAGGCGCCGGGCGAGCGGATCACGGCGCTGGCCGACGACGTCGGCTGATTACTTCAGCTCCACCCACACCGGCGCATGGTCGCTGGCGCCGTCTTGCCCGCGCACATCGCGGTCGATGCCCGCCCCTTTCAGCCGGCGGGCGAGCGTCTTCGACAAAAGGATGTGGTCGAGCCGCAGGCCCGCATCGCGCGGCCAGCGGTTCCGCCGGTAATCCCAGAAGGTGTAGAGCGTCTCCTTCGGGTGCTTCTTGCGCAGCGCATCCGTCCAGCCCTGTTCGAGCAGGGCGGCGAAGGCGGCGCGGCTTTCCGGCTGCACCAGCGCGTTGTCGTCATAGGAGCGGGTGGCGTAGATGTCGCGCGACTCGGGCACGATGTTGTAGTCGCCGGCCAGCACCACCGGCAGGTCGGTGTCGAGCAGCTGTTCGGCATGCGCCTCCAGGCGCGCGTGCCAGGCAAGCTTGTAGGTGAATTTCGGCCCCGGCTGCGGATTGCCGTTCGGCGCATAGAGGCAGGCGACGACGATACCGTCCACCGCCGCTTCGATGTAGCGGCTCTGCCGGTCGGCATCGTCGCCGGGCAGCGTATCGCGGGTCAGGACGGGTTCGGATCCTCGCGCGAGTATGGCGACGCCGTTCCAGGTCGGCTCCCCCTTCCACACCGCGCCATAGCCGGCGGCGGCGAGCCTGGTCAGCGGAAACTGCGTGTCGCGCGCCTTGAGTTCCTGCAGGCAGACGACATCGGGTTTTGCGGCCGCCAGCCACGCCAGCAGGTTTTCGAGCCGGCTGTTGATGTTGTTGATGTTGAAGGTGGCGAGTTTCATTTTTGAATACCGAAGGCGACCCTCGCTTCGTCATCCTCGGGCTTGACCCGAGGATACATGCCGTGACCCTCACCGTGGAACGCGGCGGGGCAGAATTCCGAACCGTTGCATCGCCTTATCGTCACGGCATGGATCCTAGGGTCTGCGCGCGTCGCTTCGCTCCTTGCTCCGCCCTAGGATGACGACACTGATTGTCGTGCCACCCACACCTTCACCGTCTCCGCCACCGTCTTGAGATGATCGGCGGTGGAGAAACCCGAAACGCTCTTGCGCGGCTTGAGGTCGTGGTCGCCGTCTTCCAGCCAGATCACCTCGATCGCATCGGACAGCCCATAACCCGCCACCTCGTCCTTGGTGCCGAACTCGTCGCGCGTGCCTTGAAAAATCAGCGTCGGCGTCTTCAGCCCGGCGAGATGTTTTGTCCTGAGTTGCTCCGGCTTTCCCGGCGGATGGAAGGGATAGCCGAGGCAGACCAGCCCCGCGATTTCGCCCTTGGAAAACATCTCGTCGGCGACCATGGAGGCGACGCGCCCGCCCATCGACTTGCCGCCGATGATCAGCTTCCCGCTCACGCCCCTGGCCCTCAGGTCGGCGATCGCCTTGATGTATTCCGGGTTCACCGTCTCGGCCCGCGGCGGCGGCTTGCGGTGGCCGTAGCGGCGCGCGGCCATATAGTGGAACTCGAAGCGCGCGACCTGGAACCCCGCGACGGCCAGCGCCTTGGCGGTGGCGGTCATCGAGGGCGAATCCATCGACGCCCCAGCACCATGCGCGAGCAGGATGGTGACGGGCGCGGTGTCGTCGCCGTCGAAGAGGAAGCTGGTCATGAGACGCCCTTCTCAGGGAGGTCGAGTTCCCGCCCACCCCCCTCTGGCCTGCCGGACATCTCCCCCGCAAGGGGGGAGATCAGCAGCTCACGCGCGCCACCCATTCTTGCAGCGACCGAAATTGGCGAAAACGGCCGAGCGCTTGATCTCCCCCCTTGCGGGGGAGATGGCCGGCAGGCCAGAGGGGGGTGTTCAAGCGCAAACATCTCACCCCGCCGACTTCTGCGCCAGTTGCATGTCCACGAACTGCACGCCCCTGGTGGCCACGCCAGCCCATTCGGACTCGGAATCTAGTTCCAGATACCGCCCCCACAGCCGCCGTGCTTCAACCAGATTGCCGGCGTCGAACTCCAGCCTGGCCAGGTTGAACACCGGGTCGGCATAATTCCTGTCCAGCGCGATCGCCTTCTGCAGGTGCCTTCGCGCCGAGGCGTCGCGGCCCTGCTCGCTCATCAGCCCGGCAAGGTTGAACCAGGCTTCGACGAAGGCCGGGTCGAGTTTGATCGCGCGGGCATAGTCGTGCGCGGCTTCCCGCGCGTGGCCGCCGGCGCGCAGGCAGTTGGCGCGGTTGAAGGCGGCGATCGCGTCGCTGGGATCGATGGCGAGGCAGCGTTGGTAGAGCGCGGCGGCCCCGTCATGGTCGCCACCCTCCTCCGCCGCTTCGGCGTCGCTGAACAGCTCTTCCAGCGTGTCGTCGCCTTGCGCGGCCGCACCCAGATCGAACAGCAACTGGCCGTCGAGCTCGCTCTGGCCGCCTTCGAGATAGATCGCGTCCGGCCGGCCATGCTGCGAACCGACATTGAGCGACTTGGCCGTGAGCGAGGCGACCGGGCCGGAGCGGTGGACGGAACGCGCGATGGCGCCCCACGTCGCCCCGCCGACGACCAGCCCGGCATATTTGCGCGCCAGGATCAGGTCGCGGAAGGAATAGGGTTCCGCGTCGTGTTCGAAGGCATCGAACAGTGACAAAAGATCAAGGTCGGCGCCGGATAGCCGCGATTGCTCGATCAGCGATTGCCTGGACAGGGACGAAGCTTCCGGCGCCCTCATCAGCCCGAGCAGGCGCAAAAAGCCGTTCTCGCTGAGCAGCGTGCGCCCGGCCGCCTGCTCGGCGGCGATGCGGCGCTCGATCCCGGCATCGCCGTTCCGGGTCAGCCCTGCCTTGGCAAGCAAAGTCCGGCCGAACACGATATGCGTGGTGCGTCTGGTGATGCCGCGCCGGAGCTGGCCGTGCTGGCGCTCGACCTCGCGCGCGGCGAGCCGCAGCGGAAACGCCGCCAGCGCGCCGATCGTGCCGAAGACGGCGCCCGGGACCGAGACGGCTGGTGCCGTCATTTCTTGCTCTTGCCGACCGCCTTCAGCAGATTGGCCTTCAGCGGATTTTCAGGCGCGCCGCCCGCTGCCGCCTTCTTGGCGGGCTTGGCGGGCGCCTCCTCGGCCTTGCTCTTCGACTTGGCCGGCGGCTTCGATTGCGACAAGCTCGCCTTCAGCGCATCCATCAGGTTGATGACGTTGCCGCGCTCGGGCGCGGCCGCGATGATCGGCTTGTGACCCTTGAGCTTCTCGCGGATCATCGACATCAGCGCGATCTCGTAGCGGTCCTCGTAGTTCTTTGGGTCGAAGGTGGTTTCCTTCTGCTTGATCAGCGCTTCGGCCAATTCAAGCATTTCCGGGTCGGGCTTGCCGGCGGGGATGTTGCCGAAATACTCAGCCGTGCCGCGCACTTCGTTCGGGTTCCTCAACGTGCACACGAACATGCCGTTCTCGCGCGGACCGATGGTCACCACCCGCTCGCGGCTCGACAGCACCAGCCGCGCGATCGCCAGCTTGCCGGATTTGCGCATCGCCTCGCGCAGCACCGCGAAGGTTTCCTCCGCCATCGCGCCGTCCGGGGCCAGGTAATAGGGCGCGTCCTGATAGATGACGTCGACCTCGCTTTCGTCGACGAAGGCCTCGATGTTCATCGTGTGGTTGGATTCGATACGCACCGCGTCGAGGTCGGCATCATCGATGATGATGTACTGCTTGTCCTCGTACTCGTAGCCCTTGACCAGGTCCGAGCGCTCGACGAGCCCCAGTTCCGGGTCGACCGGCTTCATATTGATGCGGTTGTGGGTCTTCTTGTGCAGCTGGTTGAACGAGATGCGTTCGCTGGCGCTGGTGGCGGGATAGAGCCGCACCGGACAGCTGACCAGACTGAGTTTGAGGTAACCTTTCCAACTTGCCCTGGGCGCCATGATACACTCCTACGCGGCCATGCACTGACAATATATTGGAGCATGGTCTTGTCCCAAAAACCGGTTCCCACTTTTTGGGACCATGCTCCAAGCAGCGCTGTTCGTTCGAAGGACGATCAAGGCTGCGCAAATCCTACACCGACCCCGCACTTTACAGGCAAATCCTGACGAAATGTTTTAGCCCGCCGGAGGGGTCGCAGACAGAGAATAATTCAAATTGTAAGAAGCGTCGATGGACTTGGGTTCCTCGCCCCCACAAGGGGGGAGAGGTGGCTCGGCGAAGCCGAGACGGAGAGGGGGAATGGCGCAAACCTATCGCAGATGAACTCGGTATGATTACTTCCGGCGTCGGCGCAGCCCCCTCTCCGTCCGCTGCGCGGACACCTCTCCCCCACTTGCGGGGGCGAGGAACCCTAATTCTGCAAGGTCGGCAAATCCCGCGCGAACCCGTCGATCTCCGCCCAGGGATCCCCCGACGTCTCCAGCAAGCCCGGCAGCGACGAATAGTTCAGATCCTGCGGCGCGTCGATCGCCTCCAGATCCGCCCAGCTCACCGGTGTCGAGGCCGGCAGGTTGGTGCGGGCGCGCAGCGAATAGGGCGCGGCGGAGGTGTGGCCGCGCGCGTTGCGGTGATAGTCGATGAAGATGCGCTTCTTGCGGTTGTCCTTGCCCATGGTGGTGGTGAAAGTGTCCGGCGCGGTCGCCGCCAGATGGGTTGATATCGCGCTGGTCGCCTGGTGCAGCTTCTTCCAGTTCTGCTTTTGCGTCACCGGCACGGTGATGTGGATGCCGCTGCCGCCGGAGGTTTTTGCAAAGGGCACCAGCCCCAGCCCCTCCATCTCGCTTTTGATGTGCACGGCGGCCTCGACCACCTCGCGCCACGAAATCCCCTCGCCCGGATCGAGGTCGAGGACAATCTGGTCGGGCTTGTCGAGGCTGGCGCGGTGGGTGCCCCAGGTGTGGAACTCGACGACGCCGAACTGCGCCAGCGCCAGATAGCCCTTGACCCCTTCGACCGAGAGATAGGATTTGGTCTCGCCCTCGGAATTGGTCGCCTGGAACGTCACCACCGAGGGCGGCATGCCGGTGAAGGCGTGGCGCTGGAAGAAGCAGTCCTTGGGCAGGCCGGTCGGGCAGCGCACCAGCGACACCGGCCGCCCAAGGATATGCGGCAGCATGAAGTCGCCGACCAGAGCGTAATAGACGGCGATGTCGAGCTTGGTTGGCCCGGTCTTGCCGAACAGCCGCCGCTCCGGATTGGTCACCCAAATGGTGGCAAGGTCGGCTTCCGAGATCAGCCGCTTGCGCTTGGCCGAGACCGGCGTCGACAGGCCGACATCCCTGAGGCCGCGAAACACGCCATGGCGCAACGCATTGTCCGCCGTGCGGTTGGCGTAGTGGATGCGGGCCGAAAACAGCGGCTTCACCCAGTGCATCTCGCGCATGATCTCGCGCGGCACGCCCTCGGGCGCCGTCGCGCCCGAGGTGATCGGCTCCAGCCGGGCCAGCAGGTCGGCCGCCGTCTCGGCGTCGAAGCCGGTGCCGACCTTGCCGCGATAATGCAGTTCGCCATCCTCCCACTCGGCCATGCCAAGCGCGGCCAGCCCTTCCGCCGCTTCCGAGGTCGTGTATCCCGCGATGACGAAATCGCCGTTCTTCAGCGCCTTGGTCTTGGTCCAGCTCTTGGTGCGGCCGCTCTGGTAGATGGCCGTGGCGCGCTTGGAGACGACCCCTTCAAGGCCCAGATCTGAAGCCTGGTCATAGAGCCCCTGCCCCGAGCCTTCGACATGGTCGGAGAACTGGATGGCGGAATTGGCGCCGAGGCCGGTGAGCAGTTCGGCCAGAAGCGCCTTGCGCCGGATGAGCGGCACCTTCGTCAAATCCCAACCGTCGAGATGCAGCAGGTCGAAGGCATAAAAATGCAGCTTGCTGCCGGCGCCCTCGGCCAGCGCGTCCTGCAGCAGCGCGAAACGGGAAATGCCCTTGGCGTCGAGCACGACGATCTCGCCATCGATGATCGCCTCGCGGCAAGGCAGTCTGGCAAAGGCATGCGGGAGATCACCATAGCGCTTCGTCCAGTCGATGCCGCCACGCGTGATCAGCCGCACCTCTCCGTCGGACAGATGCGCCATGGTGCGGTAGCCGTCGAATTTGATTTCGTGCAGCCAGAGCTCGTTCGTGTTCTCGGCAAGGCTTTCGCCGCCCGGCGGCTTCGGCACCTGTGTCGCCAGCTGCGGCTCGATGCGACGGAGCGCCGGCGCCTTGACCGCGCCCGGCAGCGTGCCGGGCTTCAGCGAACCCGGCTTCGGAGCGGACTTCGCGGTCGGCTTCGTCGGCGCCACCAGCTCCTCGATGCGCAGGCCGGATTTCACGCTTTCCGGCCGCGCCTCGAGGATGTCGAGCCTGGTGTCGGAAGCGAGGTCGCGCTCCTTGAACAGCAGCCAGTTCTTCTTGTTCTCATCCTCGCCGGCCTTGGGCTTCAGGCGGGTCAGCATCCAGCCGCCATTGAGCTTTTCACCGGCCAGCCGGAACTTGAAGGCGCCGGTCCTGAGGCTCTTCTCGACATCGTCCATCGGCGCCCATGTGCCGGTGTCCCAGACGATCATCGGCCCGCCGCCATATTCGCCCTCGGGAATGACGCCCTCGAAGTCGATATATTCGAGCGGATGGTCCTCGGTCTCGACCGCCAGCCTCTTGTCGGCCGGGTTGAGCGAAGGCCCGCGCGGCACCGCCCAGCTCTTCAGCACATCGCCGACCTGCAGGCGCAGATCGTAATGATCGGCGGTTGCGTGGTGCTTGTGTACGACGAAGCGGTTGCCTTCATCGAAGATAAGTCCGCCGGCGGGTTCGGGGGTTTTCGAGAACTCGCGCTTGGCGCGGTAGGGCTTGAGCTTGGAGGAGGACATTGGTCAGGATCCGAGGCGCACGGCAGCCGCCAACCGCCTCGTTACTTCGCGTTCCGCAAACCTCGCGGTCGTCATCCTCGGGCTTGACCCGAGGATCCATGCCGTGACCGCTACCGTGGAGCGCAGCCGAGCGGAACCTGGACCGCAGCGGCGTATTGATGTCACGGCATGGATCCCAGGGTCTCCGCGACGTCGCTTCGCTCCTGCTCCGCCCTGGGATGACGAAAGCGTGGAGGCCATACAGCTCAATCGTCAGCAGCCGGCGTCAGTTCGAGCTCGGCCGGCGTCAACCCCTGTTGCAACTGGGCGAGCCGGAACTCGTCGACCCAATAGGCCTCGCCGTCGACCAGCACGCGCGCCCGGTAGGCGCCGTCCGAAAAGCTCTGCGCGGTGATGTAGACCTTGTGGCGGTCGAGCGCCTTGCGCACGGCGGCACGCTTGGCATTCTGGCCGGTGACGGGACTGAACATGGCGCTGCCCTCGGTCGCCCTGACACAAAACATGGCCGCTTCCGCGGCCCGGCGACTGGGCTCAAGGATGACGGAGACGCGCTGTCCTGTCAATTTGGCGGGCCACGCCCTTCGGCGATTGACGACCCGCTGGTGTCAGGCGAGTTGCGATGGGAGGAATTTTTCCAGGCCTTCGAAGGGCTTCGCGCCTCGGCTTGAATCAAAACTTCAAGCAGGAATGGCCGCGTCACACGTCCTCGCTGTCGAAGATCAGCATATCGGCGCCGCCGGTCGCGAAGACCTGGAGGTCGGCGGCGGTCGCCTGCCCTTCGGCGCTGGCGAATGCATTCTGGATGGCGGCCAGATCGTCGAACCGCAAGGTGGCGACCAGATGGACCTTTGCCGGCCCCGCCGGGGTCATCACCGGACCGCTGCTGATTTCGTAGCGCCGCAATCCCGGGATGGTCTTGGCCAACGGAATGTGTTTTTCGCGATAATAGGCATCGAACGCCGCCGGATCCGCGGGCGTGCCATACATCACCACCAGGCTTGCCATCAGTGCCTCCCCGAAGCCGTTGCTCTTTCGGCAGCGTGATGGTTTGCGGGGAGCCCGTCAATCCGTGTTGGCGGGAACCTCAGTTCCTCAATCGCCGCAGCCGGCGCATCACGCCCTGCACCGCCTTGAACAGTCCCGGCCTGGAGCGCACGAAAAGTTCGGTCTTTCCGCGCAGCTTGATGTAGGCGGTCGCGCCCCCGCCCCGCAGCGTCATCGCCTCGCACAACTCGGCCAGCACCGCGCTCGAAGCGCCGATATGCTGCTTGTACCCCTGGCTGCCGACCGACAGGTCGAAATAGTCGAGCCCCCGGGCGCGCGCCCACACCATCAGCTTGCCGATCGTCGTCAGGCCTGGCGGGGTGTTGGCCACCGCGTCCTGGTCGATCCCCAGCAGAAGGGCGTGCAAGGTGCCCTTCATGATCAGCACATAGATGACGGCGAGATAGGCTTCCCCGACACGCAGCCCGAACAGCCGCACCGAGCCGTCGGACAGACCTCGCAGGGCGGCGTCGCGGTAGAACGCGACGACCGGCGCCTGCGTCAGCAGGTCGAAACGCCCGAGCTCGCGGAAGCGGTTGAGCCTGAGCTCCAGCAGCGTCGCGAACTGCTTCTCCACCATATCGGGCGTTCGGGCTTCGACCAGATCGAGCTTGCCCATCTGTTCGAAACGGCGGCAGTGCTTGTGGAAATTCTTGGCGAAGGACGATTTGCAGATGCGCTTGATCAGCGTCTCCGGCTCGCCATCCATGGCCAGGCCCGAGGCGATCTGGATGGAGTCGCGCGACGCCGAAAGCAGCGCCAGCGGATTGGCGACGCCGTGGATCCGTTGCGGGATGCCCGCGATATGGATGCGGTCCGCTGGCGGCAGCACGGCGCGGACCGCCGCCCAGGCGGCGTCGGCGGTCTGTTGGGTCCAGGGTCTCGCGTCGGCCAGCAGCGGCGCCGAATAATCGCAGACTCCGCAGCTCAGCCATTCGATCACATAATGGCCCAGCGCCCGGCGCCGCATCAGCGGCAGCAGCATGGCCGGTGCGCCCGTGGCGGCGTCGTTGACCTCGACGACGAGCAGGTCGGCACTTTTGGGCATCAGCCATCTGGCGATCCCTTCCACCCAGGCAAAGGCCTGGTGGCCGGTGCACAAACCATTCGCCTCGAGGCGCAGCCACAGCGGCTTTACGCTGTCGAGGCTGGTGTGCAGCCGCGCCGTATAGCGCGCGGAGGTGCCGGTGCCCGCGGCAACCAGCGAAACCGGCCCGTCGGGTCTATCAATCATCGCAGCCGCTCGCATTGCCTGGCTTGCCACATGCTTCTCCTGTCGTTCTGGCCCGCCCTCAGCTTCCTCCACGCAAGCGCCGCAAACCCCGCATCGTTCCCTGGACCGCCTTGAGCAGCCGTGGGTTGGCGCGCACGAAAGCCTCGGCCCGGTTGCGGAACTCGATGGCGTTGCTCGCCACACTGCCCCGCATCGTGAACCCGTAGCGGAGTTCAGCCAGGACCGAGCCCGTGGCGCCCATATGTTGCTTGTAGCTCTGGTTTCCGACCGACAGGTCGAAATAGCCAAGCCCCTGTTCGCGTGCCCAGCTCATTAACCTGCCCATGATTGCAAGTCCCGGTGAGACATTGGGCACGACGCTCTGGTCCATCGCTATCAGGAGAGCATGAACGGTCCCTTGATGGACCAGCAGATATTGAACCGCGATCAGGGCCTCGCCGACGCGCAGGCCGAAAAGCCGCACCGAACCGTCCGACAGGGCCCGAATGGCTGCGTTCAGGTAGAAATCGACAATCGGCTTCTGCGTCAGCAGGTCGAAGCGGCCAAGCTCGCGAAAGCGGTCGAGCCGCATCCGGACCAGCTCGCCGAAAGTATCCTCCACCTTGGCCGACGTATCGGCCTCGACCAGTTCCACGCCGCCGAGCCGTTCGAGGCGGCGCCAGTCCTTGCCGAACTCCTTGACGAAGGAGGGCCTGCACAGGCGCTTGAGGACGGTTTCCGGGTCGCCGTCGATGGCGAGGCCGAAGGTGGTCTGGATGGAATCGCGCGTGGCCGGCAGCAAAGCCAGCGGATTGGCAACGCCGTGGATCCGTTGCGGAATTCCCGTGATGTGGACGCGGTCCGCCGGCGGCAGCACGGAACGCACCGCCGCCCATGCGGCCTCGGCCGATTGCTTGGTCCACGGGTTCGCATCCGCCAGCAGCGGCGCCGAATAGTCGCAGACGCCGCAGCTCAACCATTCGATCACCCAATGGTGGAAAGAGCGCCGCCGCATCAGTGGCACCAGCATCCTGGGCGTGCCCGTCGCGGCGTCCCTCACCTCGATGATGATCGCTTCGGCACCTTTCGGCATCAGCCGCGCGATGATCTCCTCGGCCCACGCATAATGCTGGTGGGCGGTGCACACGCCGTCTGCCTGGAAACGCAGCCAGAGCGGCCTGACCGTTTCGAGGCTGGTGTGCAATCGTGCCGTGTAGGTGTCGTTCGCGGCTACGGCGACGGGAGGAGAGACCTGCCCGCCGGGCATGTCGGTCACCTCAGCAATTCGCACTGCCTGGCCTGCCACATCCCTCTCCTATCGTTTTGCCGCGGCGAACGTGACCGCCCGCCGCCGCCACGAACCCGGCAGACTGTCGTGCTGCTGGTCCGGATGCTCGATGTTCCACATGCGGTGATGCGTGAAATACCATGATGCCGCGAGCACGAAGGTCTCGGAGACCGCCGAACCCAGCAGCGCCCAGGGTGGGGAGGCGATCGCCAGCAGGATCGCGATCAGCGCCAACCCGACGATCGCGCCGCCCATCGTGATGAAGGCGACGATCCGGAAATCGCCAAGGATCTCAAGGACGATGCGGGGCATGATGTAAAGCATGATCGGGACGAAATTCGCGATCACGAAAAGCCCGATGAACCCGACCGAGGCATCCTGGAGAGCCTGGGATTTCACCATCGGCAGGACGAACATGACAGCGCATCCATAGACCAGGCCGCCCAGCCCCATGACGAGCGACCAGATCTTCGCCTGCGTCCAGACGCGGCCTGTTTCATTGTGCTGCATGAGCTTCGCGAGTTCCGGCTGCGTCATGTTCACGAAGGCAAGGCTGATGATGCGCAGCGGCGCAAAGAACACCAGCACCGCCGCCAGCGGTGCGTAGGCGGCAGGCCCGGCGATGCCCGCGACCAGCAGCGCCAGGCATTGCCCCTGGATGTTGGTGGTGGTCGCGCTGAAGGCCGACCAGCACAGCTGGCGCCAGAGCCTGGCATAGCGCCGCCGCGTCGGCATGCGAAAGCTGATGCGAAGCGTGCGGCGCGCCAGCCGGACCAGGACGAGGATACCAACCAGATTTGCCGCGGTAAGCGCGTAGAACGTGGCCTGCAGCGCGTCCTTTGCAAACCAGATCGTCAGCCCGGCCAGCACGGTGCCGGAGATTGTGAAGGCGGCATCGCTGATGGAGACGATCACCTGCAGGCGGCGCGCGAAGAATGCCGTGCGCATGTGGCTGCGCAGCGACCAGGCGCCGACGAAGCAACCGGCGGCAATGCCGCTCGGGTCGCCCAGGAGATGCATCAGGACAGCCGTGCCTATCGCCATCAGCAATGCCACGACCAGCGCCGCCGTTCCGAAGGCCACGTCATGGGCATCGACGCCGGCGCTGTTGGTGCTCTTGCCCATCCATATCGAGGCCGGAACGGCGGTCAGCGACCTGATATAGGACAGGCCGACCCCGCCCATCACCATCGCGATGGCGAAAAGGCCGTAGCCTTGCGCCGACAGCATGTGCAGCAGCGTGATGTTAAGCGCGAAATGAAAGCCGCTCTGCATCGCCTCGCCGCCGATCATCAGCACGAGCCGCCGCACAAGATGGCCAGGAAATTTCATGGCCGTGTCTCCGCCTGGCGGGCGGTTGCCGCCCTGGCCGGCCTTGCCATGGCCGCTTTCAGTTTGTCGGCGGCGATGGCGGTGATCGCGGCCGCGGCGACCGGCTCGCTGAAGATCGCCTCGTAGCGCTTGCGCCCGGCGGCGACAAAGCCGCGCCAGGTTTCGGGCCGCAGGACGATCTCCTGCAATTTCGCGGCAAGGGCGGCTGCGTCGCCCGGCGGAACGTGCCAGCCGGTCTCGCCGTCGGCGACCACTTCGACCAGCCCGCCGATCGCCGACACCAGCGGCGGGCGGCCATGGGCCATCGCCTCGATGGCGACGCGGCCGAGCGATTCCGGGCGCCGCGACGGCACGGCGACGATGTCGGCCCAGCGATAATGCTCGGACGGGTCCGGTATGAACGGCAACACGCTGACCCGCTCGGCGAGCCCCATGCCGCCGACCAGTTCGGCGAGCGCACGCTCGCGCTCGACGCTTTCGAAGGCGCCGCCGACCAGCCGCGCCTCGATCCTCGGCTTCAGCTCCGCCGGCAGCGAGGCGATCGCTTCCAGCAGCACCTCCTGACCCTTGATCCTGTTGACGCGGCCAAGCAGCAGCACGCGCAGCGGGCGCTTGCCGTCATAGGTTATCGCTTCGGCCGCCGCCGGACCGGCAACGCCATTATAGACGACATGGGAGCGCGCCGATCCGGGATCGCCGAACGCGGCGCGCGTCGCCTTCGAATTGAAGATGAGATCGGCATGGCTCCAATGCATCAACCCGACGAGGATCCGGCGCAGCACGCCTTCGGGAATTTCGTGGATGTGCAGCAATGCCTTGGTGGGCAGCAGGCGCGAGGCCAGCGCATAGTCGGCGACGATCGAAGTGTTGACGTAGACGAGGTCGCAATCGCGCAGGCGCCGCCATGCCCGCCATACCGCGACCGGCAGCCGCGCCATCTCGATGGTGGCAAGGCGCGCCATGGCCTGGCGCCTCAGCACCCAAAGCGGCTCGAAGACGATGCGGCTGGCGTGAGGTTCCAGGATCTGCACGATCGGCCCGCTACGCGGCAGGACCACCTCGATGTCGGCGGACGGAAACGCGGCGCGCAACGCGGCGACGCTCTCCGCGAAGCTGCGGTCGGAGCCATAGAGCTCATAGCCCTGATGGACGCATGCAATCCGCATATTCCCAAGCATCTTTCTGCCAGGGGAAGTTTGATGATCCCCGCCGCCTGACGGTACAGGCGACTGGAAATCTCAAGCCCAACACCCTTTGGACTTTCACTGGTTGCCGGTATGGTCGTGAAGCGGATGTCGAATCCGGATCAGCCACACCATTCCGCACGTCCTCCGCCGATTCTGACGCACAGAAATCCCTGAGCAAGGATCATGCCGGGCCTGATTTCTCCGTCTGGTGGTCGCCAGGGCCGGCAATGCCTCGTTTCGATACACATACGTGCGGAAAGTTGACCGATAGTGAAACGACTCCGGCGTTCGGAAGAAATATTTTACAACCCGGGTGCAATAATTGCCGCGTCGGAGCTGGCAGACATGTTGCATGCCAGCTTTTGAGATCAGACAGCCTCGCACCGCGGATCGAGCGGACTTGAAAGCGCCAATGGCCATGAAATCGGAAAAGCCTTCCATCCTGATCCTGGGAACGCGCGGCATCCCCGCGGCCCATGGCGGCTTCGAAACCTTCGCCGAGAAGCTGGCGCTTTTTCTTGTCGGGCGCGGCTGGAAGGTCGGCGTCTATTGTCAGGACGAGGTTGCGCGTGTCGACCAGAGGGTGCGCGTCGCAAGCTGGAACGGCATCGACCTCATCCACATCCAGGTCGCCTCGAAAGGCCCGCGCGCGACGCTGGAGTTCGACTGGCAATGCGTGCTCGACGCCGCCCGGCGGCCCGGCGTCTGCCTCGTGCTTGGCTATAATGGCGCGGTCTTCCTGACCTGGCTCAGGCTGATGCGGCGCAAGATCATCACCAACATGGACGGCATCGAGTGGCGCCGGCCCAAATGGGGTGCCGCGGCGCGCACATGGTTCTGGCTCAACGAGTGGCTCGGCGCCTGGGCCTCGCACCGCCTGATCGCCGACCATCCCGTCATCGCGGATCATCTGGCAACGCGCCGGCCGCGCAGCGCCATCGCCACCATCGCCTATGGCGCCGACCTGGTGACAGCGGCACCGGAGGCGCCGGTGCGCGCGCTCGGCCTCGAGCCTGGAAAATACCTGATCTCGATCGCGCGCATCGAGCCCGATAACAACATCCTGCCCATCGTCGAAGCCTTCTGCAGCCAGAAGCGCGACATGAAGCTGGTGGTGCTGGGCACGCTTTCCGATGACATTCCCTACCATGTCGCCGTCCGCAAAGCGGCGAACGCCTCGGTGGTCCTGCCGGGCGCCATCTATGACCAGGCAACGGTGAGGGCTCTCAGGTTCCACGCCCGCGCCTATCTGCATGGCCACACGGTCGGCGGCACCAACCCGTCGCTGGTCGAGGCGCTGGCCGCCGGCAACATGGTGATCGCCCATGACAATCCGTACAACAGATGGACCGCGGGGGCCGCCGCCATCCACTTCACGGACACGCAAAGCTGCGCCGAGCGGATGCGCCAGGCGATGGAAGATGACGCGCTGGTCAAGGCCGGTGGTGAAGCCGCCAGGAAGCGTGCGCGCGAAGCCTTCCGCTGGGACGACGTCCTGCTTGCCTATGAGAATGAAGCCTACCGGCTTCTCGGCGTGACCGCCGCGCGGCCGGCCGCGATCGAGCGCCCCTCACCCGGCGCCGTATGACGGGCTGGTCGCGGCGGCGGCTTCTGCGCACCGCGCTGTCGACGGCGCTGGTTCCCGCCGCGCTGGCGCCGCTTTCTCCTATGGCGCCCGCCCTTGCCGCCAGCGCAGAATGGCGTTTCCGCCGCGGCGTCAATGCCTGGCCGTGGTTCGCGCTGACGCGCGAATTCCCGGCGCCGCGCACCGACTATGACTGGCCGCCCTTCCAGTCGCAGCGCCCGGTGCCGACACCGGACGACCTTCACCGGCTGCGCCGGACGGGGCTCGACTTCATCCGCCTGCCCGTCGATCCCGGCCCGTTCCTGGCGGCCGAGCCCGCCGCGCGCGGCAAGCTGCTGGACATGATCGACGCGGCGGTCGCCGCCGCGCTCGACGCCGGTCTCGGCATCATCGTCAACGTCCAGGCCAATGGCGCCACCCATTACTGGAACCCCGATCGCATGGTCTCCAGCACCGCCGCGCCCGAATTCGAAGCCTATCGCGGATTGGTTGGCGAACTGGCCGGCAGGCTGGAACGGTTTCAGCCGGGCATGGTGGCGCTGGAACCGGTCAACGAGCCGCCGCAATCCTGCGATTCCAACGTCTGGTCGCAGGTCCAGGCAGCCCTTCTGACGGCGGCCAGGGCGTCATCCCGTAGCTTGCCGCTGGTGGTCACCGGAGGCTGCGGCTCGATGGTGGGTGGGCTGGCGGCACTCGATCCGGCGCCGCTGGCCGCCTTCGAGCCGATCTTGTTCACTTTCCACTTCTACGAACCCTATCTGTTCAGCCACCAGGGCGCGCCCTGGATGCGCGAACCCGTCTACCGCGCGCTCAACAATGTGCCGTGGCCGGCATCCGCCGGCTCGCTCGAGCGGACGCTGGCTTCCGTCAGGGCGCGCATGGCCAAGGATACCGAGACCACGGACGAGGCCAAGAAAGCCGCCTATGCGCAAACCGAACGTGTGCTGAAGGTCTATTTCGACGCCCGGCCCGACCGCTGGTTCATCGACAGATATCTCCGCCAGGCGCGCGACTGGGCCGATAGCCACGGCATCGCGCCGGCGCGCGTCATCATGGGCGAATTCGGCGCGCTGCGCACCGACGCCCGCTACACCGCCGCGCCTAACCCCGACCGCGCCCGTTACATTTCCGATGTCAGGCAAAGCGCGGAGTCGTTCGGCTTCCCCTGGGCGTTTTGGGACCTCTTCGACGGCATGGGCATGATGGACGATGCCACGCGAGCACTGGACCCGGCGATGATCGAGGCGCTTGGGTTGAGGATGGCGGAGTAGACGGCAGCCCCAGCGCTTCGTCATCCTAGGGCGAAGCAAGGAGCGAAGCGACGCGGCGGTGGTCGAGGCCCTGGGTTGAGGATGGCGGAGTAGACGGCAGACCCCTGCGCTTCGTCATCCTAGCGCGTAGCAAGGAGCGAAGCGACGCGGCGCAGACCCTAGGATCCATGCCGTGAACTGCGAGCAAGGTACCGGTGCAGAATGCTCACCATCCCGTGCCGCGAAAAAGCTCGAACCATTCCGGATTGGTCTTTTCGATCAAGTCGATCTTCCATTGGCGCGCCCAGCGCTTCAGCGACTTCTCCCGCTGTATAGCGTCAGTTATGTCAAAAAATTCCTCGTACCAAACAAGGCGTTGCACGCCGTAGCGACTGGTGAAGCGTGCGCCTTGGCCAGACTTATGCTCAGGCATGCGGCGGCCGAGATCATTCGTGACACCGATATAGATCGTGCCACGCTTTTGGCTTGCTGTCATATAGACATAGCCGGTCATGCGTGACCTTAACTCCCATTGGTTCAGGTGAGCATTCTGTGCCGCTGCATCCTTCGGCCAACGTCACGGCATGGATCCTAGGGTCTGCGCCGCGTCGCTTCGCTCCTTGCTACGCCCTAGGATGACGAAACGCGGGGTTGCATTTGGGGTCGGTGCCCCGTTTGTACCCGACGCCCCACCACCGCCCGCGCCGGCCGGTACAGCACCAGCGCCAGCACCACGAACTTGGTCATGAGCGTCGTCTTCGACGCTAGGCTTTCGGAGGTATTGAGCAGGATCAGCCAGCCCAGCATCGGCAGCCATATTCCCGGATGGCAGCGGCGCGCCACCTCGTGCATGAACAGCGCGAAACCGAACACCATCAACAGGGTGAAGAAGGCACCCTGGTAGAGAACCATGCGGATGATCGGATTCTCGATGCCCTGTTCGAGGCCGCTGATGCGGCGCAGGGTCTCGACCAGGTCGATATCGGGCCCCACGATCAGGTCGCGCAGTTCCAGATGCTGGAAGAGGTCGAACATCTCGACGCGGGCATTGGCACTGCCCGAGTCCGAAACGAAGCGCTCGAGCAGCGCGTCGAAGAAACCGTACGACGCCGCGAGCGCGATCACGACCGGGATCAGCGCCGCGAGGATGAAGCCGAGCGCTGCGCCAAGCAGGTTGACGCGCCCCTTGCGCAAGGTGCGCAGGCCCTGGATGAGGACGTAGCAACCGCCGAGCGCGATCGTCAGCACCATGGCGGAGCGGCCGCCGAAGGCAACGAGCGCCGCACATTGCAGGCCGATCAGCCCGAGCCGAAGCGGCATCGACAGCGATTTCGAACCGGAGAGCAGAGTGAGCACATAGATCGAGGTGATCGTGGCATTGGACAGCGGATGTCCCTGCAGGGCCGTCGAGCGCAGATCGTTGGCGAACACCTCGCCGTCGAGGCGATAGGGGAAGACCAGCGTCTTGGTCGCGAACTCGAACAGCGCCAGCAGCGCATTCGCCGTCATGATCGCATGCACCGCCGTTTGCAGGCGGGCGAATGTCTTTTCGTCGTTCTCGGCCAGAATCAGCACCAGTAGCGCCGGTGCCACGAACGTGTCGATCATGCCGGCCATGCCGGGGCGTTGGCGCACGATGACGACGACAAGCAGCACCATCGAGATGACCGCCAGCAGCGCGCTCGCCGGCCGCCTGTCGGCGACGGTCACCACGTAACCGATCGGGTTGCCGAACGTGCAGGCGCGCCAGGCAAACATCAGCACGAGCAGATAGGTGGAGGGATGGATCTTGGTGGCCGGATTGCCGGTCAGGCCGTCATAATTGTAACCCACCAGCCACAGCATGCCGCCCGAAATGCCGAACAGCAACGCCACCGCCGCGACCAGGCCGTAGCCGGTCACCCAGTCGAGGGAATTGCCGGCGCCGGCGGCGGCCTGGACCGGAACGGCCCAGCCGGCCGCCGGGGTGGCGGCCCTGGCGGCAGGCCGGATGGCGGACATGTCAGGCCGCCTCGTCGACCAGCATGGCGCCGGTCGGCAACCGCCCCATGACCGAAACGGCCTGCAAGGCGGCCGTCACGTCGCGCATCGGCGTCGCGTTCAGCGTGGCGACGAGCACGATCTCGTCGACCATGGCGACCAGCGGCGAGGCGTTGAGATTGTCGGCCAGCGCGCCGCCGTCGACGACGACGAGTTCGAAGCTGCGGCCGGCCTGGGCCAGCATATGCTGCGTGAAATAGACACTCTGTGCCTCCGAGACACCCGCTTTCGGCCGGCCGCCGCCCAGAACCGCGACATTGCTGCCGGGCGTATGCTGGCTCAGCGCCTCGAAGGCATATTCGCCGCGCAGCACGTCGAGCAGGCCGGGTTGCGGCTCCTTCTTGCCGCTGCCGGCACTGGTGTCGATGAACAGGACACGACTGCCCCTGGCGGCCGCGGCATTGGCGAGCAGGCGCGCCACCCGGCCCCGTTGCGCGGCGTCCTGCGGCGGCGATGTCACCAGGATCGACGGCACCAGAGGCCAATCCGGCGGCCGCCGGCTGGCGGAGAACAGGCGCCTCAGCGCCAGCCCGGCGACGGCGTCCATCTTCTGTCCGGCCGGCACGGCGCTGCCGAAAGGCCACCAGCGGCGGCGCGCCGTTTTCGCCGGCAGCACGCCCAGCACCGGCGCCTCGATCGCCGCCTGCATCTGCGCCCCGGAAAGGACCGTCGGCGAGGAATATTCCGCGATCAGCGCCATGCCGGTGCCCAACCCCAGCCCGCCGAAGAGCGCGCCGATGAGCAGCAGCGGCAGCGGCGGCCAGCTCTTCTTCAGGGCAGGCATGGCGTCGGAGATGATGCGCGCATTGGTGCTGTCGACATTGATCTGCTCGCGCGTCTCCTGCGCCCGCTGAAGGTAGGTGGCGTAGACGGAGCGCACCGCCTCGAGGTCGCGCTGCAGCTCGCGCAGCCTGACCGAGGCCTGGTCGGTGTCGAGCGACTTGCTCTTCATGCCGGCGACCTTGGCTTCCAGCGCCTGCTGATTGGCCAGTGCCCGCTCATAGTCGGTTTCGGCGGCGGCGGCGATGCGGGCGAGTTCACGCGCGATGAGCGCGCGCGTGTCGCGCAGCTGCTGCTGGGCCGCGATCATCGAGGGGTGGCGTGGCCCGAGTTCCGTGCCAAGCTGCGAGACCTGGTCGACAAGCGTCGCCTCCTGCGCCCGCAGACTCGAAATCACCGAGGAGCGCATGGCTTCCGAGGTCGCGTCCGGCGCGCCGCCGGACCGGCGCAGCTGGTCGACCTGCGCCTTCAGCGCGGCGGTGCGGCTCTGCGCGGCCGAGAGCTGCGTGTTGATCTCGGTCAGCTCCTGGTCGCTGACCAGATTGCCCGCCGCCATCACCATGTTGTTGGCGGATTTATAGGCCTCGACGGCGTTCTCGGCCTGCTGGACACGCCTGCGCTGCTCGTCGAGCCGCGCGGTGATTGATTTGGAGGCCTCCGTGGCGGCCTGGGCGCGGGCGCTGGCCTGGTCCGCCAGATAGGCCTGCGCGATCGCATTGGCGAGCTTCGCGGCCTTGTCGGGGCTCTTGGCGGTGATGATCACATCGATAACCAGCACCTTGTCCGCCCGCTTCACCGCCAGTCGCCGGCGCAGCGCATCGAGCGTGTTCGCCGTCTTGTCGGTTTCGGCCGACCCCGAGCCCAGCAAGTGGCTCAACAACCCGCCCTGCCCGTTGAACTCCGGATCCTCGGTCAGGTTGGTGGCCTGAATGGCCCTCAGCAGCACGCCGGTCGACTGGACGACGGCGACCTGGCTTTCCACAATGGTAATACCGCCATCGGGCGGAACGCGGCTCGGATTGACGTCGTTGGTGACCACCTGCAGGTCTTGCGGGTCGATGATGATTTCCGCCACCGAGCTGTAGAGCGCCGGCGTGAACAGCCCGTAGAACAGCGCCACAAGGGTCAGCAGCGCGGCGGTGGCGAAGATCAGGAAACGGCGGCGCACCAATATGCGCTTCAGATCACCCAGCTCGACGGTCGAGGACGCATGGGACGGCGCCGGCACGGGCTCCGGAGCAGGTTGCATCACCTCCGGAGCGTGTTGTTGCGGCAACGAGAGCAGGGATGATTGCAAAGGTCGCTCCGACAACACTCCATAGCCCGCAAGTTTAAATTGCGGCTTCACCTAGCTATTCCTCCAACCATTAAAACACTGTTAATTATGTTGGGAGCTCTTCTGATTTTTGGCACGGAGCTTGCGTAATACAGGCACGGGCGGGCTGATACGGGCGCGGGCGAGCAGGAGACGGATTGAAATGGGTCAGCACTTCACTCCGGCCCATCCGTCCGGCCCCCTCCCATGTCCGGAATTCGAACACCAGCCGGATACCGGACACTGGAATGCTAGGGGTGCGACATGCGGGTGAGCCTGCGCCTGGACAGCGAGTGCGTGCGTGCCTTTCACCTTATGCTGCTGCAGCGCCTCGCCGCGCTGGCGGATGTCGAGGTTCGCGTCGACGCCAGGCCGGCCGGGGGCGGCATTCCAGGCAGCGCCGCGGCGCTGTTCCAACTTGAAACGGCCATCCATGGCCTGCCCGCGGACGGGCCGGCCAAGCGCTTGCCGCTGTCGGCGCTGGCGCCCCACCGCACACAGGCGCCCGCTCCAGCGGATCTCGTGCTCGACCTCTGCGGCGACGCGCATGTGGACGGAACGCGCGTCTGGCGCGTGACCTATGACGGCGCCGCCGGCGAAGCGGCCTTGCTGGCGTCGATCCTCGACGGCCGCACGCCGGTCGCCCGCATCGAGGAGAACGGCATAGTGGTGGCCGAAGGACGCCTTGGCACCGAATATGGCGGCATTGCGCTTGCCTCCTTCCAGGACATGCTGGCGCGCACGGCAAGCCTGATCCTGGCGGCAATGACGGGCGCGGCGCGGGCCGCCCTGCCCGTCCTGCCCGAGCCGGCGCAGGCGGATGCTCTTCCGCAGCTTCCCTCCACCGCCAAGCTCGGCGTCAGGGCGGGCAAGGCGCTGGCGCGGCGGATCGTCCAGAAGATCTACCACCTCTGCTACAACGCCCCGCACTGGAAGGTGGGCTGGCGCCAGACCGATGGCCGCGACCTGTTCGACCTGCGCACGCATCCTGCATCGGGCTGGCGGGTGCTGCCCGACGACGGCAGCCGCTTCTACGCCGATCCGTTCCCGATCCTATACCAGGGACAGGTAACCCTGTTCGTCGAGGATTATATCCACCGGCTCGGTCGGGCCATCATCTCCGCCGTGGCGTTCGGTCCGACAGGCCCGATCGGACGTCCCGAGCCGGTGCTCGACCTGCCCTACCATCTCTCCTACCCCTTCGTCTTCGAGCGCGACGGCGAAGTCTGGATGGTACCGGAAAGCTGCGCCAACCGCACGGTCGATCTCTACCGGGCGACAGCCTTCCCCGGCGGCTGGGTCAAGGAAGCAACGCTCTTGTCCGACATCGTCGCCAGCGACGCCACCCTGGTCGAGCATGGCGGGCGCTGGTGGCTGTTCGCCACCGTACGCGATGGTGGCGGCGCCTTCTCCGACGCGCTGCACCTGTGGTCGGCGCCGGACTTTCGCGGCCCCTGGACGCCGCACCCCAAGAATCCCGTTCTGGTCGACATCGCCTCGGCGCGCCCGGCCGGCCGCATGGTGGAACGCAACGGCCAGTTGCTGCGCCCCGTGCAGGACTGCCGCAGGAGCTATGGCGCGGCCCTCGGCATCGCACGCATTGCTCACCTTGATGTGAACGGCATGGAGCAGGTGGTCGAGACGATCTTAACCCCTGGTGCGCTATGGAATGGGCGCAAGCTGCACACGCTCAACGCGGCGGGCGGGCTGGAATTCATCGATGGCTCGGCGATCGCGCCGCGCTGGAAACAGAAGAGGCGACCGTCATCAACCTGAACATTGGTTCCCGCCGGCCCCCGCGCCGGTTGCTTGAGGTTGATAAGGGTCCGGAAGATATTTTCCACTACGGATTGTGGAGAGGGGAAGATGACCAGCATAAAGGGCGGCGACATGACCGCCGAGACTGTCCCGACCGAAGTCGACGTGGCGATTGTCGGTGCCGGGTTGGCCGGCACGACCTTGGCAACGGTGTTGGGAAACGCCGGCCGCAAGGTCGCGCTGGTCGATCCGCATCGGACCCATCCCGACGAGTTCCGGGCCGAGAAGCTTGGCACGGACCAGACGCACCTGTTCGAGAAGCTGGGCCTCGACTCGATCGTGCTGCCTCTGATGACGTCGATGGACGACATCCATGTCTTTCGCCTTGGCCAGCTGTTCGCACGCGAACGGCGCGTGGAATATGGTTTTTCCTATGGCGCGCTGATCAACGGCCTGCGCGCCGCCTTGCCGCCCCAGGTACCGGTCACCGTGGGCAAGGTCGCCGAGATCATGACCGGACCGGACAAGCAGCGGCTTGTCCTCAACACCGGCGCCGTCATCGAGGCGCGGCTCGTGGTGGTGGCCACCGGCCATAGCGAGGCCGTGCGGCGCGCCATCGGCGTCCGCCGCATCGAGGAGTCAAAGGGCCATTCGCTTTCGATCGGATTCGACCTTGCCACCCCGCCGGACGAATGCGCCTATCAGGCAGTCACCTGTTTCGCCAGGCGACCGGAGGACCGCATCGCTTATCTCAGCGTGTTTCCCATCAATGGCGTCATGCGTGGGAACATGTTTGGGTACCGGGAGGCGGGCGAGCCGTGGACCAAGGCGTTCCGCAAGGATCCGCAGAAAATGCTTTGCGAAATGATGCCGGAGATCGCGGCTCAGTGCGGAAATTTCAAGATCAGCGGGCCTGTCGAGATCAGGCCGATCGATCTGACGAGGACGGAAGGGCATCGGCGTGACGGGGTTGTGTTTGTCGGCGACGCCTTCTGCACGACGGATCCAACGCCGGGCGTTGGCATCGTGCGGGTGATGACCGATGTCGATCAGCTCCACTCTGTTCACATTCCGCGCTGGCTCGAAACGCCAGGCATGGCGGCTGACAAGATCTGCGCCTTCTATGACGATCCAGTCAAAATAGCCGCCGATGAGGACGGTATGCGTGTCAGCCACTATGCCAGGGCGATCACCGCGGGCACCGGACTGGAATGGCGGATTCGCCGCCTGCGCAACAACACGGCGCGCCAACTGATGATCATCGGCCGCAAGATGCGTCATTTGGGACTGCGGCGGGAGCCCGGCATGGCGTGAGGGGTCTCCCACCTTTTCCCGCAATCGAAAGCAAAGGCGTCTTCCCTTTCTCCCTTCCCCGCGAGAAGGGAAGCGCCAGCCCTTTGAGGGCCAATTCCGTCACCACGCAATTACCTGCTTGCGAAAGCAAAAGGCGCGATCAACCGACCGCGCCTTGGAGTTTCGCTTCGCCAGGCGAAAGCGTTATGCCTGATCCGCTCAGGCCGGCGAATTCGAAAGACTGGGTGCGGCCGTGACGGCCGACAACCGCTCACGCTTCCGCCAGCTTGGCTTCTCGTATTTCTTCATCGGATAGTGCCCTCCGCGTTGGATACATCGCCAAAAGAACCGCTTCACCGTGCGGTGTCAATTGTGCCAGGACACGCTGTCACAACATGGTGGTGACAGCCGGGAGATCACCCGTCGCGGCGCAATATCAACGGCGATGTGGCTCCGACTTCCGGCCGCGCCCCGGGCCAGGCGCGCGCCGCCATCGCACTATTGCGAATCGGCCACACTGCCGGCTTTTCGGTCGAGCCGTTTCAGCGTCTTGCGTTGACAATCCCCGGTGGCGCGAGCAGGCTTGCGTCTAGAGGGAAGACTGGGGACTGCACGTGAAGAAGGCCTATCAGAAGCCGGTGTTGCTGAAGCGCGAGAGGCTTTCGGCCGTTACCGCCGCTTGCACACCATCGACCTGCCCTGTTTGAAACAGGCCACAAGGTCAAGAACCTCCATCGCCCGCTGGCTTCGGCCAGCGGGTTTTTTCATGCGCGGTTGCCAGATTATGCGCCCGGCCTCAAATCGATTTTTGGCGGTAAATCGGCTCATCGGCGGTATTCTCTCTTCCGTGAAGGCGTGCCTGAATAGCGCCGGGAGGAACCTGCCATGCCAAACAACGCCTTGCCGCTGGTGATCAGCGCGCCCGAACCACGCACGCTCGAGCTGATCTTCACGCCGCCGCAGCTGGCGCGGCTCAAGGCGCACTACCGCGTCATCGAGACCACGGCCGACGGCGTCGCCAGACTGCCGGCCGACGTGCTGGCGCAGGCCCGTTACATCATCGGCCAGCCGCCGATCTCGCTGGAGACGCTGGGGGAGATGCAGGCGCTGCGCTGTGTCTTCAATGTCGAGACCAATCTCATCAACAACATGCCCTACGAGACGCTCTTCGCGCGCGGCATCCATGTCGTCACGACAGGCCTGGTCTTCGCCGAGCCGGTGGCCGAGCTTGGCCTGGCCATGGCGCTCAACCTCGCCCGCGACATCGTCGACGCCGATCTCGCCTTTCGCCAGGGCAAGGAATTGTGGGGCGGCGACGGCAACCGGACCGCGCGGCTGCTCTCGGGCGCCGATGTCGGCATTATCGGCTTCGGCGATCTCGGCCGCGCCCTGAACCGGCTGCTGTCGGGTTTCCGCACCCGCACAAAGGTCTTTGATCCCTGGCTGCCGCCATCGATCCTGATCGACAACGGTGTCGAGCCGGCATCGCTGATGGACGTGCTCTCATCAAGTGACTTCGTCTTCGTCGTCGCCTCGGTGACCTCCGAGAACCAGGGCTTTCTCGGCGCCGATGCCTTTGCCAGCATGCGCAAGGGCGCCGCCTTCATCCTGCTCAGCCGCGCCGGCGTCGTTGACTTCCCCGCCCTGATGGCGGCGGTGAAGAGCGGCCACATCGTTGCCGCCAGCGACGTCTTCCCGGAAGAGCCGCTGGCGGGCGACCATCCGGTGCGCACGATTGCGGGCTTCCTGCGCTCCGCCCACCGCGCCGGCGCGCTCGACATCGCCTTCAAGCGCATGGGCGACATGGTGCTGGAGGATATGGACCTGATCGACCGCGGCCTGCCGCCCCTGCGCTCCAAGCGGGCGGAGCGTGAGACGGTGTCGAGGATGCGCTCCAAGCCGTCGGACAGGAATTGAGGGGCAGCCTCACGCAGCCGCTGCGCCGGTTGTGGTGATTTTGGCATCTGCGGAAGCTAAAACAGCAAAGACTGCGAACGCCAGAGATTGAAACGCTTTGACATAAGCCTGTTCTTCGGGTCAGGTCCGCTGGTGAACTTGGGCAAGGGGAATAAAATGAAGAAATACTATGTGAAGCCGACGCTTCTGAAGCGTCAGAAACTGTCGTCGGTTACCGCAATTGCCTGTCCGATCTCCCAGTGCGGGGACTGAACACAAGAAATCGCCGAAGCTCTTGAGAACATCGGAAGCTTTTGCTGGCGCCCTCAAGTCGGCTATTCGAGGGCAGCGAGGCTGTCCTCGAAACCGAATGAGCGCAGATATCCCGCCACAAGCCGCGCAGCCTCATCGACAAGGATGCGGACCGCTTCGGCGCTGAGTTCTTCAGGGCCGCTCAAAAACGGCGTATGCGGGGGGCAGCGGCACTCCAATCCGAGCCTGACTGGAGTGCCGCATGGTCATCGCCCCGGCGCTGCCAGAATTGACGAGACCAGGCGCAACAAAAAGAGCCGGTGTGCCAGTAATGATATCGCGCGCCGGCCCGCTGTGGACAACGCGCGCAGCACGCGCTTTAGTGGCGCAAGGATCTTTCCCTACAATACGGACAGCGTGCGGTTCCTAAACAATGGAGATCGGCGTGCCCCTGGATTTTATCAAGGTCTTCCGCCGCGAACTGAGCGCCGTCAATTTTCGCCGCATGCGCATCCGCGGCGGCGCCGTGGCCGAACACAGGGCAAACGGCACCGGCCAAGCCACCAGCCACTTCCTCGTCGATCGCGGCGATGCGGCGATCGACGAGGCAAGGTCCGACACGGAACGCGGTGCGATCAGGACGAAGAAAGCCAGCAATCTTACGGGCATGGCGCTCTCGGGCGGCGGCGTGCGCTCGGCCTCCTACTGCCTCGGCGTCCTGCAGGCGCTGGAATCCCTGGCGCCGGCGGGCAGTCCACGCCCGCTCGATGCCATCGACTATCTCTCCACCGTCTCGGGCGGCGGCTATATCGGCACTTCGGTCGTGGCCGGAATGATGCAGGACAGCCGCACATTCCCCTTCGAAAGCCGGCTCGACGAAGCGGAGACGCCCGAAACACAGCATTTGCGTGACTTCTCCAATTTCCTCGCGCCCAGCGGTGCCGCGGACTATCTGGTCAGTATCGCGCTGGTCATGCGGGGCCTGCTGGTCAATGCCTTGATCGTGCTGCCGGCCCTGCTGCTGCTTGCCGTGCTCACCATCGCGATCAACCCGACCGTAGCGGATCTGGTGAGGCCCGGCATTTTCGGCATTTCGGCCTCGAAACTGCCAATGCTCGGCGCAACCATGAAGTACTTCGCGCATACCGTGGTGCTTGCCGCGCTGGCGGCGTTTCTGATGTTCGGCAGCGCGCTCTACACGTCCCTCACCTTCCGCACCGGCTCGCTGCGGAGCCGCGAGATTCTCGGCCGTGCCCTTGGCGCGCTGATTGCCGTGGTGCTCGTCTCGGCGATCATCGACATCCAGCCCCTGGTGCTTTCGGGCATGCTTGCAAACGCCAACGACAAGGTCATCAGTTCCACCGACCAGACATTCGTCCTGGCAGAGCCGTTCCAGGATTTTCTGTCGGCCTTCGCGAGCATTCTGCCCTCGCTTGCCAGCGTGCTCGTGCCGACGGTGGCGGTGCTGATTTCGGTTTCGCAAAAACTCGCCAAGCTCGCCGAGGCGGCACTTGGCGATGTGAGCTGGAGCGCGACAATCAAGAAGAACGGCAGCCGGCTCGTCCTCTACCTCGCCGCGGTGATCGTGCCGTTCATGCTGTGGGTGACGTACATCTATCTGAGCTATTGGGCGATCCGCAAAGGAGACGAGTGGTGCGGCGTGGAAACACCGGGCTGGCTGAAGACAGTCACGCAATGCGAGGCGGACTGGTATATCGGCCCGCTTTCCCGGCTTGGGCCCATCGGCGCGACTTACCTGGGCGTCGCCCTGCTCCTCTCGGCCATCTGCCTGTTGATCGGACCGAATTCGAACTCGCTCCACAGGCTTTATCGCGACCGCCTCAGCCGCGCCTTCCTCATGCAGAGGAGCACCATAGGCAAGCAGCCGTCGGACGCTGTCGACACCTGGAAATTTTCGTCCCTGAAGCCGGTCGATGAGACCGGAAACTGGAAGGAAGGGGCGGCCTTCTCCCCCTATCTCCTGTCCAATGCCGCCATAAACCTCGAGGGCTCGAAGGACCTCAACAAGCGCGGCCGCAACGCCGACAATTTCATCTTCAGCCCGCTGCATGTCGGCAGCCACTCGACCGGCTATGTCGCTTCGACGGACATGGAGAAGGTGGTGCCCGACCTCAGCCTCGCCACGGCAATGGCGACATCGGGGGCGGCGGCATCGGCGAATATGGGACGGCAGACAACAAAAATCCTCACGTTCAGCCTGTCCCTGCTGAACATCCGGCTCGGCTACTGGCTGGCCAACCCTTCCCGGATCGTATCCTTCAAGAACCGCTTCAACCGCTGGATCGCGAATGTCGGCACCTGGTATTTCGCGGCGGAGACGGCCGGGCTCCTGAACGAGAACCGGCTCAACGTCTACCTGACCGATGGCGGCCACATAGAGAACCTCGGCATCTACGAATTGCTGCGCCGCCGCTGCAAGGTGATCCTCGCGGTGGATGCCGAGGCCGACCAGGCCCTGACATTCCCATCGCTGGTCAATCTGGAGGTCATGGCCCGCATCGACCTCGGCGTGAGAATCGATCTGGGGTGGCAGGCGATTGAGGCCAACGCACTGCGCATAACGCCAACCGCGCCCTATGGGCCCGACGGACCGCCTGGCCGGCATGGCCCGCATGCCGCGATCGGCGTCATCAAATATGACGACGACGAAACAGGCGTCCTGATCTACATCAAGTCGTCATTGAGCGGCGATGAGAACGACTACATCCTCGACTATTTCAGGCGCCATCCCACCTTTCCCCACGAAACGACCGTCGACCAGTTCTTCACCGAGGAGCAGTTCGAAGCGTACCGTGCCTTGGGGTTCCACGCGGCACGCGGGCTTCTGACCGGCGCCGACCGCTACGGAAATCCGGTGGAAATGCCCAAAGGCTGGAAGGCTCAGGTCGCCGCGGCCCTGGCTCTGCTCAACGTGCCGAAAGCAATGGCGGCGGCGACGGCGGCCCACCTTTAGCTTGGACCCGTCGCAACTGGGCAAGGACGGTCGCGTCCATTGCGCCGCCCGAAAGGCGCCGGAACCTTTGCGCGGCGACCGCGTTGTGCAAGCGGATCGTCTCCCATTCGATTCACTCCTCCAATCAACACCCCGCCAGGCTTCGGCCGGCGGGGTTTCTTTATTCCGGCCACGCTTGACAAAATCCGGTCTCGGGCGCTTTACCTCAGGCGTATCGGGACATGGGGGATTCACATGAAAAAGACCTATCAGAAGCCAGTGCTGGTGAAGCGCGACAGGCTGTCGGCGATTGCCGCCGTCGCCTGCCCCATTTCGCATCCTTGCGGCTGATCTTGGCACTCATGCCAATCCAGTATTGACGAGTTCGGGAAAGCCCGCTTCCCCCTGAGGGGGCGGGCGTCCGGTCGTGATGGAACGATCGTCCCGCCGATAGGCTTTGCAAAAAGGCCGAGCGGTGGGAAGCCCGGCCTACTCCAGAAGGCCCGCCACGATTCGCGTCGGTGCGGGCCTTTTTCATGAGGCCCGTCCACCCCGCCTATTTATTGGCCGAAGGTCCCATTCGCGCCGACGCGATGTTGTGCGAGATTGGCGAGATATAAGCGCGCGCTTGAATAATGGTTCGGACGTCTGTCGAGGGGCGGAGTCGTGCCAATCCGGGAGAATGTTGCCGCGAATCTCAGACGGCTGGTCAGCGGCCATGCGTCGGTGAGCGCCGTATGCCGCGGGCTGGGCATGAACCGCTCGCAGTTCGAGCGCTATCTGTAAGGCAAGAGCGTGCCCAACCAGGCCACGGCCAGGCTGATCTGCGCCTATTTCGGGATCGATGAGGACGAGCTGTACGGGGCGCCTCAAGCCCCGTCCCCCGGATACCCGGATCTGCCGCCGATACACCAGGCGCTCTACGAGAACATGGTGCGCGGCCCCTCTCCGGTCATCGCCGGCGGCACCTATTTCACCTATTTCGCGGTTCCGGACCGTGCCGGCCTTCTGATGCGCTCGGTCACTTTCGTGCGGCGCGAGGCCAAGCTGGTGACCTTCAGGCGCGTGACGCGGTGGACCGAAGGCCATCATCACGGCGTCGCGCGGGCGCCGGGCTGGCATTATGGCGTCGTGATCTCGCGCCTGAACTGGATCTATTTCGCCGGCATCAACCGCCGCCAGACCGCGGAGCCGTCGATCGTGGCCGTGCAATGGGCCCCTTTCTCGGAGCCGGTCCTGGTCGGCAAAGCCTTCGTGTTGACCGGAGCCGGACCGGTCTGCGTGCAGGTCATCATGCGCCAGGAACTCGGCAGGATCAGCCTGAAGCAGGCGATGCGGATGTCCGGGATCGTCAGCCTCGACGATCCGCGCCTCGACCACCTTGTGGCAAGCCTCGTGCGTGAGGGCTAGTATACGCCCCCAAGACCACAGGCGTGGCCCGGGGACAACAAGAGCCGGACTTGACCAACAGGAATTCGGGATGCTCAACAGCTTCGACTATGGCGGCAAGGAAGCCGACACCGTGCACGCGCTGGAGGAAGACATCATCTTCGGCCGGCTGGCGCCCGGCACGCGCCTGGTCGAGGACGTGCTTCTGGCCCGCTTCCCGGTCTCACGGCATACGATCCGCCAGGCGCTCTACCAGTTGGAGCGGCTCGGCATCGTCACGCGCGAGCGCAACAAGGGCGCCATGGTGCGCCGGCTCTCGCCCGAGGAGGTGCGCCAGATCTACGAGGTGCGCGAAATGCTGCAGCGCCAGGCGGCGCTGATGATCCCCCTGCCCGCCGGCGATGCGCTGGTCGAAGAACTGATGCGGATCCACCGCGTCTACAGCAGCCATGTCGACAGTGATTATCTCAGAGGCATCCACGAGGCCAATGACCGTTTCCACCTCACAATGTTCTCGGCCTGCGGCAACGCCTATCTGGTGTCCTCGATCGAACACTACATGCGCCTCAGCCTGCCGGTGCGGGCCAATTCGCTGGCCGACAGGGAAAAGCTCGAAATCTCGCGCCAGCATCACGCGATGATGATCGAGGCGCTGAAGCGCCGGGACAATTGGGTGCTGGCGCAGCTCTGCGTCGACCATCTGCAGCCGAGCAAGGCGTTTTATCTCCAGGAGATCGAGACGAGACCCGCCGACGGCGGTTAGGAAAGTGATCGCCCCGGCCGGCCCGCGACTGCGATCCCTGCCTGCACATGACCGGCCGCTGGATGTCAGCGATCACCATCAATTTCCTCCCGCTTTCCTTTTTCCGGCCATGTTACACTGCGAAAAGTCTGTTGCATTGCGATGTCGGCCGTCTGGCCGGCACGCGGGGCGGGCTGGGCTTGCACGAAAGGACCTATCGTGTCGGCATCGTTTCGGCCAGATATACAGGGGTTGCGCGCGCTGGCGGTCGGCGGCGTGGTCGCCTATCATTTCGGGCTCACCGCACTGCCCGGTGGCTTTGCCGGCGTCGACATCTTCTTCGTCATTTCGGGCTGGCTGATATCAACGCACCTGATGCGGGAGATCACCGAGACCGGCAGGCTCGACCTCTGGCGCTTCTATGCCCGCCGCGCCAGGCGCCTTTTGCCGGCCGCCCTGTTCGTCATCCTGGTCACGCTCGCCGCCGGCTATTTCATCCTGTCGCCGCGGGAGCAGGCGCTCTATTCGCGCGGCGCCATGTATGCGTCGGCCTATGCCATCAATCTGTGGCTGCTGCGCTGGTCGTTCGACTATTTCGCCGCCGATGCCTTGAGCAATCCGTTCATCCACTTCTGGTCGCTGTCGGTGGAGGAGCAGTTCTATCTCGTCTGGCCCGCGCTGCTTCTGCTCGCAGCCTGGCTGCGTCCGGGCAAGCACATGGCGATAGCGGTGATCGGCGCGGCCGGCCTCGCCTCCTTCGCCGCCTGCCTGTGGCTGACCAGCGCCGCGCCGGCCTGGGCCTTCTATTTCTCGCCGCTGCGCGCCTGGGAGTTCGCCGCTGGCGGCCTGGCGACGCTGGCGCCGGCCACCCTGTGGCGGAACCGGCTGGAGCAGTTCATCGTTTCGCGGAAACGCCGAACCGCTCCGGCTCTTTGTCCTGACGCAATCGCGGACGGAAAACCGTTTCACGCGTTCCCTGGAATTGCTCGATGGCTGCGCGCGGTGCAAGGCTGGCTCGGCCTGGCGCTGATAGCGGCGGCCTATCTTGCCTTGAGCGAAGACCTGCCCTTCCCCGGCTGGTACGCGCTGTTGCCGGTCGCCGGCACGGTCCTGGTGCTGCTGAGCGGCGCCGGCGAGGAGGACGACAGCGAGACAGTCAGCCCTGCCCGCTGGCAGGCGCTGGCGCCCGCTTCCCTGCTTTCGCTGCCGCCTTTGCAATGGATCGGCGCGCTCTCCTATTCGCTCTATCTCTGGCACTGGCCGGTCATCGTCTATGCCGGGATGCTGGTGCCGGATCTCACCGTCGCGCAGCGCCTCGGCTGCGGCGCTCTGGCGCTGGCGCTGTCGTTCCTCACCTATCATCTGATCGAGAACCCGGCGCGGCGCGGCGGCTGGCCGATAGCGGGCGCCCGGGCCTTTCGTTTTGCCGCGATTCCCGTGAGAAAACCATTTCATACTTTTCCTGGAATTGCTTTGGCTCCCGCATTGGCGCTGACCGGTGCAGGCGTGGCGGTGGCCTATGCCAACGCGCACCTGGCCACACGCAATATCGACCCTGCCCAGCGCGGCATCGAACAGGCCGCCGAACAGCCCTCCATCGCACGCGCACGCGACGCCAACTGCCTGCTCGACTTCCACACGGTGAAGCCGAAGCCTTGCGTGTTCGGCCCGGCGGATGCCGCCCACACCATCGTGCTGTTCGGGGATTCGCATGCCGACCACTGGTCGACGCCGCTGGTCGCGGCGGCCCGGCGCAACGACACCAAAGTGGTCACCTATCTCAAATCCTCGTGCCGCGCCTCGCGGCTGTCGACCTTCAACGCGGTGCTGAAGCGCGACTACACCGAATGCGACGCCTGGCGCGAACAGGCGATAGCAGACATAATCCGCCGCAAACCGCGCCTTGTGGTGATCTCGGAATTCTCGATCGGCAACCTGACCCGCGACCTGCCAGCCGCCGGCCGCAAGGCCGAGACCGCGCGCTGGCAGGCAGGCCTGCGCTCCACACTGCAGGCCTTCAGCAAAGCGGGCGTCGAGACGGCCGTCATCCGCGACACACCGATCGGCGACAGCTTCGCCGATTCCTGCGTGGCCCGCGCGCTCTGGTGGCGCAAGGCCCCCTCGCGCTGCGACACGCCAAGAACCGAGGCCGCCAATGACAAGGCCGCCGCCGCCGAGCGCGCCGTGGTGAAAAGCGTGCCTGACACGCTCTATGTCGACCTGACCGACCGCTTCTGCGGCCCCACCCAATGCCACGTCTTCATCGGCGGCAAGCTGGCGTTCCGCGACCGGCACCATCTGGCCACGGCATTCGCGGAGACGCTGGAAGGCCCGCTGGAAAAGGCGCTATTTTAGAGTGGCTTGGCTCTCCCTTCTCCCCGTTCACGGGAAGAAGGTGCCGGCAGGCGATGAGGAGCAGCGCCAGCGTGGCAGGTTTGGGAGCAGGATGAGATTGCCACGTCGGTTCAGATGCCAAGCAGCAAACGCCTGCGCCGCCCCTCATTGCCCTGCCGGGCATTTCTCCCCGTGAACGGCAGGGCTATCGCATAGGGAGGCCGAGGCTTTCGCCCTACGAGGGGCCCCACCCCTAACCCCTCCCCACAAGGGGGAGGGAATGCTGCCGCGCGCACCTTTACTTACGCCTTGGATCGAAAACATGCTCAATTTGCCAGGATCGGCGTCAACGGAAGTCTCCCTCCCCCTTGTGGGGAGGGGTTAGGGGTGGGGCCCCTCGTAGGGCGAAAGCCT